>JBNMOQ010000005.1:0-53202 GCA_051275055.1 Candidatus Pelagisphaera sp.
ACGCAGGCAAGACGACCACAACTGAGCGATTTCTCAAGCTCACTGGCAAGATCCACAAGATCGGCGAAGTTCACGATGGAGCTGCAACGACTGACTTTATGGAACAGGAGCAGGAACGTGGCATCACGATTCAGTCCGCTGCTACAACATGCTTTTGGAAAGACTACCGATTCAACATCATCGATACTCCCGGCCACGTTGACTTCACTATCGAAGTTTATCGTTCGCTGAAGGTTCTCGATGGCGGCGTCGGCGTATTCTGTGGTTCTGGCGGCGTAGAGCCCCAATCCGAAACCAACTGGCGTTACGCTAATGATTCGGAAGTTGCGCGTATCATCTACGTAAACAAGCTCGACCGTATCGGCGCTGACTTCCTCCGCGTCGTCAAGCAAGTCGAAGAGGTGCTCGGAGCAAAGCCGATCGTAATGGTATTGCCCGTCGGCAAAGAAAACGACCTCAAGGGAGTCGTCGATCTCCTCACTCGCAAAGCTTGGATATGGGACGAATCTGGCGATCCGTTGAACTACGACATATTCGACGTTCCTGAAGACATGAAGGCCGACGTCGAAGAATGGCGCGAAAAGCTCATCGAAACAGCCGTCGAGCAAAACGACGATTTGATGGAAACGTACCTCGAAGGAGTCGAACCCTCGATCGACGACATCAAGGCATGCGTTCGTAAGGGCACCATCGCTCTAGACTTCTTCCCAACCTACTGCGGTTCCTCTTTTAAGAACAAAGGCGTACAGCTCATCCTCGACGCAGTCGTCGACTACCTGCCTTCACCTACTGAAGTTAAGCCTCAGCCAGAAATCGATCTGGAAGGTAACGAAACGGGAAATGTCGCTATTGTCGACATCGACAAGCCTCTCCGTGCTTTGGCATTCAAGATCATGGATGACAAGTACGGCGCCCTCACCTTCACTCGTATCTACTCAGGCAAGATAGCCAAAGGTACCAGCGTTCTTAATACATTCACTGGCAAGACCGAGCGTATCGGCCGCATCGTCGAGATGCATGCCGACTCTCGCGAGGAAGTCGATTCCGCTCAAGCGGGCGACATCGTTGCGCTTCTCGGGATGAAAAACACTCAGACTGGTCACACGCTCTGCGATCCAGACAATCCTGCGACGCTCGAGCCGATGGTCTTCCCGGACCCCGTTATCTCGATCGCTATCGCAACCCGCGATAAGGCCAATGCCGAAAAGCTCTCCATAGCGATCGGCAAGATGGTTAAAGAAGATCCGTCTTTCCGCGTCGAAACCGACGAGGATTCCAAAGAAACGATCATCAAGGGCATGGGCGAACTTCACCTCGACATCAAGGTGGACATCCTCAAGCGCACATACGGTGTAGAAGTTGACGTTGGAAAGCCACAGGTTGCCTACCGCGAATCTATCACGGTGCGCACCGAAGACAGCTACACGCACAAGAAGCAGTCAGGTGGATCTGGCCAGTTCGGCAAGATCGACTACATCATCGAGCCACTCGAGTCTGGCGAAGGTTTCCAGTTCGAATCGAAGGTCGTCGGCGGCAACGTTCCAAAGGAATTCTGGCCAGCTATCGAAAAGGGCTTCAAACGCTCAATCGATCGCGGTGTCCTCGCAGGCTACCCAACGGTAGACTTCAAGGTTACGTTGGTAGATGGTTCCTATCACCCTGTCGACTCCTCGGCAGTCGCGTTTGAAACTGCAGCCCGCGCCGGCTATCGCCAGACGATGCCAAAGGCAGGACCTCAGATTCTCGAGCCTATCATGAAACTCGATGTATTCGTTAGCGACGCCTATATCGGGGACGCCATCGGCGACCTCAACCGTCGCCGCGGAATCATCAAGTCTCAGGAGCCGACCGCTACCTCAGTTCAGATCAAGGCCGAAGCGCCGCTTTCCGAAATGTTCGGTTACATTGGTTCGCTTCGTACGATGACCTCAGGTCGCGGACAGTTCCATATGGAATTCTCGCACTACCAAGCTTGCCCGAAAAACGTCGCTGAACAAGTGATCAAGGAAGCTAAGGAACGCGAAGAAGCTAAAAAGAAATAGAACTCGAAACCTAATTCGAAATTTTCAAACGCCCGCCTCCTTAATTGGAGCGGGCGTTTTTTTGGGGACATCAAAAGCAGAAGTCGCCCCCAACCTTGCAAACCGGCCAATCGCCAGTACATTGATGCAACTAAGCCGAGCAGGTGGACGTTATACTCTTTATAGCCCCCTACGGAACCTTAAAGACCTCTAAACGTTGTGAAAGCCTACCCCTTCAAAGTCATTCGATTCACCGCCACACTCTTGGCGGCTTGGAGTGCTTTGCAATTGGCCCAAGCTCAAACCGAAGAGCCAACACCATCTGACGAAAAACCCGAGCCGAGCATCTTAACGCCGGATATGATCTTCGCCAAGGAACGAGCCATTCTCCGCCAATTAACCACTGGAGATTATCCCTTTCAGCGAGGACTCTTCGAAAACGATATTCTAGTTAAGTCAAAATCCGTTCGGCTCGAATCGGGTAAACGCGTCAATTTAATTTGGGGCCGTCCAAAGAAAGCCAAACTCGCTCCCGCTGTATTCGTCATTGACGTAGAATCGGCCTCAATGACCACCGCTCCTTTGCGAGGGTTCTTCAACCGCTCGAAACGCAAAGAACGTCGAGAAAGGGAGACCCGCTACCTGGTGAATTCGCCCTTTGGCAGCAACTTGCTAGGGCAGGGTTTCATCGTCGCCTACGCGATCGGAAAAGATCTCGAAACCTTGCGCTCGGCTCGTGTAGCTGACTGGGTAAACATGTTCGACCAAATTCGCGACACCAAGGAAGTCGACGAAAACAGCTTCTTCCTCATGTCCACCAAGGAATACGCAAACCTATCAACCTACCTTGCCGGCAACTATTCGTTCAGCGGATTTATTCTCGAAGAACCGCACTACATGCTCTTCTCCAGACAGACCCACTTAGATATCATCCACCAAAGCGACGAATTGACCACCGATGAAATATGGAGGCGCACCGACCCCAGTCGCCGCGACATGTATCAGAAAATATTCGGCAATATCTACTCGCCAATCATGATCATACGAGCCGAAGACTCGCCCGCATTTCACTTCAGCGAAAAAACGCTCATCGACACGCTCAGGACCTCGAACACCTACTTCGAAACCATCACTCTCGAACACAGTGCTCGGAATCTTCAATCCCTAAACACGCTTCAAGGCGTCATGGATACCGAACCTCGAGTAAGATACAACGCCCACTCGGTTTCCGCTTGGCTGGAAGGAATGATCAACTACCTGAAAACGAATTCCGACACCATGCCGATCGAGCTGCAAAAGCGGGCAATCATTCGCTAAAGCCATCGCAGGCTAGGCCAAGCCGGGACGATGCAAAGTAGACACTTGCCCTTTTTCCAAGCTCGCGCCGTATTCAATAAATGCGACCAGTCTTCTTCTTCTTCATCACTACCCTTCTCATTTCAGGCTCCGCCTACAGCGCCGATGCAAACCAGGCCACGCTCGACACAATCCTCGCTGAAATTCGAGCTCTTAACGAAAAGGTCTCTTCCCTCGAAAGCCGACTCGCCCAATACGAAGAAAGTGGAGAAATTGCCGCGGCAGTCTCGCCCGCAGTAGCTGCCTATGCAGCCAAGAACCCTCCCCCAAAAGGCTCCAAAGATAAATGGTACGAAAGCCTCCGTATCGAACTGCGAAAAGCAGACGTTCGCGCCAGCGGAGCCTGGACGATACCTGAAACCTGGGATCGTGTTGCATTGAAAATGAAACCCGAAGAAGCAGTCGCCATTCTTGGCGAACCGATGCTCAAGAAATTCTCCATTCGCAAAGACACCGACGAAATATTCATCTACCAAGGAGATCTCGACGGAACCGGAAACCCCATCAAAGGCGAAATCCGCATTCGTCACAATAAAGTCGCCAAAATAGTCGTCCCTGATTTTTAGGACTCGAGAAGTAGGATAAGGCTCTATCTTCATTCTTCATCCTCTGCCTTCATCCTTATCAACATTTCCATTCGACACGCTAACGCTAACTCTCCAAAACCTTCCTCCTTATGACTATTTTGGAAGATCTACAGTGGAGAGGACTTTACACTGACTGCACGGCGCTCAATGAGCTGACCAAACGTCTCTCCGACAGCCCAATCACTCTCTACGCAGGCTTCGACCCGACCGCCGACTCCCTCCACGTCGGCAACCTCGTGCCGCTCATCGCGCTCCGCCGATTCCAAAACGCAGGCCATCGCCCGATCGCTCTCGCAGGTGGAGCAACCGGCAGCATCGGCGATCCATCGGGGAAAAAATCCGAACGCCAACTGCTGACCAAAGAAGTGCTCGATGGCAATATCGCCGCCGTCAGAAAGCAACTCGCCAGCATCCTCGACTTCAACGAATCGCTCCCCAACACCGCCCAGCTCGTCGACAATGCCTCTTGGGTCGGCCCCATCAGCTTCCTCGATTTCCTCCGCGACGTCGGAAAATACTTCACGGTCAATTCCATGGTGGCCAAAGAAAGCGTCAAATCGCGCCTCGGCGGCGACAATGAAGCCGGCATCAGCTACACGGAATTCTCCTACATGCTGCTCCAGGGCTACGACTTCTACCACCTCAACCAAGCGGAAAACTGCGAACTCCAAATCGGCGGCAGCGACCAGTGGGGCAACATCACCGTCGGCACGGAGCTTACCCGCAAAAAAGCCGGCAAGACCGTCTACGGCCTCACCTTCCCATTGATCACCAATGCCGACGGAACCAAATTCGGCAAAAGCGAAGCCGGCGCCATCTGGCTCGATGCCGCTCGCACCAGCGTGTATCGATTCTACCAATACTTCATCAACGTCGACGACCGCGACGTGGTCAAATTCCTAAAATACTTCACTTTCCTTAGCCACGAAGAGATCGACGCCCTCGAAGCGCAACACAACGAGAACCCGGGAGCCCGCGAAGCCCACCGCACCCTCGCGTTAGAAATGACCAAGCTTGTACACGGCGAAGAAGCGACCCAAGACGCCATCAACGCCAGCAAGATACTTTTCGGCGGCGGACTCGACGGCATTTCCCAAAACGCTCTCAGCGAAGTCGCCAATGAAATTCCAAACGCGAGCGTATCTACCACGGACCTCCAAGGCGAAGGCGTTTCAATCCTCGACGCACTCGTAAGCTCCGGACTATCCGCATCGCGTAAAAACGCTAAAAAAGATCTCCAAGGCGGCGGCGTGAACGTAAACAATCAGCGAATACAAGACCCTCAAGCGAAACTCACCCAAGCAGACGTCCACTTCGAAAAATACATCCTCCTCCGCCGAGGCAAAAAGAACTACGCCGCCCTCATCGTGGAGTAATCCGTACCTCACTCGCTTCAGCGTGAGCATTGCAAGTCAAAATCCTCGAGGCTCACGCTGAAGCCAGTGAGCTACTAATGAAAATCATACGACTTCGCAGCCGGGAGTTCTCTCAGATCCAATGGCTCGATCTTATCTGCTTTCACATGGATCACTCCTTGCTGATTTTGCAGAACTCCTGAAATTTTCAAAAACTTCTCCTGCGTAATCGTCAAACGACTACGCTCGAACATTTGCGGCATCACCACGATATTCGAAATTCCGGTTTCGTCCTCCAACGAAATAAACAGAAATCCTTTCGCCGTCCCCGGACGCTGACGACAGATAACCTGCCCCGCAATAACCACTCGATTCCCATGCGGCGTATGTTCCAGATCTCCCGCAGTCCACACCTGTCGGAGACGATCTCGGATCGCCGCCATAGGGTGAGCCCCCACAGTAACCCCCACTCCTTCGTAATCCGCTCGCAAGCGCTCCACATGCGTCATCGTTTCGAGCGGACTCAAACTGCGTTCACTCACGACATCCGCAAACAAATCATCCGGATCGTATCCTGATTCGACCGCCCATAAAGCATGACGCCGACTTTGCTCGAAACAGTTCAAAGCCCCGATCGAAGCCAAAGCCCGTAGCTCGTCTCGATCGAAACGCGTCCGCTTTCGGAAATCTCTCAAATCGATAAAATCAAATTCCTCGCGAGCCTTCAGCATCACAAGGCCATGCTCGCGACTCACGCCATTCACCATCGTTAAACCCAAACGGATCGTTTTATCATTTTCTACCGAGCACGCCCAATTCGAAACCGACACATCCACTGCTCGTACACGAACATCATGACGCTTGGCGTCTTGAATCAAAGTAGCCGGCGAATAAAACCCCATCGGCTGATTATTAAGAAGGGCTACATAAAACTCCCCTGGGTAATGAGCCTTCAAGTACGTGCTCGCATACGCCAACAAACCAAACGAAATCGCATGGCTCTCCGGAAATCCATAATGCGCAAAACTCGAAACCGACTTCACCACCTGCTCGATCTTATGCTCCGGGACCTTCCGCTCGCGCATCGCCGCCACCAAATCCGCCGTCACCTGCCCGATCCGATCATCCGTCCGATAGAAGCTCACCGCGCGTCGCAGTTCCTCCGCCTGAGCCCCCGAAAAATCAGCCATCACCATCGCTACCTTCAATATCTGCTCCTGAAACAAAGCCACTCCCAAAGTCCGTTCCAGCGTCGGTTTCAAACGATCATCGATGTACTCGATTTTTTGCCGCCCGGCCCTTCGCTCCAAATACGGATTCACCATGTTGCCCTGAATCGGACCAGGCCGAATAATCCCAACCTCGATCACTACGTCGTAAAACTCCTTCGGCTTCATGCGCGGCAAAGTCGCCATCTGGGCCCGGCTCTCGATCTGGAAGACTCCGATCGTATCCGCTTTCTGCATCATCTCGTAAGTCGTCGCATCGTCCTTAGGTATGCTCGCCAAGTCGATGCTCCGGCCCTTCGCCCGCACTGCCTCGAAGGCGTCTTGCATGACCGCCATCATACCCAGGCCAAGCAAATCCACTTTCACCATACCCATATTTTCGCAGTCCTCCTTGTCCCACTGCACCACAGTTCGTCCCGGCATACTTGCCGGCTCCAAAGGGACCAGCGAATCCAATTCTCCCTGGCAAATAATCATCCCTCCCGAATGCTGACCCAAATGACGCGGCAAACCCAAAACCCGCGGGAAAAGCCGTGCAAAAGCAGCCGCTCTAGGATGAGTCGCCGATATTCCCGATTTCTCAAACTGCTCCTCCATCGATATTTCATGCGAGTAGTTATGGCTCCCATACAAAGAAGAAAACCGTCCCAACGTTTCCTCCGCAAAACCTAATGCTTTTCCAATTTCCCGAACCGCGCTGCGTCCGCGATAAGTGATCACATTCGCCGTCATCGCCGCTCCATGACGCCCATAGCGACGATACACTTCCTGAATAACCTGCTCCCGTCGCGCCCCACTCGGCAAATCAATATCGATATCAGGCCAACTCCGTCGATCCTCGTTCAAAAACCGCTCAAACAACAATCGCCCGCCAACCGGGTCCACTGGCGTAATCCCCAAGCTGTAGCAAACCGCGCTATTCGCCGCGCTCCCCCGCCCTTGAGCCATTATATTATGCTCACGACAATAATTAACCAAATCCCAAACAATTAAAAAATACCCCGAAAAGCCCAACCGCCCAATCATATCCAGCTCGTGCTTCAATTGCCGCTTCACCGCCGGACTCAAACTGCGATAGCGCTGCTCCGCTCCAAACCAAACGATCTTTTTTAAAAACGAATCCATCGATTCTCCCTTCGGGACCGGAAAACGAGGAAATTCGTATCCAATATTCTCTAACGAAAACTCGCAACGCTCAGACATCCACAAGGTATTGCTCACCGCCTCAGGCATATCCCTAAACAAATAAGCCATCTCCTTAGCCGGTTTGACGAAACGCTGGGCATTGCGATTCAGCAGAGAACCCGCCCCATCCAAATTCGTCTTATTCCTCAGGCAAGTAAATAGATCTTGTATCGCTCGCCCCTTCTGCGTCGCGTAACAAACCCCATTCGTCGCCACGATTCGAATTCTTGATGCCTCTGCCAAATCACGTAAAGCCGACACCCAACGCTGCTCCCCTCTAATGTGATGACGTTGAACCTCGATCCCCAAATCCTCATCGACAAAAACCCTCCGAAGACGCTCCAATGCTCGATCAACCCCAGCGCGCCCATCGTCAAGCCATGCCCGATGCAAAGGTCCCTCGTCATCTCCCGTCAAAGCCATCATGCCCTCCGCAAACTCCGGCAGTTCCTCCCAACGAACACGCCCTTGCCTCTTCTCCGCCCGCAACTGAACTTGCGTCAACAATTTGCACAGATTGCGATACCCCTGTCGCGACTTCACCAATACAGGCAAAACGCAGCCATCCTCCATCGCCAGCTCGCACCCCACAATCGGGCGCACCCCTCGTTCTCTCGCTGCCTTATGAAAACGAGCCGTCCCATAAACACCCGCTCGGTCACACACAGCCATAGCCTCCAACTCCATATCCGCGCCAGCCTCCGCCAACTCCCGCGGCTGCGACGCCCCCCTTAAAAAGCTAAACGCCGACCTAGCATGCAACTCCACATATTTCATCCTTCACCCCTCATACTTCATCCCTCAATCATACACTCCCTCGACCCACCAAGCCCCGAGTTCATTCGCCAAACGATAAACGCCACCGGCCCTCAATTCCACATCCCACTCCACTCGATTCCATCCACCCGGCTCCCACCATTGTCCCGAATAAGCCCAAGGCCCGCGACAGTCGCCCACACGTCCAGCCGCCTTTGCGCACCGAATCCACATCGGTCGCCGCTCCCGTAGTTCAACCTCCGCCTTCAAAGCCGGACGATAACGCCGCAACGCCAAACCAAAGGCCGACTTCAATCCCAAACCCTGCATTGGGGAAATAACTACGGGCAGACGCTCCATACGAATCCCATCCGGCCGACCAGTTATCTCCAAACGCGGTCGCCCTACGTTACCCGGTCCCACGATCCCTCCGATTCGCGACAAGGTCTGAGTAAAACGATGCGGACGCTTCAAGCTCGTCTCGAACAAACCCAGCTGGCAATCGCTACGGTCGATTGGATCGACTCTAAGCGCGAGCCCAGTCACTGCCGCCTCCATCTCCAAACGCTCCAAACGTGTCGCCAAAAGCAAAAACAGCGCATCTACATCGCAAGTTGGATCCGGCATTTTAAGCGACACTTCCATCGCATCGACCCGCTCTCCATCCTCCAAGCGAATATCAGCCAATTCCGCCTTCAAATAAAGCGACTCCACTACCTTTCCCGTCACACGCAAGCGTAGGCAAAGTTGATCCAAGAAGCGGCGAATAACGAACAACAAAGGCTCCAAAGTATCAATCTCGTACTCGAAATCCAACGACTCTTCGAAAACCAAAGGCAATTCCGAAATCCGCAACGGCCGTTCCTCTCGCCCTGAAACACGATCCCAAAACGCCAGACCCTCCATTCCCAATCGCCGCCCAACCGATTCCCGAGACAAACGCGCGAACGCCCCTACCGAACGAATTCCCCACTGCTTGAAAACCGACTTCATCCCATCGGACGGTTCAGCAGCCTCGATTGGCAATCCGTCCAAAAAGCTCTCTAAAAGCGGCGACGTTTCACCCCCCACAGTCAACACCCCTTTCGATTCCCGAGCGGTTAACAAAGCCAAATCCGGTGTCGCTCCAATTCCCATGCGAGCTTGCAACCCATGTCTCCGTAACTCGGATACCATCTCTTGGCATCGAAACTCCAAACGCTCTCGATTCACTCCCGCCAAACCAATCGTACATAAACCCAAATCGGTTTCCTCAATTCGAGGTGACAGCGAATACGCGCAATCGAACAAAACCCTAGCCGCCATCGCTTCCGCTTTCGCCGAGCAATAACGCACCGCTACATCCTCGCAACGAGCAATCGCCTGGGTCACACTCAACCCCGACATCACCCCCGCTCGAGCCGCCGCCTGCGTGCAATCGACAACCAGAGGCTTCGTCAGCGATTCGTCTACCAAAATCACCGGCCGCGCCCCAAGCCCAGCTTCCATCCGCAACACAGCATGCAAGGCAAACCGAAAACTATCAATCACCGCATACATTTCAGATACGCGCAAAAGTCCTTACACTTCTTTATATTGGAAAAAACCTCACACAAATCTGCCAAGACGCGAAGGAAGAAATAGAAACCCCGAAGATCCTCATCAACCCCTCCCTCTACTTTCAAAATCCTTGCGATTTTGCGGCTTTGCGTGAGCTCAAAATAGCAAACCCATTGAACTACATCATCCGCGTAAATCCGCGTTATTTGCCGCCCCTTCATCCCGCCTGAATCATCTGGGAGAATTCCCCCGTTTCCTGCTTGCGCAGCCGAAGCACCTCGCACTCCAAACCCTTCGCTACTTCGCTCAATGCCGCATCGCTCTGGGCCACCGATAGGCTTCCCGTCAAAGCTATCCGAATCTGAGCGCTCGGAATCATCGCCCGAGGCGTAACGATCGCCAGCACCATATCCGACTTTCCAGCCAAGAGCTGTAGACGATACCAATCAGTCGTCGGGATCCGCCTCAACGCCCACGTATCGCAGTCCCTCAAATCAACCAGAACCATTCCCAAATTCCCGTCTCGCAGCAAAGCATCCGTCACCTGCAAAGCCTGTCCTACAGACTCACAACGAACCCACAGCAAATGCTCCAGTAAAACCGCCGGCGTCGTTTGCGGATCAAAGGCATTCGCCCCGTCCACCAAAGCGGCAAATCGCCGCTCCCGTCGCATCGCCTCCAGCAAGTGAAGCAGCAAGGTTTGACCGCCCGAACTCGGAGACGAGGCAACGAACTCGCACAATACGCCAGTCGACAACCCTCCCCCCAAAGCCCGGTCGATATGATCGATGCCAGTCCCTAAAGTTTCCCTATCAGCTTGAGTAGCCCAACGGACTCCCTCCCCTATGATTTCCCTAAGACAACCTGGCTCCAGCTTAACTGCCCGAACAAGCGCCATAACCCCAGAACACGACTGCCTCGCAAGGCCGTCAATCAGATAGTGTTCATGAACACCTTAATTTTCTAAAAGCAATCGAAGGACTGATTTTAAAAAATCGACATGCTCGCATTCAGAGCAAGCCGATCGCTTACGACTGTTCGACGGTTGCTCCGAGATTTTCGAGGCGCTTGCGCATATCTTCAGGCGATTGCGATTTCTCGAAGGCTTCTCGAGCTGAGATGAGTCCTCGATTGTAGAGACTCATCAAGTGCGTATCCATCGTAAACATACCTAGCTTCGCTCCGGTTTGAATATCCGATTCGAGGCGATAGGTTTTGTTGTCTCGGATCAAAGCTGCGATCGAAGTCGTGGTCACCATGATTTCAAGTCCTGCGACTCGGCCTCCACCTTCTTTTTTACAGAGCACCTGAGAGATAACCGACACCAAAGATGACGCCAACTGCGTGCGAATCATCTCCTTCATGTTCGCCGGAAACGCATCGACGATACGATCCACCGTTTTAGCAGCGCTGTTCGTGTGTAAGGTTCCGAAAACCAAGTGACCCGTTTCCGCCGCGCTAATCGCCGCTTCGATGGTCTCCAAGTCACGCATTTCCCCTACGAGGATAATGTCCGGATCCTGACGCAAAGCTCGGCGAATCGCTTCCGAAAACGAAGGAACGTCCACTCCAATTTCGCGCTGTGTGACGATGCACTTATTGTGATTATGATAATACTCGATCGGATCTTCGATCGTGATTATGTGACCGCTGCGCCTCTGATTGATGTAATTGACCATCGAAGCAAGCGTCGTACTTTTGCCTGACCCAGTCGGCCCGGTCACGAGTATGAGTCCGCGAGGACGGTAAAGCAGATCCTTGATCTTATCGGGAATGCCGATGTCTTCGAGATCGAAAAATTCGTTGGGGATTTGGCGAAGGACCATACCGTAGTTGCCCTTGGCCCTTAAAACGCTCACGCGGAAACGCGATTTGTCCATGTATGCAAAGCCGAAATCCGCCCCGCCTTCGGTTTTCGCCGATTGGACATGTGAGTCCGATGTGATCGACTGCATGAGCGATTCCGTATCCGCCGGAGTCAAATCCGGTCCCTCTACTGAAACCATCGAACCGTGCAGGCGCAATGTCGGCGGCTTCCCCACCTGAATGTGTAAATCGGATGCGCCCTCCTCGAATACCAATTCGAGCAAATCGTTCATTTCGTAACTCATAAGATTCTTATCGGTTTAAAGCGGCGATTATTGAACTCACACGCGACGACTTCTAGCCCATTTTACGTCGACGAAGCCGGTTCGTCCACCGTCACGGATAAAACTTCCTCTACCGAAGTGAGTCCGGCAAGGACTTTTCGAACTCCATCCTCACGCATCGTCCTCATTCCCAACTCTTTAGCGACCGACCGCATTTGAGCCGACGTTCCGCCGGAGTAGATGAGCTTTTCTATCTCATCGTTCACTTCAAATATCTCGAAAATTCCAAATCTACCCTTCACTCCACGATTATGGCAACGAGGACAACCTATTCCTTTCATGAATCGAGCCTCGCCCAGCGCATCTCGCGTCAAACCGATGGCTGTCAATTCCCGGCGCGTCGGCTCATGCGGACGACTGCAATCCGGGCAAATTCGCCTTACCAGTCGTTGAGCCATCGATGCTCGCAGCGATGTAGCGACCAAATACGGCTTCACGCCTATGTCGACTAACCGCGTAACTGCCGAGGGGGCATCGTTGGTGTGCAAAGTACTGAATACCATATGACCCGTTAACGAGGCATTGATGGCGATCTCAGCAGTTTCCTTATCTCGAATTTCGCCAACCATGATAATGTTCGGCGCCTGTCGAAGCATTGCTTTCAAGGCTGCCGCAAAGGTCATCCCTATTTTCTTGCGGACCGGAACCTGATTAATGCCAGACATTTGGTACTCGATCGGATCTTCAACTGTAATGATCTTACGATCGGATTTGTTAACGAAATTCAAACAACTATACAAAGTCGTCGTCTTGCCCGAACCCGTTGGCCCCGTTACTAGCAAGATCCCGTCTGGCAGCGTAATCAGCTTCTCGAAATCTTCTTGGTCGTCGCTCAGGAAACCCAACTCTGGCAATCCTTTCATCAACCCTGTCTTATCCAAAATCCGCATGACGATGCTCTCGCCATAAGCGGTCGGCAACGAGGACACGCGCAGATCATAATCCACACCCTCGACGCGCACCTGAATTCGACCATCCTGAGGCAAACGCTTTTCGGCGATACTCAATCTCCCCATCACCTTGATCCGAGAAATAACGGGTAATTGCAGGCTCTTCGGCGGCGGACTCGACATTTCCTGAAGCTCGCCATCGACTCTAAAACGGACCCGAAACCGACGTTCCAATGGTTCCAAATGAATATCCGAGGCCCGCTTGCGAATCGCTTCGGCGATGATCACCTGCACCAATCGAATGATCGGAGCATCCGATTCATCCATCGAATCTTGACCGGTGCCAGCCGCTTCATCGCGGAGCTGAACATCCGTTTCATCCGCATCGGGGACCGTTCCAGCCTCCCCTGAGTCTTCCGAATCTCGACGAAAATAGCGTTCGTTGATCGCTCGTTCGATCTGCTTTTCATCAGCCAAAACAGGCTCGATCGGCGCTTTCAGCATATGCGAAAGACTATCAATCGACTCGACCTCGAGCGGATCCGAAATCGCGACTTGCAAAGAGCCGTTTTCGAATTCCAAAGGGAACGCCCGAAATTGCCTCGCTAACGTTTCTTCCAAATATTCGCTCGGTTCCTTGGGCAGATCGATTGTATCCAAATCGACAAAGCGCATGGAAAACTCTTCTGCCAGCGCCTTAAAAACCAATTTGCGCTCTAGAAATCCTTTGCGAACGAGGGCTTCGAACAAGGCATCATCGCTCTTTCGATCCAAGCTCTCCTCGACGACCGCAATCTGCTCACGAGACACCATGCCCTTCCGAGCGACGAGCTGAAGGATGATCGATGAATCAGACATTAGAAGTTATGAAGCGTTTATCTATTTAAGAGACATTAGGAATTCAGCGTTGGACTTGGTCGCCTTCAATCGCTTGATCAGCATTTCCATCGCTTCGACGCCGGGAACTCCCTGCATCACGCGGCGTAGTCCATACACCTTCTCCAACTCTTGCGGGTGATAAAGCAGCTCTTCCTTACGGGTTCCGCTTCGTTCGAAATTGATCGCGGGAAATACGCGTTTGTTAATCAGGTCTCGGTCCAAATGGATTTCCATATTACCCGTGCCCTTGAATTCCTCGAAGATCACTTCGTCCATCTTGCTACCCGTATCCACGAGAGCGGTACCCATAATCGTCAAACTACCGCCTTCTTCGATATTGCGAGCCGAACCGAAAAAGCGTTTCGGCTTCTGTAGTGCAGTCGCCTCAATACCGCCACTCATAATCTTGCCGCTATTGCTCGCCAAAGCATTGTAAGCACGGGCCAAACGCGTAATCGAATCAAGCAGGATCACTACATCTCGACCACCTTCGACCATACGGCGCGCTTTTTCGACAACCAATTCGGCTGCGTGCACGTGGCTCGATGGAGTCTCGTCAAAGGTCGAACTAACGACCTCGGCCGTAACCGCGCGCTTGAAATCCGTCACTTCCTCCGGTCGCTCGTCAATTAGCAAAACGATAAGATGGGCATTCGGATAATTCTCCTGAAACGAATGAGCGAGTCCTTGAAGCAGAACCGTCTTTCCGGTCCTCGGCGGAGCGACAATCAATCCCCGTTGACCTAGACCGATCGGAGTCAAAATATCGAATGCCCGCATCGAAACGTCTTTCTTGCTATTGCTTGGCAATGGCGTTTCGAGAACGATGCGCTCTGTCGGATAATAAGGAGTCAGGTCCTCGAAAGCCGCGACATTCGCAATCGCTTCGACCTCGCCTCCCATGACCGATAGGATCTTGACCGCCGCTGGGCAGCGTTCGCCTTCTTGCGGTGGAGTCGCGACGACCTCGATTTCGTGGCCGCGCTTCAAGCTGTATCGATTGATCACTGACGCCGGCACGTAAACGCTCTCAGGCTTCAGTTGATAGCTACTCGCCGTATGAACAACAAATCCATGTCCCTCGTCGGTCAGATCCAAAAATCCCTTATCCTTGAACAAGAGCTTCTTTTCCGCAGCTACCTTAAAAGTTTGTTCGATGATCTGCTTCCGTCCCGGCTTGTCCTCGAAAACCACGCCCAGCGCTTCCACGGCTACACGTCCTTCATCGACCGTCATCTCATACAGTTCGGCCAGATCGATTGGATCTTGGCTCTGATCGAGTTCCGCAACAATCGCCTCTACATTCTCGAACTTCGCGTACCGAGCTGATGCTGGTAAAATTCCGCCAACCTGATCCGTTTCTTTCGGAGGCAAAGGCTGCTGCCAACCACCGCCACCCTTGCGATCGTTTCGGTCATTTCGTTGTCCGCCCTTCTGATTCTTTTGGCGACTTTTGGGACCTTGCTGGTTTCCCTTTTTCCCTTGGTTTCGATTGCCCTGCTGGCCGCCATGACGCGGCTGGCGGTTCTTTTGGTTGTTTTGATTATTCTGATTATTGCGCCTGTTCTGATTTCCTTCGCCGCGCTGTTCTCTTTCACGTCCTTCGCCGTGGCTCTTCTTAGGGCTTTCATCCGAAGCCGATTCCACTTTAGCAGATGGCTCGGATTTCTCTCCGGACTCGGTCGGTTCAGCTGGTTTTTCAGAAGGAACGGGTTTCTCTGCGGACTCGGCCGGCTTGGCCGATTTTCCAGACGGAACGTCAGGAGCAACTTCGACCTTGTCGACACCATCGAAATGAGATCCACGTCCCTTAAAGTCAGACGGACGAAAATCACTAGGCGCTTCGACAACGCGCTTCACTTGAGAAATTTTTAGCTTCCCGACTGGCTTAGCGACTACTGCTTCATCGGAAGTCACCTTCTTAGCCACCTTCTTAGCCACCTTTCGAGCGACTTTCTTAGCTGCTTTTTTGGCTACTTTTCGGGCAACCTTTTTGGCCGCTTTTCGAGCTGTTTTCTTTGGAGCTGCGGCACTGCTGCCCAAATCCAATTCCATAGGAACGGTTTTTTCGTTCGTCGATTCTGATTCGCTAGACATAGGAACTAAAGGAAAGTTTTGAAGGCTCAACGCGGTTCAGGATCTATCGCCAAAGTGGCGATCGGTTTCCTGCAAAAAATGGGATGAGCGTGTATTGAGATTAAAGTCGGGTAAGTAGCTGGTTTACTTGATCTTCCAAAAAAGCGAGGGATCCTTCATTTAGCAGTACGTAATCCGCTTTTTCCGCTTTTTCTTCAGTCGGCATTTGCCGATTAATACGAGTCAACGCCTGAGCCCGGACCATGCCTTTTTGCTCTAAACGTTCGACTTGCGAGGACAAATCACTGAACACACAGACGGTAAAATCAACCCTATTCTGAAGGTTTTTTTCGAAGAGCAGAGGCACTTCCACAATCCAATCATTCTCAGGCGCCTCGCCAATCAAAGATTCCCAACGTTCCCGAATCCTCGGGTGAAGGATATTTTCCAGTTCTTCCAATAGATGCTCATCCTCGAAAACGATCGCGCCTATCGCCTTTCGGTCCAACGAACCATCACTCGCCAGGATACCTTCGCCGAAAGTCTCAACGAGCGATTCACGCACTTTCGGGTCCTTTGCGATCAACTCGTGCGCGATAGTATCGCAGTCAATCCGCCGAAAGCCTCGTCGCTCGAACATCCCGGCTGCCGTAGACTTGCCGCAACCAATACCGCCTGTAAGACCAATTACCATTGAAAGGAAACGTTCGGGCCCGCAAACGCGCATTTAATACCCAAACGAAACCGCATCATCCAGAAGCCGGGAAGCAGCTCAAGCTCAACCTATGCCCAAATCGCACCGCCCACCACCCGCCACTGCCAGATCAACCCTGCCCAACTTTTTATATTACAACGTTGTAACTTTAAAGGTCGGACTGATTTTGCCTCGAGACATTTAGCCCGACAAAAAAAGGGAGGATCCCTAGATCCTTCCCTTAGTCCTATCGCTCAAAACATCGGAGCGGCTGGCATTTCCCGATCTCGTGGCTTTCCGTAATAATCGTAAAGTCCTTGTTGAGCATCATGATTAACTGGATCGCATGGATCGAATTTTGGAGCCATCTCGATTTGCTTTCTAAGCAGACTGACCTTGGCCGTTTTGTCGTTCCAATCGAAACGTTCAACCCAGCCGATATCGATAAGCGAGTCTTTGCCCGGCAGCCAGTTCTTGGTATCGATCACCAAGTATTGGAGACGCCAGGTTTCGTCATCGATAATGAAATCGGCGACATGGCCAAATGAATCGTCTTTAGCTTGGATGTTATAGCCAAGAATCTCATGAGCCGAACGCAGATGTTTACCCTCAATCTGTCTCAAGCGGAATTCATGCGCTTGTCGATCAGCTTCACTCTTCTCCTGAGTATCCTGAGGCACGTATGCCGGTCCCGTAGCTGATCCATACATATAGGGATCAACCCAGTACAAAGGAAGTTGATAGTACTTTGCATACTCTTCTTCATACTGATGCGAAACTGGAGCATCCGTCTTCAAGTCAGGTGAATCTTCAATTTGGGCCTTGCTCAAATCAGTAGGGAAATGATTCCCGACCCAGCCCGTTTCAGGAGCCTTTAAATGCGCCGGACTCAAAAGGACCTTTTTTCCGGGAAGCCAAGTTCCCGTATCCGCTACAACATAACGTAGCCGCCAATACCGATCGTCAAAGAGAGCATCCTCGACTTTTCCGACCTTTCCATCGACCGCATCGATGGGATAACTAATGAGATCCTTAATACTGCGTAACATGACTATTTCCTTTCTATTGATTTTCTACTGATAACATCGCTGTAACCCAGAATCAATTCGCTCGAATTTTGTTCGCGGACCAGTCCCGAAGCAGCGTGTCTTTCTAGGAAAGAGTTTCCTCTAAATCGTCCAATCAAGCAAGGCAAATCTGGCGCATAACAAAGCGTATCCACGCTTTTCGAACGATCCGAACAACCACTATAAGCATATCCACTACAGAGAATGAAAAGCCCTTCTCTATTGAGAATCTTGTTTCAATCGCCCTAGCCACTTACCATAGTAAAACATACCAATAACTGAGGCGAAACCAACCGCACCCATTATGTACCACATAAAAGCGATATTGTGCGTACTCCGCAATAACGCGGTCATCATCTCAGCCGATTCGCCTGTGTAGGCGACCAACGCGGTAAATGCTTCACCATTGGCGATACCGTCAACCTCCGAAGAGCTCATGCCGCGTTCGAGAAGAAGCTCACGAGAGAATGTTTCTTTCGAAGCGTATTCTCCATACAACCACGGCCCGATTTTTGCCTCCAACGTCCAGCCAATCCCCAACGGGAATTGAGTAAATCCAATATACATCGCTTTCTTATTTGCCGGAGCGATGTTTCCGATAAATTCGGAACTCTTCGGACTGGAAAGCATCTCGCCAACCGAAAATACTAAGATACCGAAACCCGCATACCAACCCCACGATACATTCCCAAGGAAGCACAAGGCAGCTGAAGCCAACAGCGTTCCAATCATCATGCTATCGACCGCCCTCAACTTCGCCGACCAACCAGCGAACAGAAAGCAAGTGAACATTATCAATCCCGCATTCCAGTTGAGCAAACCTTCTGGTTGAATACTCATTCCGTCATCCGACATACCAAGCAATCGAATAAAGAAACCATTGCTCGTACCATCCTGACCGAAAAGCGATTGCACGATGCTCGAAGTGTCCACCCAATCTCGTAAGTGCAAAGGCAATACATCGAAGAGTGCATTAAACATAAACCAAAACGCGGAAAAAAGAACCAAATACCAAATAAGTATCGGATTCTTCAATTCGTGAAAAGCATCGACCAATAATGAGCTTTGTTTGATCTTTCCTTCCTTGATGAGCTTCTGGCGCTCCAGTCGCTCAGCCTTGCGAGGCTCCTTATATGCCAGGAGCAAAAAGAAATTCAGTGAGATGATTCCAGAACAAGCGTAGAAAACATAGGCCCATTCCAATTGCCTTAACGCGGCTGCTAAAATTGGACCGAGAAAACCACCAATATTCACCGTCTGATAAAACACGCCCCAAGCCATCGAGCTATTCTCTCTGTTGGAGGCATTCACTAACGTCGCTTGAATCCCCGGTTTGAATACGCCAGTTCCAGTCGCCAGGACAATTGCCCCAGATAAGAACCCCC
Source organism: Candidatus Pelagisphaera sp. (assembly GCA_051275055.1). Classification (GTDB taxonomy): domain Bacteria; phylum Verrucomicrobiota; class Verrucomicrobiia; order Opitutales; family Opitutaceae; genus Pelagisphaera. The sequence goes on from JBNMOQ010000005.1 coordinate 19,170, forward strand.
AAAACGAAGGAAAAATCGCCATCAATAAATAGCCGATAATTTTGAGAACCGTCGACATGAAGATCGTCTCCTTGTATCCAAGTCTATCGGATAGCCCGCCGGAAAAAACCGGCACAAAAGTCTGAACGAATGCCCACAACAGTAAAATGGTGCCGAAATCATTGGAAGTCAGCCCCAAGCCCCCTGTGCTTGAAGCCTCCGTCGCGTAAAGAGCCGCCACCGCCTTAACCCCGTAATAGGCAAGTCGCTCAACCATTTCCATTCCACCAACAACCCAGAACACGTAGCTCAAACTCGCCAAAGCGGCGAAGGTCCCGAGCTGTTTCACGTCATGAACGTTTGTAGAGTCTTCTTCAGATTTATTCATAGAAAGGGGTAATTCGGACCAGCAAATAGGTGATAGATTAGCCGAGTTAAAAGTCCAACCGTTAAATCTATCCCGCTTCTCCTTCAAAAGACTTGCTCGCTTCCCTAAATTTCAAACAAGTAATTGCTAGACGCTCGGGCGAAATAAACCTAAGCTCCCGTGCTTTAATTCCCAATACTTAGATCTCCATGAAAAACGTCTCAATCTCCCTCCTAGCTCTCGCTACCCTCATTTTTTCCGGCTGCGGAAAGAACGACATCGATACTCCCATTCACGCCTTGCTAATAACCGGTGGTTGCTGCCACGACTACGATTTTCAAAAACAGACTCTAACAACTGCGCTTTCTCAACGCGCCCCGATCCAGTGGACCATCGTTCACGAAGGCGGCGATTCAAAAGATTTTCAGTCGAAGCTGTTCAACGACCCAAACTGGTCATCCGATTACGATGTCGTCGTCCACAACGAGTGCTACGCGAACACTGCCGAACCAGCCTACATTTCCAAAGTCGTCAGTGCCCATAAAGCCGGCACTCCCGCAATCGTCATCCACTGCGCAATGCACACCTATCGGGCCGCCGAAGTTGACGACTGGCGCGAATTCCTCGGTGTAACGACCCGTCGTCACGATCACCAAAGCCACTACCCAACTACGGTCGTCGACGCCTCTCACCCAATCATTGGCGATTTCCCAACAAACTGGGTTTCGCCGATGGACGAACTCTACATCATCGAAAAACTCTGGCCCAACGCCAAAGCGCTCGTCACCGGCAAAAGCGAAGAAAGCGGCGAATCCCACCCAGTGTTCTGGACAAATCAATACGGCAATGCCCGCGTCTTCGGAACCACCTTCGGGCACACCAACGAAACCATCGCCAATTCGGATTTCCAAGACATAGTAGCCCGAGGCATCCTCTGGGTGACTGGTCGACTGAACTAGTTCGTCTGTTCAACAGCGGGACAAAACGCTCCCGCTGAAAATCAAACTATTCGCACTCGCACTCTTCGCACGGCTTGGACCATTTCCAATTCAGGAAATGCCCAATAACGAAAGCCGATCCGCCCAGGACCGTCGCATACGGCTCTAGCTCTACGCTAACCGACGGACGCAGAAACAAAAACACCGATAGTCCAAAGGCTCCTAAAATGAAATGCCCTTTGCGACCATGGGTCTGATATCCTTTGAAAAAAGTGAACCCCGCCAAAATCGCGATCATGGTGATCATTACCGACTCGAAACCTTCGTGTCCGACAAACTCGATCCCCACCAAAGGCAAGGTACTCAGCAGAACAGGAGCCGCTAGACAATGAATCGCACACGCGACCGATAGGCCCATGCCTACAATGTCCATTTTTGCAATTCGATTGGTTGATTCGCTACCCTTCATTTCGATTCGAGACTCTCATCTTAAAACGTCGTTATGCAAGTAACTTGCGAAAATAAAGCAAGTAATTTGCGTTAGAGGACAAATAGGCACTGAGAACAGATAAATGTAGGAGCGGGTTTATCCCGCGATATCCGAGATTCACCCAGTGTAGGAAATGAAGAATCGCGGGAGAAACCCGCTTCTACAAATGAGAGGCGGACCAACTGTCAGCGAACACCTTCCAAGGACAACGAATTCTACTAGTCTCGACTTCCCTATCCGCGAGCTAACCCCATCAACTGTCTTTTCGTCACTACCCAGGCTTCCAACTGATCAAGTGCCTCTGCATAGCGACCATCCGACGTGTCCATCTTCTCGAACAAATGAATGCCTGCATAAACGTAATCGGTAGGCAAAACTGAATGGATCGTTGGCAATTCGCGGGGATCCATCTCTCCGTTTCGAATCATTTCGCGAGCTTCGCCTTCGAGTTCCGTCATAGAACCACCGCCCGCAGCGTCGTTGTAGTTAGCGTTCTTCTTCGACGGTTTCCCACCGCCTCCAGATCCGCCACCTTCGCCAGAGCCTCCACCGCCATTGAGGGCCGCTTCTTGCTTTTCGAGACTCGTCATCGAACCGGATTCGCCGGTCTTTTTCCCAGGATATTTTTTACCATCCCGTCCGAGAATCACATCCGGGTGATCTAGGCCGAGTTGCTTCCGAACGCGACGCACAAGCTCGATCGATACCTTACAGATGTCCGCTAGGTAAGCATTGGAATGATCGGTCCATTCTTCCAAAGCGATCTCAGCAGCGTTACGCTTGTCCGCATTAGTGCGATAGACGCCATTAGTAGCATTCGATCCGAGGGCATGGATCAAAGCATCCCCACGCGTCCCCTCGTTCACTTCAGCAGCCAATTTGGGCTCCTCTATCTTCTTGGCCGCCAGATAACGATGAAAACCATCGGCCAGGTAATGTTTCGCTCCATCGAAGAACACGACGACCGGCGGAAACTCCGCACCCAATTTCATCGCCTCCGCATAAGCTTCAACTGCTTCGTCGTTCGTCGAAACTCGAGTCTGAGTACCGGAAAAAATATCAATATCTTCTAATGGAAGCCGCTTTATCGTCATGTATCTAATTATTAATTACTCTATTGGTCGATTTTAAGAAGAGCGCGGATACTCTACATTTGCATTAAGGATTCAATCTCAAATCGCCCCGAAAAGCGATTAAGCCCATTCTGGGCTCAAGCCCACAGGAGAACATGCATTCCGACTCGACAAAACTCGAATTCTTTGACCGCATTCTCCAAACGAACCGAAGCAATCAGAATCGCTCTGAAATCGTCTCTTCAGCAAACCCAAAGCAATGAATTACTCGCTCAACCAAATCGCCTTCGCCCTCTCATTCACTCTCGCTATCGCCATGCAAAACGAAACCAAAGCCGAATCAAATGAATCCATCACCCTCGCAGCGGGTTGCTTCTGGTGTACAGAGGCAGTCATGCAGCGAGTCGAAGGCGTCGAGAGCGCCGTATCGGGCTACATGGGCGGGCATGTCGAAAATCCAACCTACAAGCAAATAGTAACCGGCGAAACTGGCCATGCTGAAGTCGCTCGAATCTCCTTCGATCCATCCGTTGTATCGCTTGACGAAATTCTCGAGATCTTCTGGCTCATGCACGACCCTACGAGTCTTAATAAACAAGGAGCCGACACAGGGACCCAATATCGGTCAGCTGTTTTCTACCACAACGAATCTCAAAAAGAAGCCGTCAACAAGGCAATCGCCGTGCTCAACGAATCCGGCAAATACACCAACCCGATCGTCACGGAAGTCACTAAAACGGAAATCTTCTACCCGGCCGAAGACTACCATCAGGAATACTACGACCTAAACAAGCAGGCTGGTTACTGCACGTACGTCATCCACCCTAAGCTTATGAAACTTGGACTGAAGGATTAGAGCGGAACAGACGAGTTAAACGCTATTCGAATTTCCCTTGGAAATAGTTCAAACGCCGATTCACATTTCCTCGAGGCTCTTTGCGCCACTTAGCTGGAAACATCTCTGGGGCCAAATTGAATTCGTATGCGGGTTGCCCATCGCGCAGCAAAGTCACGGTATTCAATATCAAATTTGCTTCCACTTCGGTTTTCGAATCACGAAGCGTTGCGTAAATGACCTCTTGAGGATCCTGCGCTCCAATTAGTCCAAGGAATTCAGCTGCTCGCACGCGGGCCAGATTATCGTCGTCCTTCGCCGCAATCGCTTTGGCCGTTTTCGTAAAGCTCGACGCTTCCTCGCCAAAAGAACTGCAAACAATCAATCCCCAGTAGCGAGCAACGGGATCATCCGAAGCAAGCGCTTTAGCGATACCTTTCTTGGCCTTGGCAAACGACTGAAGGCTCAAATCGGCGGTATCGATTAGTTTAGCTATGCGTTTTTTATTTTCCTGACCAAAGGCCACTGGGTTTTCCATCGCGTCCTTAAGCATTACTGGCTCGGGCAAAAAACTCAAATCCGGCAAGCCTTTCACCCTTTTAGTTAACCGCTGTCTCAAGTCCTTCAATACACTCGCATACTCAGGGTCGCCGGCCAAATCATTAACTTCATGTGGATCAGAATCAATATCATAGAGGCTTTCAGCAGAACGTGATTCGAAGAACTGACGTTGAGCGGCATTTAGTTCCCCCGCATCGAACTTCGCTTTCCAATCCTTGTACGCCAACATCCGGTAGCGGTATTCGTTGAATAGTCCATCAAAGTTAAACGGCTGGTAATTCCGCATGTATTTGAATTTCCCCTTACGCAGGGTTCTCACTAAATCGTACTTTTCATCAAATCGATCTGCGTATCCAAACGTTTCATCGCGACTCGCCAATTCATTCGAGCTGACTCCTTTTCCGAGAAAAGGTACCCCATCCATCACGCTGGGAACCGAAACGCCCGCCAAGTTCAAAACCGTCGGTCCAAAATCAATAAAGCTCACGAATCCCTCAACACGAGTTCCCGCTTTTTCCGGCAACAAGTGCCTCCACTTTTCGGGCGCATAAACAACCAAGGGAACGCTTAGCCCGCTTTCGTAGGCATAACCTTTGCCGCGCGGAAGCACTCCACCGTGATCTCCATAATAGAATACGATCGTATCTTCAGCCACTCCATCAGCTTTCAAACCGTCCAAAAACGCTCCCATTTCCGCATCTACCTTGCGGTGATAATCCTGGTAGCGAGCGTAGGTGTAGCGAAAAGTTGGCGTATCTGGATGGTAAGGAAAAACAGTGATCGAATCCGGATTAGTCGTGGTGCGATCGTTCTCCATGCTTTCCTTTGAAAAGTGGAGCTGTCCCTCATGCGTAGCTCCAAAATTCTGCACATGAAAGAACGGCTGACCGGATTCGCGGTTCTGGTAGGTCGCGTTGCCCGAAGACTCGTTCCACATGCCCTTATCGCTCAAGTTGTAGTCAGTCTTGCTATTGTTGGTCGTATAGTAACCGGCTTCGCGCAAATAATACGGAAACATACGCATACCATCCGGCATCGGAGCCAATTCCGAGCGACGGTGATACTGAGCACCTATTCGTGGCGCATAAGAACCGGAAATCAAAGTACTGCGGGCCACCGAGCAAACGGGTGCATTGGAAAACGCATTTTGAAAAACCAGCCCTGCTTCCGCTAGCTTTTCGATACGGGGCATCGGAGCGCCTCCCTCTTCATAAAGACGAAGCCAATGCTTCGAATTATCTTCCGAAACGATCCAAACCACATTGGGACGATCCGCAGCTCCGAGAGCCAAGCTGAATAGAAAGAGGGATATCAACAGAATGTTTCGCATGTCTAAAGTCAGTATAAGTTAGGGTGCGCCCATCTTCCAGAAACTGCTTGGAGATTGGACTGAAAACAGACGTATTGACCGTCTCAATCGCAATCACAGCAAGTCTAAAAAGTGTTTGCGGCGAAGCAGCGACGTATCGAAAGTACCAACGATTCTCTCAACCCCGAAACTCCAAAAAATGACTCAACGCTTCAATATCTCCCACCTCGGCGACATCGATCCCGTTCCCTGCCCCTGCGGCACATCGCGTCGCGCCTTCATGGATCCAGACAACTCGGTCGCGTCCATTCATCTCGTCGAGATCAAGCAAGACTCCCAAACGCACTACCACAAGACGCTCACCGAAATCTATCTAATTCTCGAGGGCGAAGGTCACATGGAACTCGACGGCGAACTCTACCCGGTCAAACCGATGTCCACTATTCTCATCAAACCGGGCTGTCGCCACAGAGCAATCGGCCAGATGAAAATCGCCAATATTCCCATCCCAAAATTCGATCCCGAAGACGAGTGGTTCGATTGATCGCAAAACCCCGCCGAATCACTCCTTCAATTGCTCGACCCACAAAAAAAGCGGCCCCGAAACCCGGGGCCGCCATTCAATCTAAAGAAAATTAATCGAGGACTTTTACTTGGATATCCTTGTAGTGAGTAACGCTATTCGGATCATGCGCCTGGAGAGCAAACGTTCCACTTCCAAGAACGCGGCCAGCCGTTGCCGGGTTCGGTCCTGCATAGCCTTCGGGTTGCGTCCAGTTGACAGTCGTTTCGCCATTTATCTTCAAGGTAACCACGTCATCCTTGACGATGATATGATAGTCGAACCACTCGCCATCCGTTGACGGCGCCTTTTCGCGGTAAACCTGAGCGCCCGCTTTATCCACACGAATGATAAACGGCTCTTCCGGTTTCATCGCCACGTACACATTCGCGATCCCATACAAGCTACCCGTCTTCTTCGGATCCTTCTGGCTTGTATTCACTTGGCATTCGAATCCCTGCGTAGGCCAGCCCTCATCTTGGTATGCAGTGTGAAAATAAACGCCGCCATTTGCGCTCTTCATAGTCTTCGCTTTAAGCTTCAATTCGAAGTTTTTGAAATTCGCGCCGTTAACTTTTCCGGTGTAGAACAAATGCGAACGCCCGCCATCTACAACCAAAGTTCCTTTTTTGACTGAAAATGACTTCGGGTTTTCCTTGCTAGCAGTCCAGCCTTTCAAGGACTTGCCATCGAACAAGGAGACCCAATCCGATTCGTGATGATTCGCTATCGCAAGCGACCCAACGAGCATAAGTGAGGTAATAAATAAAGTAACGAGTTTCATAATCTCCATCAATGCCCAGTACACACGGAAAGCCAATGTCAAAATGAGGCAGGATTTCTCCATCTAGCAACCCTGCTATCTTCACCGATTGACAGGTCAAGCCCTCTCCTATCGACTGAACCTCATGAATCGAAGAAAATTCGTCGCCGCGGCAATAGCCGCTACCCCTGCAACGCTTCTTGGAGCTCACCACAATGAGAAACCCACTCAATACCTCGAATGGATACGTTTCGAAGTTCTCAACAACTCCCGCCGTGGAGCTCTTGAAAACTTTCTAAAAGCCACAGTGGTCCCTGGACTCAATAAATTAGGCTGCAATCCGATCGGCGTTTTCCGCCCGAAATACGGAGCCCACGGAAGCGAAGTCTTCATGCTCGTGCCACACGATACGATAGAATCGTTTCTCACCGTTTGGGACAAGCTCGCCGCTACATCCGCATACCAACAGGCAGCCAACACCGAAATGGACGTGCCTCACTACGAACGCATGGAAAGTTCCCTCATGACAGCCTTCACCGGTATACCTAAGGTCGAAGTGCCCAAGGCAATCGAAGGCGAAAAAGGCCGCATATTCGAAATTCGCCGCTACGAAAGCCACAACCGCCTCGTCGGAGACTTGAAAGTCGAGATGTTCAACGAAGGAGGTGAAATCCAAATTTTCCGCGACGTAGGGCTCCATCCGGTATTTTTCGGCAAAACAATTTCCGGCCCGCTCATGCCAAACCTCACCTACATGGTCGCTTTTAAGAACATGGAAGAACGCGATCAAAACTGGAAAAAATTCAGTGCCAGTCCGGCCTGGGGAAAGCTCAAGACTAACGAGCGCTACAAAGGAACTGTATCCGCGATTACAGACAATATCCTCGTTCCGACTAACTTCTCGCAAATCTAAAAAAAAAGTTTCAAGAATCCGTAGGGCCGACGCTCGAGCCGCGATCGAAGATCATTCTTCACATACGCGGCGCGGCGCGAGCGTCGGCCCTACTTTTTAATGCATAATTCCGGATTCATTAGAAACTCTTCTCATTTCATGAAAACGCTTCTCGCTACCCTACTCCTCGCAACATCGTTCCTTTACGGTACAGACACAAATTCGAAAGAATGGATCAACCTCTTCGATGGGAAATCGCTCGAGGGATGGACGCCCAACGCAGACGATCAGGAAATTTCCGTAAAAGACGGAATGATACAAATGCTATCGGTCAAACAAAACCTATGGCTCGTTCACGAAAGCGTATTCAAAAATTTCGAACTCGTGACGGAAATAAAAGCGCCTCTTGAAAACTATAACACTGGCATCGGATTTCGGTGCGACAATACGCCCGTCGGTTACCAATGCGAAATATTCGATGCCCAATCAGGTTCCCTATACGCGATCAAAAAAGGTTGGATACACCCACCAGCCAAAGACCGCTTAGAGGAATTCTACGCGATCGCAGGTGACTGCTACCTTGGGGGAGAGTGGAACCACTATCGAATCAAATGCGTAGATGATCACATCCAAATATGGGTCAACGGCCACAAAACGACTGACATTCATGACGACACTTTTCAGGAAGGTCGCGTAACGATCCAACACCACGGCAGAGGCGATACTCACTACTTCCGAAACATCAAGATTCGCCCACTCCCTTAAAAGCGGCAGGCGATCAAAGCGACTTCAGGCGAATATTCCGCCAACGGACTTTCTCGCCGATTTTTTCTTTGCTTTTTCCGATTCCGTGAAGCTGCAAAGCGATGTATCCGGATGATTGATCGTCATCATGAACATCGGCAATCGGTACGCCATTGAGCCAAGTCTGAAGATGATCACCATTGGCAACAATACGAAAATGATTCCACTCTCCAGGCTTCAATGCCTTCAAGGCTGCCTCGTCTTCGCCTGGCGTATGCAAGAAGCCGCGAGCTCCCTCTTCGTACAATGTCCCGCTCCAACCGCGGTCGGTCGGATCGATTTCAACTTGGTAGCCCCAGAAACGCCCTTTTTCCCAAACGCGATCTCTCACATTCCTACTGCCATCGTCATTAAATGTACCGCCCCAGCGAACTGTTGTCGTCTCCTCTTCGTACACGTGACTTCGAATTTGAATACCGGAGTTAAGTAAAGGATCGACTAGGAAATCTACTTCCAGTTCGAAATTGTCGTACATTTTCTCCGTAGCCAAAAAGCTATTCGGCAAAAGCGGAGCTGCCTCGCCTACGATCATTCCCTCTTCCACATAGAATTTTCCACCGCCAAAATTCTGCCAACCTTCCAAAGTCTCGCCGTCGAACAAATCGACAACTGCCGAGGATGACTCGCTAGAAGAACTGCAACCTGCAAAAACAGAGAGCGAGATAACAAAAGTAAAGGTAAGGATTTGTGATAGGTTTTTCATAATGGGTAGTAACTAGAGCTTCAAAATTGCCCGTTTCATCTCAATCGTCAATGACAGATAAATCGCTATCGCTCACATCGGAGCGATTCGCTTCGAGCCAACATCGGTCGTCAACTTAACGTGAGAATTGAAACTCTCCAATATCAACCGATTTTTCAAGTCTGTATTCGCCGCGTCATCCCAAAGATTTTCGAATTCCCATGGATCCGATTCCAGGTCGTACAACTCCCCTAGGTTCTTGTCGTGATACATAGACAGCTTGTATCTATCCGTCCGGTACATCGTTCCAAACGAACCATTGCCACCTGTAAAATGCGGGTCCAAAGCATCGAAATACTCGCAGCGAACACTTTCGCGAACACTAGTGATCTCTCGCTTCCCCTCTAATACCGGACGCAAGCTCCGACCTTGGTGATACTCAGGAATTGGCACTCCTGTCAGATCCAGCAAGGTAGCCGATAAATCGAGTAGCTCCACCAAATCGCCACATTGTTGCCCATTTTCAAAAACTCCTGGCCAAGAAAAAATAAGCGGTACCCTCGTCAGCCCCTCATAGAATCGGCACCCTTTTTTCATCAATCCGTGGTCACCCAAAGTCTCGCCATGATCTGAAGTGAAAATGATAACTGTATTCTCGCGCTGACCCGTATCGTCCAGAGCTTTCAATATCCGCGCAAATTGATCGTCGATCTGCGCGATCATAGCGTAATACTTAGCTTGGATATCCTTAGCCCCCAGCTCCTCTGGCCTAGCCGGTTCGCCCTGGAAATCAAGCGCCCTCAAAGCTCTTTGCGTCTCTAAATCCGACTCCTTGAAATACGGCCCTGGCATATCTTCCGCCTTAAAGCGCCGCGCATATTCCGCAGGCGGAATGAAAGGCGGATGCGGATCGTAGACATTGATATTCAGCAACCAAGGCTCGCTCCGTTCCCGCGAGACGAAATCAATCGCGCAATCCGATGCCCATTTCGTTTGATGATACTCAGGATCAACGCGCTCATTGGAATTTCGCAAGGTATCCAAATCCTGCCCCTGCTCCCGAACCCAGTCCGCATAGTCATGTGTACCTTCAGGCCAATCATCTCTTGGCGCATGCGAATGCTTCCAGTAGCCAAATCCATCATCCAACCGCGGTTCCGGTCTCTCGCCAGCACTTACCAGATGAAACTTTCCAATCAATCCGCACTCGTATCCAGAATCCGCGATCAATTTCGAAATCAGCGGCGGCGAATCTGGAAAAGTATCGTTCCCATTACGCGTATTGCGAACCCTGCTGGGATACAGCCCCGTCATAAAACTTGCCCTACTCGGCGTGCAAACTGGACTTTGGCAATACGCATGCGTAAACGCTACGCCCTCCTGAACAAGAGAATCCAAATGAGGCGTTTGAACATGTGGGTTCCCTAAAGCTCCAATCGTGTCAAAACGTTGCTGATCCGTACAGTACCAGAGAATATTGGGGCGTTTCATCTTTATTGGGTTTCAATATTATAGCGCTAAATCGCGAATCAAATTGAAAACCGTCTTACTCAAAAAAGTCCATCCTCCTTACAAAAAACCTAGAGCATTTTTCCATGCGACCACCCCAAGTCTCAAAATATTTGATTTCACAAAGATACAGACGCTAAACCCAATCCTCATTTGATTCATTGCCCCAGTCTCAAAAGCCCGGCTTGGCTGCAAGTTCCGATCTTAAAATTACAACGTTGTAACCTTAAAGGTCGTGCCTTTCGGATCAAAGCTACAACGATCAAGTAATAAGTAGATCCTCCCCTCAGGTCCAATTGACGATCTTCGATGGTCCAATGGTACGGTTTTTGATGATTTAGAAGACTCCGGCAATCTATGCATTCAAATCCAAATCCACTTCGTCTTTAAATTTACCCTTGACCGACCGGTCGGGTTTGTTATCACCGAAATTGCCATGAGTTCAAAGGACACGAAAAAGGACCATCTACTGGAAATCGCTTCAAAGCTTTTCTACGAGCAAGGCTACCGCTCTACTGGCATTAAGCAGATCATAGACGAAGCGGGAATCGCCAAAGGAACGTTCTATTCGCACTTCAAATCGAAAGACGACCTTGGACTCGCATGGCTTCAAAAACGCCATCAGCAATGGAATAGCTGGCGGGAAGATCACGTCTCTCAGACGAATGATTCTTCAAAGGATCAATTGCTCTCACTTTTCAATTTCCTGGAGCAGTGGATGAATGATTGTAATTATAGAGGCTGTGCATTCCTGAACACCATGGCAGAGACGCCCGACACGGACAGTCCAATGCGCAAGGAAATACAGAACCACAAGGACAGTCATCGCCAATTTATTAGAAGACGCGTGGACGCTGTTTTTCCTCTAGAATCAGACGAAGTGAATCAACAGAAGACGAATGTCATCTTTCTGCTTTTCGAAGCTGGTCTTATTGAATCACAAAATTTTTGCTCCACCTGGCCAATAGTTGCCGCCCGCAAACAAGTTGAGGCTATGCTCGAATAAACTGATTACTTTTTTGCAATCAAATTGACCGACCGGTCGCTTCTCTGTTGTAACTAAAATTTTCCTTAATTCAAAAACACCCAATCATGAACATCGCAGTAAACACTCCTAACATTTCAAAACAAAATACCTCTGAACAGTTTCACGAAAACCTCGTGCTGGAAGCCAAACGGTATGCCTATTCATTCACTAAAGATTGGCACGACGCAGAAGACCTAGTTCAACAAGCTTGGTTACGTCTCAAAAAGAAGTATTTAGAAGTGACTAGTCGAGCCCTCCTCTTCAGAGCCATTCGAAATCTTTTTATCGACGGATCACGACGCAAGAAAATCGTCCGGTTCGAGCCGATTGAAAATGCATACGATCTCGGATCCACGGATTCGTTTGGAACCGAATCCGATCTTGAGGAAATATTAAACTACCTGTCGCCATCAGAGCGCGAAAGCCTGTCGCTTCATATCGTCGAGGGATATTCCGCTAGCGAGATTTCGGCCAAAATCGGAAAACCGAGAGGAACCGTTCTCAGCCACATTTACAGAGGGCGTCAAAAACTTGTTGAACAATTCGGCCATGAATTCCGCGGCTCGCACAGTTCTTCAGCACTCCGGAAAGCTGGCTAGATTTTAGCGGTTTCTTTTTTCAATCAAATAGACCGACCGGTCGCTTCACTCTAATTACATCAACCTGAATAGAACAAAACATAATGAAAATCAATTGGCTCAGTGCAATCTACACTGGTATCGCTGGCACATTTTTATTCGACCTAGTCGGAGCCGGAATCGCAGGACTAGACATGAACCCATGGATGCCGCTAATCACCCTCGCCCGCCACTTTGCTTACGCGATCCCGCTCATTCTTCTCATCTCGGTATCCATATCTACAGAAGAGAAAAAGCCGCTGCGGGTTCTCGAAGGTCAATCCGTCTAATAACGTATTTTAAATACAATTACAACCTATCCAAAATGAAAGCAGAATCCATACGCCTCCCACTCCCGCCCTTTACTCGCGAAACGGCCATTCAGAAAGTACAAACCGCCGAGGATGCATGGAATTCCCGCGATCCCGAAAGAGTGTCCCTCGCCTACACGCAAGACACCTCTTGGAGGAACCGTTCCGATTTTCTAAATGGTCGAGAGGAAGTCCGCAGTTTTCTTCAGTTGAAATGGAAGAAAGAACGCGACTATCGCCTCAAAAAGACGCTTTGGAGTTTTTCGGAAAATCGGATCTCCGTGAAGTTCATCTACGAATGGCGCGACAACGACGGGCAATGGTTCCGCTCCTATGGCAATGAGCAATGGGAATTCGAAGACAACGGACTCATGCGCTGCCGGGAAGCGAGCATCAACGACCTCCCTATCAGCGAAAACGAGCGCGAGCTCAAATAGAACAATTCCGTCTTACTATCACCAACCAAATAGAAATATGAAAACAGCAATTATCATCCTATCGGATCCTAAATCCGGCTCAGAGGAATCTCTCGGCCGCCTATTCAACGCTCTTGCGACGGCCTACGATTACAAGCAAGCGGGCGAAGACGTCATCATTCAGTTCCAAGGAACCGGAACGCGCTGGATTGGCGAGCTCATCAAAAACGATCACATCGCCCACGAACTTTATCAATCGGTTTCCGATAAAATCGCAGGGGTTTCCTGTGGCTGCGCCGACGTTTTCGGCGGCTCCGAAGATGCGGTCAAAAGCGGCTTCGATCTTATAACCGACAATGCTGTTCCCGGAACGACCGGCCTGCCGAGTCTCGTCCAACTGCAAAAAGAAGGTCGGCAAATTTTGATTTTCTAAAAGAGCGAGTCATAACCCGGGAGCTGGTTCGCACCAGCTCCCGTTTACCTTCAGCTATTCAAAACCCTCACTCTCACCTTATCCGTCATGACTAAAAACTTCACCCAATACGCTTTCACACCCACAGTTAAAGACCTCCAATCTCGCTTCAAATCGCGCCCTGCCTACGAACGCATGGAGAAGTCTGGCGACCGGTATATCCTCGGAGCAGGCGAAGCCTCCTTTATCCAATCGAGAACCAGTTTCTACCTGTCCACTATCGGCGAAAACGGCTGGCCTTATCTACAGCATCGCGGCGGGCAAAACGGCTTTCTCAAAGTTGTCGACGCCACCACGCTTCGCTTCGCGGACTACACCGGAAACCGGCAATACATCAGCACCGGCAATATCATGGACAATGAAAAGACCTGTCTTTTCCTCATGGACTACCCAAAACAACAACGTCTAAAGATTTGGGCACACGCCACCGTTCAATTTGCCGACGACGTTCCAGAACTAGTCGCGCAACTTCAAGATGACGAATATCCCGCCAAAATCGAACGTGTATACACATTTGAAATACAAGGTTTCGACTGGAATTGTCCCAAATATATCACGCCTCGCTACACTCTCGAGGAAATCAAAAACGATCCCGCCCTTCGAGCGCAAATCAAAGCCTAAAGGCGATGTCTATCGATCTAAAATCAGGCACCCTCTATTCCGCCGACTCTTTGGACTCTTGATCAAACGCTTCCATCGTTTCGCGACTAATGCGGTACTTGCCTGAACAACGGGGGCAATTTATTTCGATCAATTCCTCTCCGATAAAAAGTTCATCCTCACTCTGTCGCCACACTGGCAGCAAAGTCTGTAAAATGCGCTGCTGATTACAGCCGCAGAACCATTTAACTGGACGAGTCTCTAAAGCATTTACTTCCTCGGTTGTATCCAATGCTTTTACCTCGTCGACTGTGAGTGCGGCAAACCACTCTTCATCGTAGTCTGGGTGGGCCGACACGATAGCGAAGGTTTCCTCGTCGAGTCGAAAGAAACGAGCCGGGCGCTGTTCGCTTCGCTGGTAAAATGCTTCCACAGCTACCAAAAGATCGTTGCCCTCGAAGGGCACAACACTGCGATGCATCGGCTTACTTCCCCTGACTACCTCCTGATAGAAAACATTTTCCTCAGCTTTTTTAACGTTTTCGGTAAAGACGCGTCCTACAAGCGCGCCCGTTTCCGTATCTCCGCCTAAAAAGAGATTAATCAATGGCTTCTGGAAGTTGATCGTCCAAGCAAGCACCTCGTTTCGTGGACGAGAAACGCAATGCAATGCAAACGCTGCCAGTGCCGTTTTCAGCAACTGGTCCGATTCTGGATCCATTTCAATTGTGTTGTCCTTCAAGTGAAGATAGTAATCGATGTAGAGATCGCTGAAGTTGGCTTTCGCCAACAATACATTTCGACCCCTCACAAAACTGGAGACGATAGAAAAGACTGGTTCGCTAGTAGATTCAGGTTCTGACATTGAACCAGCAACAAAACCCAAGCCGTCAAGCTTGTCGAGTCTCGGAAAACCGACTCGCTCTCAGTTAAGCAATTGACGCTTCAAATCCGCCAATCGAAGTTCGACTTCGGCTCGCCGCTCGTCTCGACGCGCCACTTTCAAAAACTTTTGCAAAGCTGCAATCGCGACACCTAAATCCCCGTGTGACTCCGCGAGTTCCGAAACTTTCAAAATCAATTCCAACTGAGTTTCCGGCACAGAGGTAGCGATATCGTAAGCCGCCTTCAGGTGTTCATAAGCTTTGGTCTCAGAAAGATCGTAACTCAAGTATGCCTCTCCGATTGAGCGGTGATACCCACGACGCATATTCGGAATGATCAATCGGTCCCCCATTCCCTCCAAACGGGCCAAACGATTGACTGGACTCTCCGAGCTATCGTTTCCATAAAATTCCAGAAGCAAATACTTCAAGAAAGCAAGTTCCCCAAAAAAACGTCTCGGATAAGTTTCAAACAAATACTGGTAGGCCGCCCTAGCCGACCCGAGATCCGGCTGGTCCAAATGCCGATGCAAAATACGAGCCAGGTAATAGCCCGAGGCCATTCCCACGTCATCGTTCGGGTTAATAGCCAATAGCTTGTCGAAAACCGATTTCGCTAGCATCGCATTTTCCTCCTGAGCAGGTTGGCGATGCAACATGCCCAACGCCATCGCGTATTTCCTAAGCCGTTCGTCTCCCGTGCTTCGAGCCCGCAGGTCGTTTATATCCGGCGACGCCGTATTATAGAGTAGCAGTGCATCCGTTTCCCATTCTTCCGCTCCATGAACTAGCACAGTCGCGCAAATCGCGAATAAAACAATCGCCCCCTTAAACATTAAACGTGAAATCGAATCAATTAGCATGGTTTCTCAAAATCCAAAAAGCGCGGTAACATCACTTCGCTAGTTCGCAAACTATTCAACAAGTGGATTCTTTTTTGTCGAGCCCAGGATATTCTAGATTCCACGGGGCTTAGGGTTTCAATCGCCTTCTCTCCATCGAATGGACTACCCCTAGGAACTCTTAAGAGAAACCATTGCTCTTCTTGACTCCTTCCCCATGCTCTCGATGTCACTATCTCTATGAAAGTAGGTTTTCAGCCGAAAAAACTCTTCTCAATTCTCATTCTGGCGCTACTTGCAGTATCCCTTTCAGGTTGCGTCTACTTGAGGCTTCTCAACTTCAAAAACCAACTCAATAACTTTGAGCGAAATGTCACCGTCGAATCGCCGCCCGGGCTATCTTTATCCTTCCCCAACCCAGTTGTTCGCGGAACCGATTTAAGCTTCATCACAAAATCGAAACCGACCTTAGTCACCTCTATCGCTACTGATCCAAACATCGAGCTTTGGACCTGGAAATTCGAAAAACAACGAGCCGAACCCCACCACAAACCCTACTCTGTTGATTTTCAGACACGCTTTGAATCAGGCCTACTCACCAACATGATCATCGACGAATCTTTCGTGGACCTCATCGGACGGGATTTCATTCTTAAAATGTTCCGCAGCGTCGGCGACGCGAAAATCAACACTATTCGGCGTTCCGTCAGCGCTTCGATGGACACAGATTCTCTTGAAGACATTTCCCGCCCTACTCTTGCCAAGATACTCGATTCGATGGGCCAACCCACTCGAACCAACGAAACCAAAGGTTCAGAATCCAAACACGTAGACTGCGAATACGAATTCAACTTTCTGAACCCTAAAAACCAAAAACGGGCCGGCCAATTCAAACTCATATTCAAAGCCGATCCAGTACATCCCGAGACACCAGTTACCGGTTTCAAAATCACAGGTAAAGGACGATAGTCCATAGCATTCTAGCAAAAACGCTCAGCGAATTTTTCGCTCGAAATCTCGAACTCTAACCAGACCGTATCTACATCCGATTCGAAGCGCCTCCACGAGCACACTTCGCTTGGAACGGAAAACTATTTAGCTAGAGGCTTCGCTCCATCTCATCTTTCTTCGCCCGGAGCAAATGCGTGATACCGATTAATTCCTGGGCTCGTCATTCGAGAGACAACTCCATCTGCCCACACGATCTCTATCGCCTTAACTGTAGTCGCGCTCCCGATACCAAAATGCAGCATCGAAGGGGTCTGCGCGCTATACGCGTCCCCAGATACATTCGTTTTAACCGTTTCGAAATCTTCCCCGATCAAACGAACACGCGCCCCGACAGCAGAACGTTTCTTGGCGGGCTTCAACTGCACTCCAATCCAGTTACCAGCTCGCGTAATTGTGTTCTCCAGAATTTTCACATTCATCTTCTCCTCTACCGAATCGATTTCGAGCGCAATTAGATCAAGTTTTCCGTCCTGGTTTAAATCTACCGCAACTGTCGCTCTCCCATCCAATTCACGCGAAACCCCCATCAAATAGGCGATATCCACAAAACCGTCATCGCCAAAATTCGCCAACAGGCGATTCTTCTGAAACGGAGCCCAACTCTGGTCATCCTCCTTAAGAAAAGCCCCAGGTCCGGTTTCACGAAGTAAACGAGCGATGTCCACTTTCGTTTCGGTTTCGCTATCATAGAGATCGTGCCGCCAAAAACGCCCATCATAATCCTTCGCGGTCCCTTTACTCAGGTATCCATTAGTCAGATACACATCGGGCATTCCATCATTATTAAAATCTATTTCCGCAGCGCCATGAACCCAGCCAGCCCGAGAGAACGATCCTTTATCGTCATATCGGCTGAATTCCCCAGCCTCCCCACCAAGCCAAAGACGACTTCCTGCTGCCATTGCAGAGCGCTTCGCTTCGCTCTCTTCTAAGCCTTCGCGACTAACCCCAGACGTCTCCAATTGCTTAGCAAACTCTGAAGTCCGCGCAAATGCGAATAGATCCAAGTGTCCATCTCGATTAAAATCGGAAATCAAATGACTTGACCCAAACATTTCAGATTTATCCAACCACTCCGAAGTTTTGTCCTCAAGCAAGCCTTCACCGCTTCCGGAAAACACATCCACCTTTCCATAATTATTGGTCAAAACAAGGTCCATACTTCCGTCTTCATCCAAATCGACGATTGAGCTCGAACGATTGCGACGCCTTGCTTTAGATGCCACTCCTGACTTCGCGATTGATTCCTTAAACTTCAAACCACCTTGATTTAAAAGCAAATACGAAGCCAATCCGTCATTGGAATCATAGTACGGAGTAGGAATCAATCCACCAACAAAAGGCTCCATATGCTGCCCGATAAAGATATCCGGCAAACCATCGCCATTCACATCGCCGACCGACAATGACTGCGCATTATAAAATGACTTAGGCTTCCATACGACCTTCGGCTTTTGGTCGAACTTGCCCGTCTTCCGATTCGTATCGAAAATCAAAACGCCAACTCCCTTAGTCGCCGTGATATATTCACGAACTCCATCCAAATCGATATCGACCAATAATGCAGCGTCGATGGGATCCGGCGTATAGTGCTTCAAAACCGGACGAGGATCGAAACGAAAGTTTCCCACATTTCGATACAACATATTCTCTCTCGGAAACATGATATCCGGAAGGCCATCCAAATCGAAATCCTCTACTAAAACATAACCAAAGGACGAACGATAATTAGGCCCGTTTAGCCAATCCCGAGTTGTAAAACTGGTTTTACCCGTTCTGCGGTACTGGCGAAGGTTCTCGAAAGAAATCGCTCTTGGAGAATACAATCCTTCATCGTTCGCCTCGCTCCCCCAATCGATTCGGGCGATTCCACGAAATGATCGACGATACAATGTGTGACTCGGACCGCTTACGTTCAATTCGAACTCAACCTTAGAAGTTGCGGCTCCATTAGGCGAAACCTCGAATCCGATATGGCGAAAGTCCACCTGATCAATCTTGTACCCTTCCTCGAGATACTGATTTATCAACGTCTGCAATTGATAGCTTTTCAGAAACTGAAGCGATCTAGACGGCGCTTTGTGGATAAACTCGAAAATTTTCTCTGGCAACCGCCTGCTCAATTTCCAACGCGGTTCTTCAACTATTCCCAAGGGATAAGTTTGCAGTACCTCTAAGGGTTTCTCCGCTTCACGCAACTTGTCCCAAAGATCGATAATCGTAGCCCCATAGGTTTCTGCAAGAACCTGATCCGCCCAAATGCCCTCGTCCAATTGCTGACGCTTTAGAGCAAGCCCCTCTTTCTCTTCCTGAGCATGGACTGAAAAGCCCACTATAATCGCAAAAACCGCGCAAACAGCGCGTGATAAATATGATTGCTTACACATATGGGAATACACCTGCCTCGAGTCCGAAGCTGAAAAATTAGAAATTCCCATTCGAACCCGCGCAAGGAAACCAAGCAAGACTGAAGTGAATCTCACTCATACGCTTCTATTTCTCGCAAACTAAGGTCACCGAAGCAAATCGAGACAAAACCCTAGCAAACCAGGCATCTTCGCGCCCTCCGGAATAGGACCAAACATCCTCCGCTTCGCCGATCCAACGCTTCGCCAAAGCCCAATTATATCTAGCAGACACAGCAAAGCCCTCCTTCCTAGATAGCGATTCGACCATGTCCATAGATCGAAAAGACGTAAATCGCCTCAAGTAATCGACAAACTCATTTACGAACTGATCGATCGAATGCCCCCGTCGAGCTCTGTAAGTCTCGTACTTCCCTATTCCACGGCTGGAAAAAAACCGCAAAACCCGCTCGCGACAGACATCAGACCTCGACCAGTGAACAAAAGGCACTCCGCTGTGAGGATCAACAAGAGACTCGACAGTAGGAAAATGGTGGATAGCGATTCCTCCAGGTTTTAACACGCGGTGTTGCTGAGCGAAAAAGCCCTCCAAATCCTCCACATGCTCAAGTACTTGATTACTCATAACCAAGTCAAAGAACTCATCTTCGAATGGCCACTCCTCGCTCGCAGACGCCACGCGAACTTTATCGGTCCAATCAGTATCCGGAAACCGCGAACACAAAACCTCATTGAGATCATCCCAATACCGTTCGCGACCCGCCCCGTGCTCCTGCACTTCGAATCCGTAAATTTCAACATCTCTGCCTTCGAGACGATCGCCCAAAGCCAACAGAGCATCCGCAATCAACCCACCATGACCGCAACCTGTATCCAATATTCTCAAGCGCCGCCCTGGAATTAAAGCCCTTTCCTTTCGGGAAAGTTCCGACAGTACACACGACAAAATGTGAGCATGAGAAAACTTCATCGCCCAAAAACAGCCACGTAGATTGAGCAAATGCAATGACAACCTTCTCTAACCAAGAAGATAAACGTCGAAGCACCAACTATTTCCCGCGGGTGATTTCCTTTAGCGACTGAGCCGTCAGTAAATAAAACACTTCCTCGGCGATATTCTTCGCATGATCCGCGATCCGCTCGAGCGACTTCGAAATGAAGACCAGCTCTGTGCACGCAGAAACGTTAGCCGGGTCGGATTTCATCAAATCGACGAATTCCTTAAAATTCTCGCGATTGAGCGTATCGACCTCCCGATCGCGTCCGACAATCGAATACGCTAGCGACTCCTCTTCCTGAATAAAGCTTCGCAAAGAATCGTCCAGCATGCTGATCGCCAACTCGCACATCCGAGGCACTTGCGCGACCGCGTCAATCGGCAATCCCTGACCAAGGATCTTCTTGGTCCGGCCTGCAATATTCGAAGCCTCGTCCCCAACTCTTTCCAAATCGTGACTCGCCTTAATCGCGACAAACAGAAACCGAAGATCCCGAGCAACCGGAGCTCTTAAGCTTACGTAACGCACAACTTCGTCGTCTATTTGCTTTTCGATATCGTCGATTACGTCGTCCGATTCCATCACTTGATTAGCTAGCGCAATATCGCTCTCCAAAAGTGCCTGCATTGCCAGCTTCACGCTCTCAACTGCCTTTTCGCCCATCAACATCAAATGCGAGCGAACCTCTTCGAGCTCTTCGTGGAAATATCGTTTCATATACAGATTCTCAAAATCAAATTCAATCAGCCGAACCGTCCGGAAATATAAGCCTCGGTTTGCTCCTTGTCAGGACTCATGAAAATTTGATCCGTGGCATTCATCTCAATTAGCTTTCCCAAATAGAAGAACGCAGTCTTATCGGATACACGAGCAGCCTGCTGCATATTATGCGTTACGATCACGATCGTATACCGATCCTTAAGCGTATGTATCAATTCTTCCACTTTCGCCGTAGCCACCGGATCCAAAGCGGAACATGGCTCGTCCATCAGAAGAATGTCAGGCTCGACCGCTAAAGCGCGAGCAATGCAAAGACGTTGCTGCTGCCCACCAGATAAACTCAAGCCACTTGTATCCAAACGATCCTTAACTTCTTCCCACAAAGCCGCACCCTTCAAACAACGCTCCACCGCCTCATCCAATTTCGATTTCCGACTAATGCCCTGAATGCGTAGCCCATAAACGACATTCTCATATATTGACTTAGGAAACGGATTAGACTTCTGAAAAACCATTCCCACACGCTTCCGCAATTCGATAGTGTCGACTCGGTCGTCGTAAATATCAACGCCATTGACAGCAATCTTGCCCGAACCAATCCGGGCTACTTCGATCAGGTCATTCATTCGATTGATGCAGCGTAACAACGTGCTTTTACCGCAACCCGAAGGACCAATGAATGCCGTGACCTCCCGTTCCTTGATATCCATGCTGACATCGAACAAGGCCTGTTTTTCTCCATAGAAGAAATCGAAATTCGATATCTCAATAAGCGAGCGATTATTTTTTGTCATTTCCAAACCTAGGTCGCGTGTTTCGATTTTGGGCTTCGTTATGATCTTGTCGGTTACCAAAGACATTACCAGCGATATTTTTTCCGCATGCGGATTCTTAATAAAATGGATATCAACGCAATTCCCGCGACGATGAAGAGAAATACAAATGCGGTTCCATACTGCATACGGGAGGTGTACTCATTTTGGGGGATCTTCATGCTCACCACGTAAATGTGATACGGGAGAGCCATCACGCCTTGAAAGAAAAAGTCATACCAGTGCTCGAGCCCCTGCCACGGCAGTTGATCGCGCAAAGCATAAGCAGCCGTAAACATAATCGGAGCAGTTTCGCCCGCCACTCGGGCAACTCCAATAATCGAAGAAGTCAAAATTCCTGGCATCGCGTAAGGAAGTACATTGGTACGGATCGCCGTCCACTTGCTTGCGCCAAGAGCGAGAGACGCATCACGCAACCCCTGCGGGATAGCTCGCATCGACTCCTCGCTCGCTGAAATAACAATCGGTAAAACCATAAACGCCAAAGTAAACCAACCGGCGATCAAGGATACATTCCATCCAAACGCCAAAACAAACAAACCCATCCCGAATATCCCAAACACTATCGAAGGCACGCCAGCGAGATTGAGAATCGAGAGTCGCACTGCATTCAGAACCTTGCCCGGTCGTGAGTATTCGCTAAGAAAAATCGCACTCAAAATCCCCAACGTCAAAGCGATGACCATCGACCCGATCACCAGTAACAAGGTCCCAACGATACACGGCCAAATACCTCCGCCCGAATACGCGTAGGTATCGGAAACGATCGAAACTCCAGCTTCTTCCTTAAACACGCGAAAATCAGAATCGCTCATTTCGTAAGAAGCTCC
Organism: Candidatus Pelagisphaera sp.; assembly: GCA_051275055.1. GTDB lineage: Bacteria > Verrucomicrobiota > Verrucomicrobiia > Opitutales > Opitutaceae > Pelagisphaera. The sequence continues at coordinate 41,861 of JBNMOQ010000005.1, forward strand.
CTCAAACTCAAACACATGTAACGTTTGCGGCGAACCAGTCAGGAATTCGACATTGATAAACGGATACTCGCTCTCAAAAACCGTTTGTCCTCCCTTGTAGAATATATCGATGAATATTGATGCAGCGCAGGCCAACACGAAATACGTCCCTACGCGAAATCCCCAAAACACCAATTGCTCGATAAGCTTCGCCTTCGTCGGCTTACCATAGAGAGCCAATGCTTCGGGACTGAGTGTTTCCATATCTTTCGTCGACATCTTTTTTAGCCTCGAGAGATTTGAAATTTAATGACGATTTTCTGAGCGAAATAATTGATAAGAAGCGAAATCACGAAAAGCGTCAATCCTACCACGAAAAGAGCTCGATAGTGAATACTGCCATTGACCACTTCACCAAGCTCCTGAGCGATGATTCCCGTCATCGTATGGACCGGTTCGAACACAACGCCAATGCCTTCCGTAAAACGCGGAATTTCGATTCGATTGCCAGCGCAGAGCAGCACAACCATCGTCTCGCCAATCACTCGACCGAAACCGAGCAAAACCGCTGAGATAATACCCGACAATGCTGTTGGAACGATGATTCGAATGATCGTTTGCAAACGCGTCGACCCCATCGCCATTGAGGCTTCTTTGTATGACATTGGCACGTTATTGAGCGCCTCTTCCGCTAAAGTGAAAATAGTCGGAATCGCCATCAACGCGAGTAAGCCGCCAGCAGTAAATCCCGTTAAACGCTCGCTCATAGGGAAAAAGCTAATCCAGCTAAGGGCCTCCCAACCCGACACTTCCCGTACTAACGTTCCAAATACTGCTATTCCAAAAAAACCAATCACAACCGACGGAATCGCCGAAATGAATTCGATGTAAGGCTTAATAATAGTCTGCTCGATTGGACTGGCCACTTGGTTCACGTAAATCGCAGCTCCCACTCCCAAAGGAATAGCGAAGATCATCGCGATCAAGGAAATCAACAATGACCCGGAAAACAACGGAGCGATTCCGTACCAATCCTGTATCGAACTATTAGTGACCCATTTTCTCCCAAAAAGAAACGCCGTAAACGCCTCGCCCATTCCAACCGGTTTCTCCCGGTCCCAAGCTAAAAGCGATTCTTCGTAGCCAGGAAGCTCTATCAGAAACATCGCCGACAATCCCTGAAACCGATCCACCCTTGCGGCCAATTCCACATTTTCATACTCCGGTGCTCGCTCTAGCAAATCCGGTATTGCTTCCCGAAAGGTCCTATTAATCTCCAAAAACGCTTCTTCCTTCGCTTTAACCAACTCGAAAAGCTGCCTCAAATTCACATCGTGAATCACAACCGCTTCAGCTTCATTCAGTTTGGCCGCAGCGATCAAATTCGAACGATGCGTACGAAGGTTGACCATCTCCTCGTAGCTGTCTCTCGCGGCAATAACCACTTCATTAGATTCGAGAACGAACTCCCGCAGCGGAAAACCTAGATCCTCGAAATCGTAGTAGAAGTCCTCGTCCTTGCGCAGCACCGCTTTGATTTCCTTGAACGCCAATCCTTCCGCAGCCAATTGCTCGCTCTGCATGGATCGAATCGAATTCAAATATTTTTCCAAAGCCGAAAAGCCATCGAGCTCTTTCCGCATTAGCTCGACGTACTCCAGGCCGGATTTTCGATGCAGCGAAAGACTATCACGATATTGACCGAAAAACCCAACGCCCTCCTTGAACAGAAAAAGAGTGATCAATCCCAGAACGATAATAGACACGAGAGCATTGCCCCCGAACAGCCCCTTAAGCGCCTGTTCCCAGGTTACGCCCAAGAAGGCCTTCCGACGTGAAGTCAGATCGTATCGATTTTCTGGATTTTGTTCGTTCATTAAGTTCTTAACGAATGGAAATGAAGTGTACTGACTCGACGATCTTTTGTCCTTTTGAACCCAAACAAAAATCGACAAAGTCCTTAACGATCGGCCGTAGCTCCTGGTTCCCATCAACGTAAAAGTACAAAGGACGAGCGAAAGGATAATCGGGATTGTCTGGATTAACTCCATCGACCGGCAGCACCTTCACTCCAGGCGTGCGAATATACGCCAAACCGACATAGCCGATTCCATTTGGATTCTTGGCGACCTCCGAAGCGATTTGCTCATTGCCGGCCATCTTTTGAGAGGATGCAGCGTAATCTCGCTTACGTAAAGCCATCTGCTGGAAGACCGCATAGGTACCCGACGATGTATTTCGCGTATAAATAGAGATCGACCCCGGTTTACCATTGATCGATGTCCAGCTTTCAACATCGCCAGTGAAAATCTTTTCAACTTCGCGTTTGCTGATTTCATCGAGCGGATTTCCTTCCTGTGCGATGAGAGCGATCCCATCTTTTGCGACGACAATCGACTTCAGTTTCACCCCTTCCAAAAGCGCTTTCGACACCTCCGAACTCTTGGCATCCCGACTCGACATACCCAGATCGGCCGTCTTTTGGATAACAGCCGCAATTCCAGTCGAAGATCCTTCAGCCGCTACTTCAAAGATCACCTTCACACCCTCCTTTGCTTTGATCGCCTTGAATTCCTCAGCCAGCTGAGGAACCATCTTAGCGCCAAGCGTATCCGATCCTTTGATTACGATCTTCTCAGCAGCATTCGTAAATGAGAGAATACTGAATACAAATGTCGCTAAAATCGATCGGCTGAATTTACCAATTCTTAGTGAGTCCATAGTGTTAAATCGTTTCATTTTATATAATTTCTAAATCGAATAAAAACGTTGAGAATGAATACAAATAGGCCAAGCTCCGGGAGTTACGTTCGAGTGACAAAAGGCGTTTCCAACAAATCGACTAGAAGCTAACAACTCCGTCGATCAGTAACACTTGAGTATTTCCCTTATTACCGGGCGGAGCCAAGTAATCGTCGTCAATGCTATCTCCAACAAGATAGGTAACGCTCAGGTTAAAGAAATCAGTGAACATCTGCTTGTAGTTAATTACATAACCAGCTTGATTCACCTGTCCTTTGGCCCAATCCGAATCCGAGAGATTTGGCGAATAAGCACCAGCCTCTATAAAACGATATTCCGCGCTCCACTGTCTCTCGCCCGCTTTCTTAGCCGATCCCATTTGATAGCCAAGATTCGCGAATTGGTTCTTCGAGCTTTGCCCTATTGAACCGCCGAAGAAAGGAGAGTCAGGATCATTCACCAATTCGTCGCCCTTCAAATTCGCTCCCCACGCTCCGAAGATCTTATGCTTCTGACCATCACCAGATTTAAAACCATATTCGAACGGCATCCCCACAACTGCGAAGTCATGAAAATAGCGAACCGAATTCGCGCCGCTAAACGTACCGCTCTCAGAGAAATTGGAATTTCCACCAGTAGTCGCCATCAATACAGGAGCGAACACCAAGCCTTCGCCGTTGGTCCACTTCGCCTGAGCCATCAACAAAGCATCGTCTGTAACCGACTGTCCACCTACCGTTTCCTTCGACTCGTTTTCCTCGTCAATAATGTATTGGCCGGCTGTGAAAGTCCAAGCTCCACGAGAAATCGACTCCGAAAGTCCTTCGATATTCAGGTCGCCGTCCCAAAGCATTTTTGGCATATAAAACGGGCTGGCATGCTTGCCGAAAGTGATGTTCAAATCATCGCCCTTGTAGTTCAAGTACATGCGACCGACACTCATTCCGCCGCCCGACTTGTCGAAGAATCCTCCGAAGTTCGCGTTATTCGAGTCGTTAGAAGTCGCGGTCTCTAACTGAACACCAAGAGAATACGGACTCTCTTTAAACTGATAGATCGAACCAAGGCGAATCCGGTACCGCCAGCGCGAGCGATCGTTGTTTTCGCCCGAGCGACTTTCCGCATTCTCGTAGTGGTAGCGAAAGCGAGCGTTTCCCGTAAGCATCACATTCGAGAGCTTACTTGGTATCGGAACGCTTGGAACGGATGCATAAGTACGCTCAACTTGAGCAACCGCAGCATCGACAATCTCGGCTTTCTGAGCTTCCGCTACAACCATTACTTCCTGACGGATCTCTGAAGCTTCTGATTCAGAAAGAATCCCCTTTCGGAGCAATACCTGAATAAGGATGTCCGTAGAATCATCCTGAGCATTTACAATAGGAGCGGCGAGCATCATGACACCGCTGAGTATGAACGTAAGCGTTCGCATAGTTTTCGTTAGTTTGTGATTATGGGAATTCAAAACCGAACTGATCCGATTTCAAACAACCCAATACCGCCAAAAAACTTCGTTATTCGAGCACAATATCTAAAGATGACGACAATTCACACCGCCGTCACCTTTCCGTAACATGACTGTAACAAAGGGGGCGTTCGCTCCGCAAACCAACAAAGAAAAGCGCCTTCCTACAATCGCCTCGAGAGCGCTTCTAGCGCTTCCAAAACCTCATCGTATTCACCATCAATCTCGACCGACCTCTTGAGTATCTCAACGGCCCTGTCGACATTGCCTTCAATCTCTTCAGCCTTCGCCAATCGTAGCAAGCGGAACGTGTCGAAACATTCATTCCTCAAATCCTGATACCACGGATCGTAAGGCTCTCTGTCGTATTCGAGACGCTCCAGTTTTCTCTTCGCTATCTCGGTTCCCGAACGCCTTTCCGCGTACGGAGCGACCTGGATTATCAAAGTGTAGAATTCCCGAACGTCTCCTAATTCAGCAATTGCCAGATCCAATTCATTTAGCCCCTCCGTGTAGCGCTCTTCCAAGATAAAACCCTCAGCCAAACCAAAATGGCCCCAGCCCTTCCATCCTTCCTCGAGCATTAAAGATTCAAAGATATCGACCGATTCCAGAATCCGGCCCGCCTCCAAATACGCTTTCCCTAAAAAGTACCGAGCATTCGAATACGTATCATCAATCGAAAGCGCCGATTGAAATGCTTCTATTGCCAAATCCTTATTTTGATAGTCACGCGTTACCATCCCCATAAAATACGACCACTGGGCTTCATTCGGCTCGATCTTCCTCAACGCATCGAAGCATTGTCGAGCCTGTCCCATAAAACCGTTTATAAGATATATCCGACCAAGCCTTCTCAAGCTCTCGATCCGTGTTTTTTGATCACCAAACCCACTATGAATATCACGCAAAGCCACCAATAAACCCGACGGCCAACCGCCCAGATTCGGAATAGTCGGGATGCCCATGATCAGCTCAGCTTGAATGAGACTATCTTCAATTGACGACGTTTGGCTATTCACCTGTCGGTCAACCCGAAGTAACAAGAACCCAAGAACGATCGCCGCACCGATCAGGATATAAATCTGCTTAGGAATCCGTCCCATCACTTCTATTTCCTAAAAACTCGAAAGCAAATATCCGAGCGTCTTCAAAACACTATCGGCTAAAACTCAACGAATGGTTTCCGGTTCCCCGACGCCTAAGGCCTCGCGGACTTCCGAGCTATCGATATTCGACTGAGTAACAAGCGTAACCCCTGTATCCACAATCGTTGGAATGTTGCCGCCTTGAATATTGTCTACCAAAGTAGTCACCCCCAGATAGCCCATTCGATAGGGATTCGAAACCACTAGTCCTTTTATTTCCCCTGATTTAATCGCCTCCAGAGAAGTAACCGAAGCTTCGTAACCCACGAGATGGACCTGCTCCGTAAGGTTGAAATTCCTCAGTCCAGTAAGCATCGCATCCGTTCCAACTGCGCTCGACGCAAACACGGCATTCAGTCGGCGTCCGTATCGATTCAACAAATACTCCGCAACATTGTTAGCTTTTTCAACATTGTTACCGACATGCTGATCCATCGAAATCAAACGGATCGATGGGTAACGAGATTTGATTCGTTCAATAAATCCCGCTTCGCGAGCTTCCGTATTCGAATCGCCCTGCCGATGACGCACTACAACCACATTGCCAACGCCCTCCATCAGTTGTCCGATTCTATCAGCCGCGATAGCGCCTCCCTGAAAGTTATCCGTTGCAACATAGCTAATCGCTCGCTGCGCATCCAATCCGTCATCGATATAAATCATCGGCAAATCCGAATTCGCATCTACATGCACCTCCCCGGAAAATTGATCCTCGCCAATCGAAGCCACCAGAATCCCGCTCAATCGCTGACCCGTAAACGTATCCACCACTTGGATCTGTTCGTTGCGATCTGGATCAAGATTACCTTTCCAGAGAATATTTACGACAAGTCCCTCTTTCGCCAATTCCTTGCTGGCCTTCATTGCCCCCTCATGAATTGCCTTCCATCGCTCCTTATTCGTTCCCTTAGGAACTACAGCGATGCTGATTTCCTGTAGATCATCCGCTGAATAGATGAATGTCGTTCCAATAAGGACCGAGACAGTCATGACAAAAATACGGGCAAGATTCATTTAACAGAAAAAGAGGGATGAATCGTAAAAAATTGGACTGATCTCCCTCTAGGTCAAGGGCAAAGCCCCTTTAAACGAGGAGGCATCAGGGATTAAAGCCTTTCTTTACAAACACATAGAAACCGGCACATCCAAGCTCACCGTTCTGGCAAACCGTCCAAAATCGAGGTTTTCAACCTCCATACGAATAACTCAAAACCTGTGGCAATAGTGAATACGCCTCTTAATCAAGCAGGCATGAGTCACAAAAAAAGCGAGTATGACACCACGCCTCTGCTCGCTTTTGAAAATTCCCTACGGAATCAAAGGACTAACGCCGTACTCGAGCATTACCCTCCCAGATACTCCAGATTTGTTCTTCATCAGCAGGTTGTCCGTAGTCGGTTTTCATAGTGGTAACCAACGCTCCACTGGCCCAACCAAATTGAATCCATTTCTCAGGAGCCCAACCCTTAATCAAGCCATACAGAACGCCCCCAACAAAACCATCGCCGCCGCCAATACGGTCAAGGACAGGAATTTCTCGCGGCTCAACGACATGGAAATCGTCGCCTTCAGATATAATCGCGCCCCAAAGGTGCCTATTAACGCTAACCACCTCTCTTAAGGTCGTTCCGAAAACCGAGGCATTTGGGAATTTCGCTTTAGCACTATTTATCATGTTCTTGAAACTCTCGATCTTAACCGCCAAATCGCCGCCGCCTTCTTCTGGTCCCTCGAATCCTAGACAAAGCTGGAAGTCTTCTTCATTGCCCACGAGAATATCCGCCAAGCCAGCTATCTCCATGAACACTTCACGGAGTTCTTCTTCACGATTTTTCCAAAAGGTGGCGCGGTGATTCAAATCAAATGATATCCGAGAACCATGCTTCTTAGCCGTCCGAGCGATATCCAAACAGAACTTGCTGGTTTCAGGCGACAAAGCCGCAATCAATCCCGACAAGTGAACCACCTGAGCCCCATCTTCGCCAAAGATTCGCTCTAAATCAAAATCACCCGCATTCAACGTCCGGCCAACCTCGCCGGCGCGATCGTTCTGAACGCGCGGACCACGTAACCCGAACCCACTGTCAGCAATGTTAATCTGATGGCGATATCCCCATGGATCTTCCTGATCGAGTTCAGGCCCTTCATAATCGATATGACGACCAGAAAGATCATCCTTTATGAATCGAGCAATCGGGCTGTCTTTAACGAAATTCGTTAATATTTTAACCGGAAGCCCCAAAAAAGAAGGTATGCTAGCGACGTTTGATTCCGCGCTCGTCGCCTGCATGAAAAACGTATCGCTTGAATGAACAGGTTGTCCATTCTGAGGGGTAAGGCGAACGCCCATGCTGGTCGGAATGACCAATGAATATTTGCAGTTTTCTTTGAGGACCATGTTACTTATTGTTTTGATTTCAGAAAATGATTAACCTGCTACAGGTTGCTTGCCAGGCGATTCAAGTAAAGCTTTAATCCCAACTCGAATCAACCCAACGACAACTGCGCGACCACTAATCATCAGTCCAAAACGAAGTAATAATACTGATCGAAAGTCGTTGAAAAAAGAATACAACAAGCGTCCTGCAATATGCCTCAAAAAGGAGCCAAAGAACTACAATCCCTAGTCAACGCTCTGGTTAATTACAACCAAACCGCTTTAGCGAATAGGAGCCCAATCAAATACCTAGCAGCTGGCACCACGCGTCTCGGAAAAATCGAATTCATCAAAGGCGAGACAGACATACAAATTCGCGAGATACGACGCACTCTCAACGAGAGTCTATTGATACGTATCCGCCAAAACAAATATTCATCTGTCGCTGCGCTAGAATCGAAAACGACAAGTGAAGCATCAAGTTTAAGGATACACGCAGAACACGAATTCAAAATTTCCCGATGCTACCAAATACCATTTCGAATCAAGCGACCCAATACCCTTTCAATCGGAATTCAGGAAATCACTCCCGCAGAGCTCTTGTGGTTTATCGACGAAAAGTAATCGACGATTGACGGCCCCAAAAACCAATCAACTACGATTTCGGAGTTTCTACTTCAGGAAACTTTTCCTTGCTTCTGGACGATTCGCCTCCACCGGAACCCGGGCTCAGAAACTCGAGCTTCTCTTGGTTTTCAATGAAGAATTGAGGATCAAGTTCAACGTTTGGAACCGCATACTCGTTTTTAGTCGGCCGGTGAATGTATATCGTAAACGCCGCATCCCGCTCCTTCACGCGCAGCAATCTCCGCCGTTCCAACATAAGACCCAACAAATGCTTGAATTTCGCATTTTCTTGCGACGGTCCATCTTCGCCTTCGAATAAACTGATGAACAAATTGTCCGCAGTTAGCTTCAACGCTTCCTGAGCCTCCTTGTCGTCCTTCGAACGGGGCTTAAAAACCTGCGTCCACCGGCAAATCAATTCTCCCGGAAGCTCGTAGCCCTCCTCTTCGCTCTCAAGAATATCGGCACGAACGACCTCCTCCGTGGTTCGAAGCAGCAAACTTACAACTCGATCACTCTTTTCGAATGCATCTTCGGTGGCACTTGACTTACGGGATATCGGAGCGATGTGCAGTTCCATAGTTGCCCACTATCCAAGTCAATTCGCCCCTGGCTAGAAAAATCTCTCTCTTCTTGTTGATTAACCCAAAAGAAGCGCCTATCCACACAGACAATGCCGACTAACCAGAAGGACCGAAGCGACCTCATCAACACCGTAGCCCTGCTCGTACTCGACGCTCAGGATTGCTTCATCGATACCCTACACGACAAACCAGGCTTCCTAAGTCGCTGCGCATTCGCAATCGATGCCGCCCAAGCTTTGGGTATCACCACGCTTTTCACCGAACAAGTCCCCAACAAACTCGGCCACACCAACGCCAAACTGCTTCGCCGGGCCCAATCGCCCAAACTCTTCCACAAAGAAAGCTTCTCAGCCCTGAGCGCTCCCGGAATTGAAAGCTTCCTGAGAGACAACGAAATTTACCACCTCCTGGTCTGCGGACTAGAAACGCCTATCTGCGTTTACCAAACAGGCTTGCAAGCGGTTGACGAAGATATCGACGTTACCTTTCTCGTCGACGCGCTTGGCTGCCGCAGGGCCGAAGACGCTCCCCACGTTATCGAAGCGCTTCGGGGACTCGGCTGCCAGGTTCTCCCCACGGAAACCATTTTCTACAGCTTGATCGGCGACGTTACCCACCCCGGCTTCCGGTCATTAAATGAGCTCGTCAAAACCTTCTCCCAAGAAGGTTTCAATATTGAAGCTTATCTAGACAAAGCTCCAAAACCAATTGCCTCTTCCCAACAAGAAGAACAACCAAACGAGAATAATCCGAAGGAAGATCGCCCTCAACGTCGACGCTCCCGCAATCCTCGTCGCGGTCGCCGAAACGAACGTACCGAAAACTCGGAAAGACCCGAACGTTCCGAACGACCCGAACGACCCACTTCCCCAAAGAACTCTCCAGCAAACGCTCCAGCGACTGAAAAGACAGAATCGAAAAACGTTCCCTCGCAATCCAGACAGACCGAAAAACAAAGCAAGCAGCCCGTCGAAAAGGAAAGGCGTCCCCGTAAGCCTAGAGTCGCCGCAGTCAAAACTTCCGACGAAAAAACGCCGGCAGTCAAAAAGGTCGCCAAGAAAATCGCAAAAAAACGGGCCCCAAGAAAAATAGCCAAAAAGGCCGCCAGGAAAATCGCTCCCGCAAAAGACTCCTCTTAAAGGACTTTCTCTATCGTCGCGCTGGGTTTGATATCGATTTTCGATATCGCCCGTCCAGCACCTTCGAATACATGGCTAAACGCGATCATTCCCGCGTTGTCTCCGGTATGTTTTCTTTCCGCAAGAAAGGAATGTACCCTGTGTCGTTTCCCCAAGTTCACGAATCGATCCCTAAGCGATTGGTTATTAGATACGCCACCCGAAAGACCAATGCTTCGAAACCCACCCTGCTTCAACGCACGCTCGGCCTTGCGAATCAGAACATCCACGACCGCCTCCTGATAAGAAGCGCAAACATCTGGAAAAACCTTATCAAGATCGGCCTGGGTATGTTTCTCCAAAAGATAGCGTAAGCTCGTCTTCAATCCAGAGAAACTGAAATCTAAATTCGGTTTCCCAATCAATGCTCTTGGAAAATCGAATACATTCGCTTTCCCGTCTCGCGCAATCTTTTCAAGCTTCGGTCCGCCAGGATAGCCCAGACCTAAGAGTTTCGCTCCTTTGTCCAAAGCCTCACCAGCGGCATCGTCAATCGTCTGCCCCAAAATGGAAAGCGAACGATCTTTATCAATTCGAACAAGGAGCGTATTCCCGCCCGAAACGACTAGCGACAAATGAGGCAACAAGCCATTCAGAGCTTCCTGAAAGGCGTCTGTATTTTCCTCATACAACGATATAAAAACCGAATGAGCATGAGCTCGTAGATGATTAGCAGCAAAGGCTGGAACCCCGAGAGAAATCGATAAGGCATTCGCCACTGACAAACCCATCGCCAAACAACCCGCCAAACCAGGCCCCGCAGTCACGACAATTTCTTCAACCGAATCAAGATCGAATTCATCGGAAAGTTCCTTCAGCAACGGACCAAAATTATTCAAATGCTCTCGGCTCGCTAGATCTGGAACAATCCCTCCGTATTCAGCATGTAATGTCACTTGACTGCTAATCCACTCGCCCACAATTCCCTTCGAGCGATCGAGCAAAGCTAAGGCAGACTCGTCACAGGAACTTTCAATCCCCAAAATCACTGCGTCCTTTTCCCCAAAGCCTCGAGCAACAATCCCTTCGCCGCATTCATTTGCTCATCTTCGATCGGCTCGAATTCAAATCGCTCTACGAATTCCTCCAAAGGCATCGTCGACAAGCGATTCCGTTGAATCGCGAGATATCCCTCTTCTTCTGTCGTAATTTCAATGAGCACATCCGGCTCGATTCCATTCTCATGAATAACGTAACCGCCGGGCGTATAATATTTCGCGGTAGTTAACTTTAAACCAGTGT
>JBNMOQ010000006.1:0-52359 GCA_051275055.1 Candidatus Pelagisphaera sp.
CAACTCAAATCGATTAGCCAATTCAACAACACGCTGCCAATCCCCTGGATGAGTGCCGTTGACCACGCATTTGCGAATTCCCGCAAGCTCCATGGCTTCAATCCCACCCGCCTCAAGCCAACTCGCTAAACGCTCGTCCTGCAGATGACAGTGGGCATCGAAAAAGCCTATCGTTTCAACCGACACTCAAAATCAGATAGGAGCTCCACCAGCGAGATGCAAGACAAGGAATTCAGGTTCTCTGTCCCTATCCCAGTAGAACTTAAAATACAGATAATGATGCTGAATTAGCATTTCTAATCCACAAAATCCATCAGCTTCAAACAGCCCAGGTGAGACCTTTGCTAATTGAAGGTGAAGCTGACGATCAATTAAATACATTATTATCTTTAATCAGATCTTTTCGATTACTGATTACTATGAAAACGAAAATAGCTACATCCCGTATTATCAAAAACATCTGCGGAACCGCGATTATATCGTTGGCAGGCACCTCCGTCTTTGCCGGACCCGGCAACACGATACGTCCTATCACGAATCCGACTCTTTTCGACAATCCGCAGCCACAAAAGAATATTCACGCAATTGTGATGCAACAGTCACTGCCCGCGTACATCGAAACTGCAATTGGCGACGTTCCGGTTCGTTCAGGAAATGGGGCTCCACGTTTCCCTGACCAGGTCGGAGGACTTGTCCCAACAATCGGCGTTTTCGAAGGCGGCGATCTCATCAGCCTTGGATCCCAATACGCTACCACGAATCGTGAAATAATGACCGGTTTCCCCTCGAGGGAAACTATTCCCAGAACGCCGAAGCTCCCCCGCTTCGGCGTTCGTTTGCAAGCGCGATGGAACTTTATTGAACTATTAGGAAGATAATCGATTATCCTGTCCTATGAATCGCCGACATTTTTTGAAATCCAGCGCGGCGGGACTCGCGTTGTCGACAATCCCCAACTACGCCCTCGATTTTTCATCTTCGAAAAAGCGGGTCGGCCTAATCGGCTCTGGCTGGTATGGGAAATGCGACCTGCTTCGTCTAATACAAGTCTCCCCAGTGGACGTCGTTTCACTCTGCGACGTCGATAGCCAAATGCTCAATGCAGCCGCCGACATCGTCGCTTCTCGACAATTATCCGGCAAACGCCCCCGGCTCTATAGCGACTATCGCGAAATGCTCAAAGAAAAGGACCTCGACATAGTTCTCATCGATACGCCCGACCATTGGCATGCCTTACCGATGATTGAAGCCGTGAAATCCGGTGCCGACGTCTACGTCCAAAAACCCACCGGAGTCGATGTAATCGAAAGCCAGGCCATGCTAAACGCAGCTCGCAAGTACGGTCGAGTTGTTCAAGTCGGAACCCAGCGCCGTAGCACCCCGCACTTGATCGAAGCGAAAGAACTAATCGATGAAGGCAGGCTTGGAAAAATCGGACACGTTGAACTCTGCTGCTACTATCACATGCGGAACCGAAACAATCCGCCCAACTCAACTCCCCCAAGCCACTTCGACTACGACATGTGGACCGGTCCAGCCCCAATGCTCCCTTATAACAGCCTCGTCCATCCGCGAAAATGGCGTGCCTACATGGAATACGGCAACGGCATCATGGGCGACATGTGCGTCCACATGTTCGACATGGCTCGCTGGATGATGAACCTCGGCTGGCCTACGAACATTAGCTCCACCGGAGGTGTCTATATCGACAAAAACAGTCGAGCGAATACCCCAGACAGTCAAACCACGACCTTCGACTATGGCGATTTTCAAGCGGTTTGGACTCATCGAAGCTGGGGCGACGCCCCTGATCCGGAATACCCTTGGGCCGCGATTTTCTACGGTGAAAAAGGCACATTGAAAGCCAGCGTGCACAAATACGATTTCATTCCTCGAGACAAGAAAGCAAAAAGTATCCATCGAGACGTTACATTCGAACTCGAACAGTACCCCGAAGACAAAACTGAAAAGGCGCTGGAAAAACATGTCGCCCCGGCAATCCGCGGACATATGAAAGACTTCCTAAACTGCATCGCAAACCGCAGCCGTCCCGTAGCAGACATTGAAGAAGGCCACATTTCGAGCGCCTCTTGCATCCTCGCAAACCTCTCTATGCAACTAGGACGTAGCTTGAAATGGGATCCAATAGCCCATCGAGTCATTGGCGACGACGAAGCCAACGCTCTACTAGCCCGCCCCTATCGATCCCCCTGGATTCATCCTGACCCTAACAATGTCTAGAGAAACAGCAATTCCTCAGGAATAAAGCCTCCCCGGGGCAAGCTATTGACTTGTCGATCAACTGTCGCTTCCTACTTCGCCCTTCGGGCTTCGAAGGACACGTCGCGTCAGCGAGGTATTTTGAGAGATTGAAAATACGAGTCGGGACGCCTCGTACCACCCTAGCTCAAAAAGCATTAAAGGTGGAGCAAGGCCTCCGGAATTGCTTTAAAAGCCGAAGCCGCCGACAGGTCGAGGTCTGCGACAACAGTCTTCGGCCGCAAGTGGCTACGCCCGTCAAGAGCTTCGAGGTATTAGACCCAAAAAGAATAAGCCCAGAAACCAGCTAAGAAAACGACTTCGGGGATTCTCCTTCAATTGATTTCCCACTTCCGTCAATCAGTCCCCATTTTCTTAGGACGTACCTAATATCGGATGCCACAATAGGCTTCGATAGGTAATCGTCCATCCCCGCCTCGAGACATTTTTCGCGATCGCCCGACATAACTCGTGCCGTTACCGCAATAATTGGCACATGATCACCGCCATTTTCTTGGGCACGCAATCGACGCGTCGCTTCGTAGCCGTCAACTCCCTCCATCTGACAGTCCATAAATATAACATCGAATTCGCCTGAAACGTAGAGGTCTAAACAGCCCTCCCCGTCTTTCGCGCAAACCGATTCGCAGCCCAGTTGCTTGAGGATCGATGCAAGGACGATTTGGTTTACCTCATTGTCTTCTACAATCAATACACGTGCGGCAATTCGATCTCCGGCTAAATGCTCATCAACCGAGATTTGAGATTCTACCGCTGACTTTTCGGTGATCTTTCCGAACAAATCGAATTTTGCGGCGAACCAAAAAGTAGAACCCAAGGCCTCCTCGCTTTCCACTCGAATCGTGCCCCCCATCAATTCTACAATCTGCCTGCATATCGACAAACCCAGGCCTGCGCCTTCATACTGCCGCGTGGTCGAACCATCTACTTGAGAGAATACGTCAAAAATTCGCGACTGCTCGTCCACTGGAATCCCAATCCCTGTATCCTTAACCTGAAACAGAACCTCAACTGCATCCTCGCTAACGTCGCGAGCGATCAAACGAAGACTTACTGAACCAGCCTCTGTGAATTTAACGCCGTTGATTAGTAGATTGAGCAAAACCTGGCGCAAACGTCCCGAATCGCCTACTAGTCTGCGAGGAATGTTTGCGTCGACATGCAACCAGACCTTCAGCCCCTTTTCCTTTGCTTTCAATCGTGCCAACTCAACAGTTTCGGTCGCTAGCGTTCTCAATGAAAAGTCATATCGATTCAGAATCATTCGACCTGATTCCACCCTGGAAATATCCAATATATCATTAAGCAAAGTAAGCAAGGAAAGCGCTGACGCATTCGCGATTTCACAATACTCTTCCTGGTCTTCGTCGAGATTCGACAACTTGATTAGACTCAACATTCCTATTACGCCATTGAGCGGTGTTCGAATTTCATGGCTCATATTTGCCAAGAATTGGCTCTTCGCCGTATTCGCCGCTTCAGCCTCCTTCGCGAACAACTCCGACTTGCGCGCTTGGAGAGCCGACTCCTCCGCGTGTATTTTCGAATCGTCCCCAACCTGTTTTAATCGCTCATTAGCGCTTGCCGCAGCATCGTTCGCCTTTTTCAAATCAGTGTTTATCCTACGAATACGAACTGTAATAAATCGGTGTAACACGAACAACAAAGCCATTGCTCCCACAACGACGCTCGCCCTGAACCAGCCAGTCTGCCAGTAAAATGACGAAATAGTAAAACTCATACTCGCACCGACATCGCTCCAAGTTCCTCGACTATTGGATCCTTGCACTTCGAATACGTAATTTCCTGGCTTCAAACCAGCGAATTGGACAAATTGTGACGCCCTAGGCTCGCTCCAGCTAGAATCCAAACCGATCAACCGATACTGAAATGCATTCATACGAGGATTATGGAAATCCAACGTCGCAAACGTAAACGAAACTGAATTCTCGCCAGCCGGTATTTCAATATTTCGAGGTTTGTTCAATTTATGCCACAACCGAATGCCTTTAGAGCGATTGTGCACCGACGTAATAACCACCGTTGGCGGAGTCATATCCCATTGTGCATCGAACGGATAAAATGCATCCAAACCAGCCGATCCTCCAAAATACATTTTTCCATCCTTACTTTTAAAATACGAGTTTACTTCGAAATATTGATTCAATAATCCCGAATCCTGATCGTAATTCGTAAATAGATCGCGCTCCACATCGTATCTAGAAATACCATCGTGAAGACTAAACCATAAGATTCCCGACTGATCCTCTGCTACCCCATAGAAAGAATTACTATGCAAACTGTCTTCAATCCCATAACGCTCGAATCCTTTTCCGTCTGGCTTCAAACGATTTAGCCCTTCCACCGTACCCACCCAAAGGTTGTCTCGAGAATCTTCGTAGATGAATCGAACTTGATTGGAACTTAAGCTCTCCGTATCCACTTTATCATGCGCAAACCGCTGAATCTCTCCCGTTTCCACATTTAGAGAAAACGCTCCTCCATTGGTTCCGATCCACTGCAAGCCGTTTTTATCCACAAATGAACATTTAACGACGTGGTCATCGGCGACTACATTCTCGTATTCAAACGATTTCCACGTTTCCGTACTTCTGTCGAGATAGGCCAAACCACGACGGTGCCCCGCCCAAAGGACGCTTCGAGAATCCTCCCAGATAGTCCTTATGCGTTCGAATGCCAAATCATTTAATTCCTCGTTTTCGTAGGTAAAGTTTTTTTCGATTGTATTGGTGTTCCGATCGAAGCGCTCAATTCCGTTTTCATAAGTCGCCACCCAAAAATCGCCTTCCGTATCCTCATACAATGCCGAGACACGAACACCCGGCATTATTTTCTCGAACGAATCCGTTTCGGAACGATACCGGTTCAATCCACTCTCCTCCATCCCGACCCAAAGAACGCCCGAACTGTCCTCGAAAATGGTTGATACATGCCCCGAGCGAATACTCCAGGGATCGATGTAATCGTGGCTCCAATTTTCAAATTTCTCGTTTCGGGTCTTAGATATCGAAACCGAGCCGTAGCGATGGGTCGCCCAAAGAGCCCCGGTAAAATCCACCAGTAAAGAACTTACTTCGGTTAAGGTTGGATTTCCATCTGGAAAAAAAGCGAATTCGAAAGTCTTCGGATCAAACTTATAAACATCCCCCGAGCGCGTCCCGATCCACAATGAGCCCGAAACATTCTTGATCATTGCGGTTAGCTCGTTCTCGCGCAACCCGACCAAGGCATCACTTGAATTAACAAATCGTCTAAATGTTTTGGATTCCCTATCAAACGCGCAAAGACCGCCGATCCCGACACCGCGATCGCTCCAAGCAAAATCGCTTTGAGTCGCTATCCAAAGTTCTCCTGCATCATCCTCGACAATCGCTGCAACGGTGTTGCTCGACAAGCTCCGAGGATCGTTCTCATCAAAAAGATAGTGCTCGAATACTTCCGAAGCCGGATCGTAAGAGAAAAGCCCCGATTCAGAAGACCCACCCCAGATAACGCCGAAACTATCTTTATGAAGACTGATAATCTCAAAATCAATTGCCGCAGAAATGAATTCAGATTCGCCAGTGGCTTCATCGAAGCGCACCAGGCCGCGCTTCGTACCTAGCCAAAGGACATTAGAATCGCCGTTTACAATCGCATTGATGATAAGCGGATCCATCTCCTCTGTCGGTTTTTTAAATAAAAACCGCTCGAAAATAGATGTCTCCAAGCGCATCCGACTTAACCCATTCTCCGTTCCGATCCAAAGCTCGCCCTCATTACCACTCACGATACAATTGATCCGATCACTCGAAATGCTGTCCGGATCGTTAACCTCACACCGGTATACCGCGTAATTGTAGCTATTGTACATATACAAACCTGAATCCGATCCAATGTACATGTAACCCGATTCATGTTGTAAAAGAGCACTGGACTCGCCGATTGCAATTCCGCGCTGATCCACCAATTCCTCGAATTTGAGTCCACCAGATTTCGCCAGTAGACCGATTGAGAGAAATCCTAAGGAAAAACCAACAATAAGGGCACTTAGCGACAAACGGTTTCTGGGGTATCCTTGTTCGATTATCATTGTAAAATGCAGCACATGCGAACAGCGGTCCAACAATATCTCCAAAAAGGATTTTTCCTAAAGACATGCTAATCAAATAACTACAGAGAAATACTTACCCTCCATGGCGGCGAAGTCAAGAAACAGATACCCAATATTAAACACAAAATTCAACCGCCTATCTCAAGCAAAAACGCTACTGCGCGTGTTTGCCATAGTCACATCCCCATGCTCTCGCGAGACCCAGAGCATTCCCGTACGATCAAAAATGATATCCGTCACAGCGGTCGCTCTAGGATCCGTATCCAAATAACACTCGAATTTTGAACTATCCGAATCAAGTTAATAGACATTCCCCGACAAGCCCCCAACCCAAATCTGACCAAAGCATTAAATTGGTGGTCATCCTCCAAGTCCGGCATTAATTGGCTCACGGAAAACCGACTAAATGTTCTGCTCTCAATATCGAACCGGTTTAAGCCCTTGCGAGTACCAATCCAAATTTCGCCATCTCTTAGCGAAACAATAGATATCACAGAGTTGTCTGACAAACTACTGATATTCGAAGCGGCATTTTGATAATGGAAATAATCGTACCCATTATAAACAGTCAGACCCGAATCCGAACTAACGTAGATATACCCGGATTTATCTTGAAACAGAGAATACGCTTCCTGGATAGTTTCGCCTACAGAATTTTCGATATCCGAAAACTTCAGCTCCCCACGAGCGGCCAACAGTTCCGCAGGCAAAATGCATGCGACCTGTCCCATCCTGGTATAGGTTGACATCTTGAATAATCAAAAATCTTAGGCGGGCGCAATTGACAAGCTCAGATCATCTTTTCCACGACGATCGAGAAACCCACTCGACTCCTCGTAACTCTAGCTTCTTATTGCTCGCATCAAAATAGCGAAGCCCTCCTCCCTTGGGCCACCTTGCAAACGCCATCCTCAACCCCCCTCTAAAACTTGGAATCGATCGTAAACACCATCAGCGGCATCATCTGGAGCAACGGCCTTATCGCCCTTTGCCTCGGAGCCGGCCTCTTCTTCACAATCGCCACTCGCTTCATGCAGATCCGCCACATCAAGGACATGGCGAAGTATCTCTTTACCGGCAACGAATCAGCGAAAGGCCTTTCTTCTTTCCAAACATTCGCCCTCGCCGTTTCCGGTCGAGTCGGAACGGGAAACATCGCTGGCGTCGCAGCAGCGATCGCAATGGGCGGTCCTGGAGCCATTTTTTGGATGTGGGCCATCGCGTTTTTGGGCGCCGGTTCAGCCTTCGTCGAATCGACTCTGGCTCAGATATACAAGGTTGAGACTGACGGACAGTACCGCGGCGGTCCCGCCTACTACATCGAAAAAGGACTCAAGCAAAAATGGTACGCAGTTCTCTTCGCCGTATCTACCATCCTAGGCACAGGACTGTTCTTACCAGGCATCCAGTCGAACAGTATCGGAGCAGCGGTCAACAACGCCTTCGGAACTAGTACAAACATAACTGGCGCCATAATAGTCGCGATGCTCGGACTCATCATTTTCGGAGGTTTCAAGCGCATTGGCCACGTTGCTCAATGGCTAGTTCCCTTCATGGCAGTCGGATACATTCTAGTGGCGGCCGTGGTCATCGGTGCCAATGTTTCAAAGCTACCAGAAGTATTCTCCCTAATATTCAGAAGCGCGTTCGCCGTGGAGCCAGCATTTGGAGGCATGCTAGGAATGGCAATTAGCTGGGGAGTCAAACGCGGTATTTATTCCAACGAGGCCGGCCAGGGCACCGGTCCAATCGCAGCTGCAGCTGCAGAAGTCAGTCACCCCGCTAAACAAGGTCTTGTCCAGGCATTCTCGGTCTACTTCGATACCTGGTTCGTCTGCACGGCCACAGCAGTCATGATCCTCATCACCGGCGTCTACAATGTAGCGGACCCAACGGGAGGATTCATCGTCGAAAATCTCCCTGGCATCGAAAGCGGCCCAGCTTTCACTCAAGCAGCTGTCGATACGGTCTTTCCCGGATTCGGAAGTGGCTTCATCGCATTCGCCCTTTTCTTCTTCGCCTTCACAACGCTGATGGCCTATTACTATTACACCGAGAGCAACATCGCCTATCTCTGGAAAAACCATAGCGCGCGAACTAAGGCGATTTTCGTGATAAGACTTCTCTTTCTCGCTGTGGTCTACTTCGGAACGATGCGAAGCGCCTCGCTTGCTTGGGCACTCGGCGACATTGGCGTCGGCCTAATGGCTTGGCTCAACATCATCGCCATCCTTATTCTCTGTAGGCCCGCCTTGCGCTGCCTAAGAGACTACGAAAAACAGAAGAAAAATGGTCAAGACCCGGTCTTCAAAGCAAAGGATATCGGAATTACGGATACAGATTTTTGGAAGTGATACGGCTCAAGCCTATCCTTTTTTCCTGGCGATCGAAACACTCGATGGGGGAAAGCTATCAGCCAAAAAATCGATAGCTCCCATCGCATTCTCAATGACGTTATCCATTTCTTCGTCTAACGGGTTTTGCCAGTCGCTCTGACTGGAAACCAAACTCGAAGCCAATCCGTTCAAAGCGATCGATTCTTCGACATGCTCAACAATAGTAACGCTTTCTGCCGTCTCCCTATTCCCGGCCCAGTTCACAGCCAATGCAACCACGATACAGGCTGCTATCCCAAGAGAGATTTCCTTCCAAGAATTCGATAAAACACTGGTCGACTCGTCTTCATCCAATTCCCTCATGATCCGATCTGCAAGATACGGATTTGGCTCAATTCTTGAGTCAACGCCTCATGGCCATCCAGCTCCAGACTTATAATCACATCCCGATCACAAGCACGTTGAAGCCAACGAGGTACCGGCCGATCGGAAAGATTGTACCAACGAATCAAAAACAATAATAATCGATTTTTCATCGCGTTATGAGTTCAACGTTTATGGATTTTCTTGAGCTGATTTCGCGCCCGAAAAAGCAGGATTTTGATGTTCGTTTGGCTCTGGTTCATTATCCGAGCAATTTCGCTCACCGAGAGATCCTCAATGTACTTTAAGGCCAAGACTTCTTGATAGTCTTTTTTAAGCGTTTTGGCCGAACGCCAAATCGATTCTTTCCGATCGGAAAGCTCGGCATTCGCATCCGGAGACGCACTATCATCAACAATATCAAACTCAACTGGCTCCGTGTAACGCGCTCCTCGATAGTGATTATAAACGGTTCTTCTAGCGATCGTGTACAACCAAGTACTGAATGCGTATTTACTATCGTAACGGTGAAATTCTTAAACGCCTTAACGAAGATGTCCTGAGTCAAATCTTCAGCGTCTTGCTGATTTCGCGTATAGCGATAAATGAAATGGCAAAGCTTGCCTTGGTGCTGCTGCTGAACGAGCAGAGCAAACGAGGTCCGACTGTCCGAGTTCGCCCACCTTTTGCCTTTTGAAAGATACGCGCTTGCGGAGGCACGCCTCTGATCGAGCCAAGACCATCGACCGTCGCTAGAAAAAAGAACCCTGGTTGCTCCGAGAGCATTATCTCTGACCCGCTTTCAACCAAATTTTCCAAATCACCTTCGATTATCTCCATCGCCCGCTCGATTTGATCGAATGACTTACTAGAAACAATCAAGCCTTCCTGGGGAAAGGACACGTAAACTTCGTTTCTAATCAAATAGGTTAGATAGTCTTTTCCTCCAGAACCTTAATCCCGGTTTTACCATCGTTCTCGAGCTCTTCGCTCGCAACATAGGCATCGATTATACTCCGAGCTTTAGCCCCGGTGCGAACAACCAAAACACTATTATACTTCCACTGGAGAATTTCTCTATCACTCATGCTTCCTTTCGCCTTCTCATACGCAGCATTCTTCGTATCGTAAGCCGCATTCCATTTATTCAACTGACTCGGTGTTAGATTAGACGGAGCCACAAGCTTCAGATCGGTATCTCTCATATTCCGACCAATCTCCATGTACTGCTTGGAAGCTGGAGACGCGCGAGTCGCATAATCATCATAGAGCGTTTCCGGTTCGGGAATCGTCACATCGTCCAATCAATTCAAATATTCGGGAGCCGGCTGCCAATCTCTGTGTGGCGCCTTGTGCTAATACATGAAGAGGAACGGTTTCTCGGAATCGCGTTCTTCCTTCAGCCAAGCCAAAGCCTTATCTGTTATAATATCGGTCGTGTATCCAACATGCTCGCGAATTACGACTTCCCCATTCTCGTCCATCGTCTTCATCGGAGGCTTTTAGTACGGACCCTGCCCGATCAACACGTCGAAATTGTCGTAACCCTGCGGCGTAGACGCGAGATGCCATTTTCCAACAATGGCAGTTTGATAACCTTCGGCTCGAAGCAACTTCGGAAAGGTCTGCTGACTACCATCGAAATGAATGCCGTTCCGATAAAACCCATTCAAGTGACTGTATTTTCCAGTCTGAATGACCGCTCGGCTTGGTCCGCAAATCGAATTCGTCACGTAGCAACGTGAAAACCGCATGCCTTCATTCGCAATCCGATCCATATTGGGAGTCGTTATCTTGCTCGGATCATAAGCGCTCAAAGCCTGCTGACAGTGATCATCCGTAAAGATGAAAAGAATGTTCGGTCGCTTCTGAGCCGATTTGCTGGGAACTACAGTAGCATTGGCAAAGAGAACCAACGAAAAGAGAAAAGGGATAACGCGCATAAGGTTAATGGATCGAAATTAACAAGAAGACTGCTCCGGAAGCGATACCGACTGTGACGGATTTCAGCTAAATACGTTACCCTTCACGCCTCAAATCTTGGCATCTACGTTCCAAATAGCGATTCCCACTACTTGGTAACCCAAACTTGCCAGCTTCCACGCCTACGCCAGACCATCGAAGATGGGCACAATGGTCTTATTTGTAATGATTCCAATTTTCTCTTGATATTTAGAATTATTCTAGTTTGTTAATGATAATGAGATCGATTCTTACTAAGATTCGTCTTCAATCAAGTACTCATGAACCAACAAGCCACCACCGAAACGCTCAATCGAAAGCTCGCTCAAGCGGGACTTCGATCAACGCGTCAGAGAGAAGTCGTTTACAACGCAATCCTCTCAAAGCGGGACCACCCCACGGCCGAAGAGGTCTTCGCACGTGTCAAAAAAGACATGTCAACCATTTCTCTAGCAACCGTTTACAACTGCCTTGAGACACTTGTACAATGCGATTTGGTAAAGCAAGTCCACCTAGAGCGCGAATCAACTCGCTACTGTCCCAACCTCTCCGACCACGCCCACTTTCACGACAATAAAACCGGCGAAATCTTCGACATCCAACTCGATCTCGAAGCCCTGCAAAAGCTCTCAAGCCTTCTCCCAAATAACTTCGAACCCAGTTCGATCGACATCACTTTTCGCGGTAAAACCACCGCAAACGAGCCAATCCAAGGCGAAACCGCATCCATTTCACACTAAAATCAGCACAGATGAGCGCTACACTCGAAATCAAAAATCTTAACGTCAGCATCGGCGATAAGCAGATCATTAAAGACTTCAACCTAACGGTTCCAAAAGGCGAAGTTCATGCGATTATGGGTCCCAACGGTACCGGAAAAAGTACTTTGGCGAAAGCTTTGGCCGGCCACCCTGACTACCAGATCACTAGCGGAGACGTATTAATGGACGGCGAGTCCATTCTAGACCTCGCAGTTGACGAGCGCTCGCGGGCCGGATTGTTCCTCGCATTCCAATATCCAATGGAAATACCTGGCGTATCGATCGCCAACTTCATCCGCGCCGCGAAAAAGGCCCGTCTTCCAAAAGGCGAAGACCTCGATGCTCCTGCTTACTATAAAGAGCTCTACGCAATGATGGATATGCTCAAAATCGACCGCACATTCACCGCGCGTTCGATCAATGACGGTTTTTCAGGCGGAGAAAAGAAACGCTGCGAAATTCTCCAATTGGCGATGCTCAATCCGAAATACGCAATCCTCGACGAAACCGATTCCGGCCTCGACATTGACGCGCTCAAAGTCGTTTCCGAAGGCGTAAACACTCTCCGAGGCGACCACATGGGCGCTCTCGTAATAACCCACTATCAACGTCTCCTCGATTACATCATACCCGATGCGGTTCATGTAATGTACGACGGCCGTATCGTTAAGAGCGGCGGCAAGGACCTCGCCCTCGAACTCGAGGCCAAGGGATACGATTGGGTAAAGGAACTCGCAACCGACGCTGCTTAAAACACTTAAACCTGTATTTGTTAAATGACGACAACCGCTACACAAATCGACATAGACCGTGACAAGGGTAACTTCAAAGTCAAAGAATCCCACAAGTACGATGCAGGCATCGGCCTAAGCGAAGCCACGGTCGACTACATCTGCGACGTCAAAGGCGAACCAGATTGGATCCGCGACTTCCGCAAGCGTGCTCTCAAGGTCTTCGAAGGCAAGCCAATGCCAACCCATTGGGCCAGCAAAGATCTCGAAAACATCGACTTCCAAAAAATCCGCTACTACCTCGCAGATGGTCAGCGAGCTAAGCGAAGCTGGGACGACGTACCAGACGAAGTTAAAGCCACATTCGAGCGTCTCGGTATTCCTGAGAACGAACGTAAGTTCCTAGCGGGCGTCGAGGCTCAATTCGATTCGGAAGCAGCGTATTCGAATGTCAAAGACGCCGTTGCCAAAGACGGTGTCATTTTCATGGGCAGCACGGATGCGCTCATGGAACACCCAGAGATCTTCAAAAAGTGGTTCGGCAAGGTCATCCCTACCGGCGACAATAAGTTTTCAGCTCTTAATAGCGCAGTCTTCTCAGGCGGTTCATTTATCTACGTTCCTCCTGGCGTAAAGGTCAGCCACCCACTGCAAGCCTACTTCCGTATCAACGCGGAAAACTTCGGCCAATTCGAACGCACGCTAATCATCGCAGACGAAGGCTCGGAAGTAACCTACATGGAAGGTTGCACCGCTCCGAAATTCGATACCGCCACTTTGCATAGCGCTGTCGTCGAACTCGTCGCCATGCCAGGAGCCAAGATCGAATACGTCACCGTCCAAAACTGGTCGAGCAACGTATTCAACCTGGTCACTAAACGGGCCATCGCTCACGAAAACGCAGTCGTCAAATGGATCGATTGCAATATCGGATCGCGTCTCACGATGAAGTACCCAGGCGTCGTCCTCAAAGGTCGGAAGGCCCGCGGAGAAGTGCTCAGCATCGCTCTTGCGAACGACGGACAACACCAAGACACCGGAGCCAAAATGATCCACGCGGCTGACGAAACCACGAGTAACGTGATTTCCAAATCCATCAGCGTCGGCAAAGGCCGTTCGACTTATCGCGGTCAAGTTCACATTCCCAAGCACTTAAAAGGATGTAAGAACAACACCGAGTGTGACGCTCTTTTGATCAACTCCGAATCGCGCACTGACACTTACCCGGCTATAACGGTTCGCGGTGATAAGAATTACGTTCAGCACGAAGCCTCTGTTAGTAAAGTGTCTGCCGAGCAGATCTTCTACATGCAGCAACGCGGTCTCAGCGAGGCCGAGGCCATGAGCTTAAGCGTCAACGGATTCGTCAATGAACTAACGCGCGAATTCCCGATGGAATACAGCGTCGAATTGAAACGACTCATCGAACTCGAAATGGAAGGTTCCGTAGGTTAAAAAACCCTACGCGAAAACCAAATCAAAATTTCAATTACTCTTTAAAGTGAGTTCACTAACAGAAGAAATTCCTATGGAAGCCGAACAGGGTGCAAACGAATCAATCCGATTCGATTTCCAAATCCACATCGACCAACTGAATACAGCCCCCGAATGGTGGCAGTCATTCAAGAGCGAATCGTTCGAGTCTTACTCGAATGCTCCGCTTCCTGGTCGAACCGATGAAAACTGGCGTTTCGCCAATCGAAAAGGATTAGACCTCGATGCGTTTAGCTTCGGACCCAAAGATCGACCGACCAACACCGATTCGCTCGTCGAGAAGTCCGACCTCACCAGTGCCCAATCCGGAAGCTTGGTTTTCGCGGACAACCATACTCTAGCGTACAATAAAGCGTCTCAAGAACATCAGGACAAGGGCGTCATCTGGAGCAGCTTGCAAGATGCTCTCGTTCATAATAGCGACCTGCTGAAAGATTATTTCATGAAGCAGGACATCAATCTCGGTTCCGAGAAGTTCGCCCACCTGCACTCGGCATTCGTCACCAATGGAGCCTTTTTGTATATTCCCAAAGGAGTCGAAATCGAGGCTCCATTTTGTTCTTACAATTGGGCTAGCGCAGAGAACGGAGCTATCTTCCCGCACATGCTGGTGATCGCCGAGGAATTCTCGAAAGTATCCATCGCTGAAGCTCACCTGTCGGCTGGAAGCGAACCCGCCCTCTCTTGCGGAATAACTCACCTATTCGCCGGAGTCGGAGCGAAAATCGACTACACGCTGATTCAAAATTTCAACGAGCAAACGCTAGGATTCCAAATCAACTCGAATATCGCAGGCAAGGATTCCGAAGTTAAGATGAACAGCGTCAATATCGGCTGTCACCACTACCGCTCGGAAACTCATGGCCAAATCAAGGGATCCGGAGCTCATGTCGACATGCGCTCGTTGGCCCTTGTCGATTCCGACCAGGAAATCGATCAACGCACGCTGCAAACTCACTCTGCGCCGCACACGACTTCCAATCTGCTTTTCAAGAACGCTCTTAAGCAGAACGCCAAGACGATTTTCTCTGGATTGATCAAAGTCGACGAATGCGCCCAGCTAACCGATGCGTATCAGACAAACCGGAATCTCCTCCTAAGCAACACAGCGGAAGCCAACTCGCTTCCCGGATTAGAGATCGAGGCTAACGACGTAAAATGCAGCCACGGGGCCACTACTAGCGAAATCCAAGACGAAGAGATTTTCTACATGCTTGCTCGCGGTATTCCAAAAGAAGCTGCCCAAGAACTAATCGTCTACGGGTTTTTCGAAGAAATCCTGGATTGCATTAAAGACGAAAAGCTCGCCGAAACTGCTCGGGAAATCATCCGCGAAAAATTCAAGGCCTAGTCCACCTCGCCAAAATCTACAATTTTTCCTATGTCTGAAGAGTCACAAGAACGCAGTCTCACACGCGAAGTCCAAGCCGTCCAAATACCAAGCGGCGACCCCGTTGAACTTCCCGCGCTCACCAAAGTAAACATCACCCAGCAACTGGGCGGTAGCTATACGGTAATGACGCCCTATGGCCTAGCCCGAATCGACGGGAGCGACGCTGATGCGCTAGGAGCTGACCTCGTGGCCGAGCAATCCGCCGCTGCAGAAAAGGCTACCGAAACGAAAGCGACTCTTCCAACAGGCGAAGAACCGGACGAAGAAGCCATCTGGCAACAGCTCAAAAACGTTTACGATCCGGAAATACCGGTCAATATTGTGGATCTCGGACTCGTCTACTCGCTTTCCGTAGATCCCGGCGAAAATGGCGGCCATCGCGTTAATGTGCAGATGACGCTCACCGCTCCCGGCTGTGGCATGGGTCCGGCAATCGCCGAAGACGCGAAGAGTAAGGTTATACTCGTCCCTGGAGTTGACGAAGCCGAAGTCAATCTCACCTGGGAACCTGCCTGGGATCAGAGCATGATCAGCGAAGAAGGCCGCATGATTCTCGGACTCGTTTAGTCGATTAAACGCGTCTTCCACGAAATCAAAGGTTTATCAATTTCGTGTATATTGCTGGGATTCGCGCTAGCGTGCGAATTTCACATTGAATTTCTAGCCAATCCGTACTTGCTAAATTTCGCGTCAATTAAACATTACAAATTTTTATGTCCGACAAAGAAGAAAAGCCCGCCGATACTCCAGTAGCATCGATGCTCGAAAAGAAGTTCCTAGCGGAACGCAAAATCTTCCTCTGGGGAGAAGTTTCCGATGAATCCGCAAAAGACATCACGGAAAGACTACTCTTCTTAGAAGCGGATGCTCCAGGAAAAGGTATCACTTTCTACATCAACACGCCCGGCGGATCGATCACCGCAGGCATGGCCATCTACGACACGATCAAGTTGATCTCCTCGGAGGTTTCCGTAGTCGTCACAGGTATGGCAGCATCGATGGGATCGATTCTCCTTTCCGCTCCGAGCAAAGGAAACCGCTACCTGTATCCGCATTCATACGTCATGATCCACCAGCCGCTCATCGCTGGCCAACTCCGTGGTCCCGCAGTGGATATCCACATCCACGCTCAATACCTCGAGCAGTTGCGTTCTCGCCTCAATCTCATCTTGGCAAGCGCATCCGGACAACCTCTGGAAAAGATCGAGCAAGACACAGACCGCGATTTCTACCTTACAGCCGAAGAAGCGATCGAATACGGCCTAGCCGACAAGATCGTAGAATCAATCTAGTCTCAACTTTTAGGACTCAAAACAACCAGCCTGTTTGCAAGCGATTCCCTCATAGGATTGCCAGCAAACAGGCTTTTTTTGCCCACACACACCGTTTTCCCCAAACTGGATCAACCCTTTAAATTACAACGTTGTAATTTTAAAGGTAACCTATATTCAAACGGCAAGATCAGCGAAACAAGGTTTGTCCGAGCTTTAGTCCGACGAATACAGATATAATACAGCAAAGGACGCTTGCGGTGGCGTTGATTGCCGCTAACCCCCAGCTTCCCGTTTGCATCAACTTCAGTGTTTGAAGACTGAATGTGGAGAACGTGGTGAATCCCCCCATCATACCCGCACTGAGCAAAAGCGGTAGCGTAGTGTCTCCGCCCCATGAAAACCGTTCGAATCCAGGGGTAATAAATCCTATCGTGAAAGAACCCACGATGTTGACCAAAAGAATCGCCAGCGGAAAATCGACTTCTACCTTCCGGTCGATCCAAACCACCGAGAGATAGCGAAGGCTGCCTCCAACAAAACTACCCAGGCCGACTATTAGAGCGGCCTTGATCATGAGCCTTTTTCTCCTTTGCGGGATTTTGCAAAACCACCCAAGGATCTAGCCAACGAGTCCGCCAACTTCTGACGGTATACCGGCGTATTTAAAAGCAGCGCTTCCTTGTCATGCGAAACGAACCCGCATTCGACTAAAACCCCAGGACAATCCAATCCTTTCAGAACCTTGAACCGTGCTCGTTTAAATCCACGATCCACCCGTTGCAGGTCATCAATCAATTGTTTGTGAGTCTGAAAACCTAATTCGAAATTTAACGAATCAAATCTATTACCAGGCCAGGCTTGAGAGCCGACGCCTGCTTTTTGATCATTCGTCGAAACGGCTCCGGGCGAAGTCAAAATATACGTCTCCAATCCCATCGCATCCGGATTTAGCGCGGCATTAAAATGTACGCTCACAAAAAGCCCTGCATTCGAATGGTTCGCAATCTCCGAGCGTTCTTCCAATGGGACCAATCGATCGTCGTAACGCGTGAGAACGACTCTGTAGCCTTGCTCCTCAAGCAAGGACTGCAGCCTCATCGAGACATCCAAGTTCAGGTCTTTTTCCAACAAGCCCAATGAATCGTTGGTCGTCCCTTTCTCTGATCCACCGTGGCCTGGATCAATTACGATCACGTTTGAGCGAAGCGTTCCAGCTACTGGATCCAGCGCTGGAACTAGCGTACTTTCAAAATCGGAATCGCTGAGCGACAAAAATCCTTTACGGCGACTAAAGGGTTCACTCAAAAACAGAATCGCTCCATCCAACTCCGCTTTCCGGCTTCCATCAACCAGTGTCAGTACACGCTCATCTCGCGTTATTTGCCAATGATCGTCATCTAATCGCTTGGCGACCGCGCCAACACGTTTCGCCTGCCTAGCAATACCCGCTAGCCGAGGCGGCTCAGGCTTAGGCTTAACAACCGGTTTCGTCGGCTCGGGCTGAACCACGGGAGCAGGTTCAGAAATCGGTTTCACTTGAACGACCCTTCCTAATTCGCCGCTCCCCTCCGAATCCACTGGTGGATCCGAGGGCGTTTGACAGGAGGTTAGAAAAACAACCCAGAACGCTACGACGAGCAAACGTGTGCGTTTGCTAAAAGTCGTCCCAAGTATCCGTGCCACGTTTTTAAAAGGTTCGAGACCTAAGAGGTTTACTCGGACTTCGCTTCCTCTTCGTCGCTATCTTCGTCTTCATCTTCCTCTTCATCGTCCAGTTCTTCTGGCTCGGGCTCATCGGGAGCGTGAGTACTGTACTTAGGCTTTCGCTTGTTCGCCGGTAATGGCGATAGCATTACGTTGATATTACGCCCTACTAATCTAGGAGTATTGTCAGCGGTAGCCATATGATCGAGATCCTTGATCGCTCGACCAATCGTATCGTATCCAATTTCCGTATGAGCCATTTCGCGACCGCGAAATGAAAGCGTCAACTTGACCTTGTTGCCCTTATCGAGGAATTGCTCTGCTCGACGCAACTTCGTCATAAAATCGTGCACGTCGACCCGAGGACGGAATTTCACTTCCTTCGTCTTGCTCGAACTACCCTTGCTGTCTTTAGCCTTCTTCTGTTGCTCGTAGACGTATTTGCCGAAATCCATGATTCGACAAACCGGTGGTCTTGCATTGCCGGCAACTTCGACCAAATCCAAACCTGCTTCTTGAGCAATGGACAGGGCCTCTTTTGTATCCATGAGCCCAACTTGATTTCCGTCAGGTCCAACAACTCGGATTTTTGGGACGCGAATTCGATGATTGCGTCGTATGCTTGCGAATGGATCTGGCTTTCTCGGCGGTCTCCGTTTACCTCGTGGTCTTGGCATTAATTCAGTTTATAATTCTGTTAGCTGGATACGATATTCCGAAGCTTATCTTTCAAAAATACGGCCATATCAACTCTTTTCCTGGGGTAGATGCAAAAGTTCGCATTGCGAACGAAAGGGAATTCAAAATCAGCCACTAAAATCAAACGCTGAAACTCTCGCCGCATGAGCAGCTCGAAGTCGCGTTAGGGTTGCTGAATTTAAATCCACCGGATATCAAAGCACTCGAGTAGTCAAGCTGAGTTCCCTTCAAATACAAAGCGCTCTTACTATCGACGATTACGTCAGCATCGACAAAACGAACCAAAATATCGCCTTTTCTAGCTTTTGAGACGAACTTCATCTTATAAGAGAGTCCATTGCATCCACCTCCTGATATTCCCACTCGTAAAAACGAGCATTCCGTCTCTCGCTCCATGAGAGCCGACACCTTACCGGTCGCGGAACCAGTCAGTTTAATCAACCGCTCATCGCCTTGCCGCACCCCCTCGGGCAAAATGTTATCTAACGCAACCGTCACTTCAGCCGTAATATCCTCAGAATTATTGTAGAATCAAGCTAATCCGCGTGTTTTCAGAAGCCCCTATTGATTAGTTCGAAAAAACTCCTAAACGATCGCCGAACGTTTCGAAAGCTGAATTGCTAGTCGAATCGCCCGGATAAAGCTCTGATGCGAGGCCTTGCCAGTTCCCGCGATGTCGTAGCCCGTTCCGTGATCCGGACTCGTCCGCGTGTGCCGAAGCCCCAAAGTGACATTCACTGCCTTATCGAATTCAATCGCCTTCAACGGAGCCAAGCCTTGATCGTGATAAAGAGCGACCACCACATCGAATTCTCCATTAAGCGCTCGGTAAAATAAAGTATCCCCTGGTTGGCAATCACTCAATCCCGGAATTGATTCACGCAACTGCGCGATCAATGGATTAAAAATTGCTACTTCCTCACTCCCAAGTAAACCCTCCTCGCCAGCATGCGGATACAAACCGCAAACGCCGATACGCGGATTCTGGCATCCCATTCTCGTCGCCAAGTCATGAGCGCGATCGATCGCCATAGTAAGACACGACTCCGTCAAATGATACGAAACCGTAGCCAAAGGAATATGCCATGTCGCCAAAACGACTTTTAATTTTTCTCCCACGAACCCCATAGTTGGAGAACCGCCCCAATGACTCGCGAAAAACTCAGTTTGTCCCGGATGCGAAAAGCCAACCTCAGCGCAACGAGACTTCGATATTGGCCCCGTCGCCACTCCGTCAAATTTGCCGAGAGCGCAACCGCGAGCCGCTCGTTCCATCGCTTCTAAGGCGATTTTTGAACTTTCTCCGGTAGGCTTGCCTACTTCGCATTGCGCGTTTGGCAAACCTACGACGATTGGCTCGACTTCAAAAGGACAGGCCTTAACCGCTTCATCCAGCCAATAGCCTGGTCCGATAAGCGACAAATGCGCCTCATCATCCCGCATCTCTGACAAGCACTTATTAATCAACTCCGGCCCAACTCCCGCCGGATCGCCACAAGTAATCGCTAACCTGGGTTTCTCCATAGTTTAATCGTTTTCCCTTCCTCGTTTTCGCGGCTGAGCGAAACCCCGAGAGCCTTCCATAAAAAAACCTAGAAAGACTCTACACTCCTCTACATTCCCAAACCTGGATTCCAACAACTCCGCAGCTGATTTCTTTAAATTCACCTGCGAACTATAAAGCGAAGCGTAACACTCCTTTAACGCTTTTATAGCCTCACGCATATGGCCTCGACGACGTAAACCAACAAGGTTCAACCCAAAGAGATTATTTCGCTCTGCCATCATAGTAAATGGCGGAACGTCCACCGTGGCTGTCGAATCTCCTCCGAACATTACCCCTGCGCCAATGCGGCAGAACTGATGAATACCCGATGCTCCTCCCAAAAATGCGTCGTTTCCGACACTCACGAATCCCGCCAATAAACTGTTATTTCCAATTACCACTCGATCGCCAACCTTACAGTCATGTCCGAGGTGAGTAACGGCCATTAGAAAACAATCTTCACCCACAGATGTCGCCTTCCCTTCCCGCGTCGCTCGGTTGATCGTGGAACCTTCGCGCACCACGCTTCGGTCGCCAATTTCCGAATACGTTTCTAAATTCGGATCGAAGCTCAAATCTTGAGGCAGTCCAGCGATAACACAGAAACTCTCAATCGTCACCGATCGACCAACACGCGTTCCCGCCTTCAAAACGGCATGCGCCGCAATCTTAGAATAGTCCCCCACAACCACACCAGCCTCCACAACCGCATACGGCCCAATTTCGACGCCGCTGCCGATATTCGCTTCAGGAGATACAATTGCTGTTTGGTGTATCATCGCCTTATCCAAGAAAGTTCATCTGAGAGTCCTTTATTAAATCGAAAGTCTTAAGCGTCCGCACCAATTGCAACAGCTCCGACTTCGGGTATACATTGCGTGTATCCACTCGTTCTACGATATCGAGCAACATTGATTTAAACGAAAGAATACCATCGACCCCTTTGTCTTTCAATGAAGCGACTATACGAGCTCGATAAACCTCCTGCATCGGAAAAACCGGAGCTACCAATATTTTTTTCGGAAACTCAGTTTCCCCAAGCTCTCGCCAATGTTCGAATTCGAACCACTTCTCGACCTTTTTCAGGACGTTCGTCTCCAAGTATTTCAACATATCCGCTCCATTGGTCATACTTGCCAGAGCAGCCTTTTCAGCGTGCCAACCGCGAACGCAAATGATCGCGCTCCGCAAATGCTTCAACTCACTCGAAAACAACAAAAAGCCAGGATCGCGATCGCTTTCCACGAATTTCATATTCCGGACGTAAAGATCCACCCCTTCTTCTTTAGAAGAACGCTTCGATTGTGGATTACCTTTACGCAAAGGCATCGTAACGAAGCCATTCAGCTCAAGGTACTCTCTGGCAATCCATTCGTCCATAGCATCAGAAATCGGATCAATCGAACGCTCCCACGTCTCCCCAAATCCGATCGACGACATCCAAAGCAACGTCATCCTTGGTCGCTGCGACTCCGATCGCATGCATAACGACGAAACGAAGAGAGCCCGCACGGACCTTCTTGTCTTTCCCCATAGCGGAAAACAGAGCCTCAATCGCCAACGGCGACTTCAAGCTCGACGGCAATCCATGCGCCTCGACCACTCGAATGACACGATTCGTATCACTCGCAGAAATGTATCCATAATGTTCACTCAACTTCGCGGCCGCCACGAAACCAATCGCAATCGCCTCGCCGTGAAGGTATTCCCCATAGCCCGCGACATTCTCGATCGCATGGCCAAAGGTGTGTCCCAAATTAAGCAATGCCCGGCCTCCAGAACTCGAAAGCTCCTTCTCGTCAGCATTCACGACATCCGCCTTCGTCTGGCAATTTCGCTGAATAACTGAAGCCAAACGCTCGTCCTCCCAGTTCAACAACGGCTCAGCCTCAAGCATTTCGAACAATTCCAAATCGGCTAACATGCCATACTTTATGACCTCCGCCATGCCAGCTGCAAACTCCCTAGAAGGTAACGTTTCCAGCACATTCAAATCCTCATACACCGCGATCGGTTGATGAAAGGCCCCAACGAGATTCTTACCCGCCGCGATGTTGATCCCCGTCTTGCCGCCAACCGAACTATCCACCATTGACAACAACGTAGTGGGAACCTGGATAAACCGCACTCCTCGTAGCCAAGACGCTGCCGCGAAACCCGTCAAATCGCCGATCACTCCTCCGCCAACAGCGACTACAACACCCCCTCGATCCAAACCCTCCTCAGCAAGAAAATCCAATACGCGCTCGAACTGCGCCATCCGCTTACTCGTTTCACCTGATGGGACCTCAAGCACCGGCAAACCATCGAGACCCGCAGAGAAAAAAGAAGCCAAAGCGCTTCGCACTGCAACGTCAGTCACCACCGCGACCTTCGAACCAGCATCGATCAATTCCTTGATCTGCGTTGCCAATAGAGCTTCGAGCCCTCGACCTATGTGGATCGGATACGACTCCTTGGCCGTCGTAACCGTTATCTTCGTGATATTCGAACGATTGATAATCAAAATGGAAATTGAGTTGCGAGCTAGTTAACCGAGATCAAATTAGCGAAGCTCGTATCCTTTCCTCCAAGACCGAGCTCCTCGGAATAAGCCAATATCTTCAATTCCTGAGGCAAGGGCGCAAACCCATTTTTCTTTCGATGCATATTGATTCGCTCCCGCATCATCGAATCCAAGAGCACAGGATTGTCAGAAAGCATTACAAGCGGCTCGGATACCGTATACATTGAATTAAAAACCGGCCCGCCAACGTACTGAAAACGCTGCAAGCTCACAATATTCAAAGCCCAAGTATCACGCAATTCAGGCACAGCGCCCATCTCCGCGACCGCTACTGGTGCAGAAGCAGGACTTCTCAGAAATCGCGTTGTATTACTCGCATTCCAAAGCGTCGCATTCATCAACGCTCCATTAATCCCCAAAGTCGGGTGATCCGAATAGCACGGCAAATTCACCCAAAAATCGACCTCGTGCATCAACGGCATCGGCAAGTAGCTCTTCCGCTCCCTACTGTCGTCATTCTTTTTTCCAATCGCGTTTTCCTCATCGATATTGATCCAATACTGAGAAGATTGAGCGGGTAGCGCATTGTCGTAAAACCACTTTTCATTGTAGTATTCGCCACTATCCAAGGATCTCACGAACACCTGATTGAATTTCATCGAGCGCTTACTCAAAGGAGGCAGAAAACCCGATTCCCGTAACATGCGTCCATTCAATCCGATAATGAAAATATCCGAGCGCTCATAACCTCGCTTTATCAACGATCGCACGACAGCCTCGACAAGCGGCTCTGGCGTACTCAATCCCGGTCCCGAATTGCTGTACACTTTCAATCCCACTTTGCCCTTAACGCCGGGTTCAAAAGTCCGATCATTCGAACGTTCGTAAATCCCGAGCAGATTCTCTACCGCTGCTTGATAATTCTTCGTATCGAATTCCTCGAGTTGATACTCGAATACGAGATTCGAACGCTCCGGCGCATCATCGAATTGCCCTATCAAACTCTGCCCCAAAGCTTGGTCCAAATGGAGGACGCCTGCACACATTAAGATGAAGAGCAGCTCTGCTTTAAAAAAACGTATGATTCGATGAAGGGGCATTGGTTATCCTATGAATTTCAACTACCAAGAATAGAACGAATATACATTGCGAGAGATTTCGCTAATCAGCAAGCTTCAGGACATATTTCTCGAACATGTTCGCCCTATTTTCACTGCCCCAGCAAATAGGGCCCGTCGAGACCCACAATTAAGTTGTAAACGCCCGATCTTCCTCCCTAGAAATAGACGAATCCGATCAACTGCCCGTTCTCCCAGCCGATCTGATACACGAACCTTTTCCGTTCACCTTTCCGAATGCCTTCATTCACTCGCCTTGCCAGTAAATTTTCTTCGATCGCTATCTGTGCCGTCGCGCTAATCGCCATCTCCGGCTGCGCCAATCGCGAGGAGCGTATTAGTCGAGCGTTGAACAAAGCCGACCAATCTCGACAAAAGAACGAAACAAGCGAGGCGCTCAGCATTCTCGGCAAGGCAGCGATGAAAAATCCTGATAGTGCCGCTCTCCAAGAAGCCATTGCCAATACACAAATGGAAGCCAACGACCCGCAAGCTGCTGCGGAAGCTTTCGTCCATGCCATAGAGCTCGACCCGAATCGCAGTCGACTCTGGGTACATGTCGCTGAACTGCGCCTCCGCCTAAGCGAAGCCGACTTAGCCACAGCCGCTTTCGAGAACTATCTCGACGACTTTCCCGACGACTTTCTCGCCTGGAAGAACTACGCTCAAATTCAAGAAGAACGCGGCGATTCCGATTCGGCGATCAAAGCCACTTTGCAGTGGAATCGCATCCGCCCATCAGCCGGGCCCGCTCTCAAGCTCGGACAGCTCTTCAAAGATAGCGGCAATACCCCCCAAGCCAGATCGTGGATTTCTCAAGCAGCGGCATACGCCCAAGATCCCGGCGCGAAAAATGCCCTCGCGACCCTTATCGAATTGGAGATTAGTCTTCGGCAATACCTCCCCGCATCAACCTGGCTCGACCAATACGATTCGCGATATGCAGCCAACAATTCCGACCCACGCATTCAAGCCGCTCGAGACATCATTGGCAAATGGCGCCAAGCGCGAGTGGACATAGCCGAAACC
The DNA here is from genome assembly GCA_051275055.1 of Candidatus Pelagisphaera sp. GTDB lineage: Bacteria > Verrucomicrobiota > Verrucomicrobiia > Opitutales > Opitutaceae > Pelagisphaera. The sequence goes on from JBNMOQ010000006.1 coordinate 25,311, forward strand.
GCCGCACGCCTGGAAGAAAAACGACGCGAGCTGGAACAATCCGCTTTAGACGCTGAAGCCCAAGAAGAGAAAATTCGTGGGGAGCGCGAAGCCATTTTAGAAGCACAAGCACAAGCAGCCGCGACTTTGACAGAACCCGTCGCCGACCCAACGCGCACCAATGAAAAAGCGTCTGCGACAACCGCGCAAGGACTTGAAGATGCGGCCGTTGACACCGATGAAAAAGCTCCCATCGCGCTAGCGGAAGCGGAAGAGCCAGACTTTACCCAAGCACCCGCAACCGACTTCCTTTCATCCGCCCGCGAAGCTGCGGCCATCGCAGACTACACCACCGCAATCGATCTCTACTGGAGAGCTTTGGGCCCCGCATCGGACGACCCGACAATTTGGCACGAGCTCGCTCGTATTTATATGGATAATCGAAATTGGCTCGATGCCGAAGCATGCATTCTCGAAGCCAAACGTCGCTCCCCTCGATCAGCGAACATCGCCGCTAGCTACCTCACCGTCATCTCTCAAACTCAAGTCCCCGCGCGAGCCGTCCAGGAAGCCGAAGCATTGATTAATCTCTTTCCGCAAAACGCCCCCATCGCCCTCGCCCTCGCTCAAACGCTTCGAAAAGCTAATGCGCCCCGCTCGCGAGTCGCCAATGCCTACGAGGACTTTCTCGCCAAAGCCGAATCAGGCGCCGAGGGTCGCGACGAGGCCACCCGCTATCTCAGCGGTTCTCGCTAAGCGAAATCGATAACCACTGAATCAGACAGGGTATGGCATCAATCAAGGCGAGCAGCATTCGCGATCTCAAGGATCGCATCGGAATCTACGACGTCGTTTCACGGGAAGTCTCCCTGAAACGATCCGGTTCCAACTACAAAGGACTCAGTCCCTTCAACAACGAAAAGACGCCGTCTTTTTACGTCTCTCCCGATAAAGGCATCTATAAATGCTTTTCCAGCGGCAAAGCGGGCGATATTATCAGCTTCGCAATGGAGACTGAACGGCTCTCGTTTATAGAAGCCGTTGAAGCCCTTGCCCAACGTTTCGGATTCGAACTCGAATACGAAGCCGGCGGACGGCCCCGCGAGGACCGCTCCCTTCGACAGGACCTATTCGATCTCCACGAATTCGTGGCCAACTATTACAACGAAGCCTTCAACGCCCAAGACGAAGGCGGCGACTGGATTCGCGACTACTGGACCCAATCCCGCCAATTCGATCTATCCGTGGCCGAAGAATTCAAAATCGGCTTTGCCCCAGTCGCCGGCGTCGAACTCGGACGCCGAGTCGTAAAACAAGGATTTTCCAAAGAAGCTCTCGAAGCCTGCGGTATCTTCTACACGCGACGCGGCCTAAACCCTGAATCGATGGGCTACCGCTTCCGCGGACGGCTCATGATTCCGATTCGCGATCATCAAGGCCGAATCACCGCCTTCACCGCCCGACAACTCGAGCTCACGCCCGACGACGACCCAAGCAAAGAAGCCAAATACGTCAATTCCCCCGAAACGCCGATTTTCAACAAAGGCTCTCTTCTCTTCAACATGGATCGCGCCCGAATGGAAGTCGGCCCCGACATCCCATTCGTAATGGTCGAAGGACAGCTCGATGCGATCCGTTGCTGGAGCGTCGGTCTCAAAGGAGCCGTCGCCCCCCAAGGTACCGGTATTACCGAAAACCAGCTTCGACTCATAAAACGCTACGAACCAAAGATCCGCTGCCTACTTGACGGTGACCGAGCTGGACAGCAAGCCGCCCTACGCATGCTCCCAATCGCCCTCGCGCAAAGCGTAGAAGTCACATTCATCCCACTCAAGGAAGGCGAAGACCCTGACGATCTTTTCCGTGACAACGGAGCCGAAGCCATAGATGGCCTCCTCGAAAGGGAAACCGAAGCCATTGCCTTTGCCGCCCACTCAATCGCCCCTGACAAAAAAAGCCTAACTCCTCAGGCCAAAGCCAAAGTCGCTCGAGAACTTTTCCAAATAATCGCCAAAGCCGACACCGATACAGCTCAGCTCGAGTTCGTAAAACTGGTCGCCAGCGAGCTCAACATCGACGCAAACGCTGCCACCCGCGATTTTCAGCGATTTTCGAGCGGACAAAGAACGCCGCTAAAAGCCGCTTCAAGGCAGGAAACCGTTGTCCAAAGCGAACCTTCCTCGCGTAACTCTGTCCACACTCTCGAAAGGGATTTACTAGGACTTTGCATTAACGAAGAGGAGATCGGCGCTAAAATCGCGCACATCATCGACGAACGATGGATAAATAAACAATCTCCTGAAGGTAAACTGCTCAACCAAGTACTGAACGACTTCCTCCACGACATGTGGAATGGAGCTGATTCTCTTAATGACCAGCTCGAAGAGTCCGAACTTAAGAGCTTAGTTGCCGATCTAATATTTCAAAAACCCGAGTACGATAACCCGATGCGACTCGCCAATGAAGCGATTCGGCGACTCGTAACTAAATTCGCTGACCAAAAGATAAAAAAGATAAAACTTGAAATTGCTCGAAAACAATCCGAACAAGACCCTGCTTTAAACTCTCTCTATGACGAGTTTTTAGATTTACAGAATATTAGAGGTAACCCGCCGCAACTCGGAGCGCCTAACTAATAACACTTTACGGAAACCTACGCCGAGAAACCACACTCTATGCCACGTAAGAAGAAAAGCGACGCCGAAAGCGTGCCTGGACTATCCAAACACCAAATCAATGAGCGCATTCGCTACTTGATTCGACAATCAAAGGAGCAAGGCTATCTCACGTTTACTGACATCAACGAAGCCCTCCCAGAAGGCGTTGATAGACAGGATGATATCGATAATATAATTTCGATTTTGCAGAATCTCGAAATCGATATTCTCGATCCGGACGAAGTAGATTCCTATAAGGCGAAACAGGAAGAGCAGGAAGAAGCTCAGACCAAGGTCAACCAACACGACATTCTGGACGATCCCGTTCGAATGTATCTCAAACAGATGGGCCAAGTGCCTCTTCTTACTAGAGAACAGGAAGTTGAAATCTCGAAACGCATTGAAGCCGCTGAGCTCAAAGCTCAAGAAGCATTGTTCTCCGTAGCAATTGTCTCCGAATTTACGCTTACTCTCGCTGAAAAGCTAATGAATCGCGACGAACGATTCGATCGCATCGTAATCGATAAGAAAATTGAGAATCGCGAAACCTACTTTCTCGCCCTTCCAGGATTGGTCGAACGCTCGCGTAAAACTCAAGAACGGATGTACAAGAGCTGGACGGAATTGCGTGCAGAAGAAGATCTCGACGCGCGAAAGAAAATTCGCTCCAAGTTCCGCAAACAGGAGAACACGCTCCGTGGCAATTTCTCTAAATTCTTCTTCAAACTTAAAGTCTTCGAAGAAGAAATCGACAACGTAATCAGCAAGGACCTCACTCTTATCAGCAGAATCCACCGCGATATTGATCGAGTCAAAAAGCCTAAGACGCAACGCGATGCCCTGCTTGATGTCGAAACTCTCAAGCAAGAGCTCGAAGACCTTCACGACAAACACCGCATCGATCCTGACAAGCTCGTCAGACTGATCAGCGATGTCCGCGTACACCTTAAAGCAGCGCATCAAGCGAAGACAGAAATGGTCGAAGCGAATCTTCGCCTCGTCATCTCTATCGCGAAAAAGTACACCAATCGCGGCCTTTCCTTCCTCGATCTTATCCAAGAAGGTAACATGGGCTTGATGAAGGCGGTCGAAAAATTCGAATACCGTCGCGGCTACAAATTCTCGACTTACGCAACTTGGTGGATTCGCCAAGCCATCACCCGCTCGATCGCAGACCAGGCCCGTACGATTCGTATTCCGGTCCACATGATCGAAACCTTGAACAAGGTTATGCAGGTTCAAAAGCAACTGCTTCAAGAGTACGGCCACGAACCAACTCCCGAAGAAGTCGCCGAAGAAATGGCTCTACCGGTCGAACGTGTGCAGACCATCATGAAGATGGCCCAGCAACCAATTTCGCTTCAAAGTCCTGTGGGCGATGGAGATGACACGAATTTTGGCGATTTCATCGAAGACAAATCAGCCGAAAATCCTTACGACCAAACGGCCTTCAGTCTTTTGCGCGAAAAGATTATTGACGTCCTAGACAGTCTGACCGAACGCGAACGCCGCGTGCTATCTTTGCGCTTCGGCCTCGTCGACGGCTACAGTCGAACGCTCGAGGAAGTTGGCAAACAGTTCCAAGTCACTCGTGAACGTATTCGCCAGATCGAAGCCAAAGCACTTCGCAAAATGCGTCACCCGACGCGTATTCGCCAATTGCACGGATTTTTCGAAAGCGAGCAATTCGACGGACCAAACACCTTTCTCAGCGGCCAACCAGGCAAGGCGAAAGAACCAGGAAAGAAATAGAGAGATTAACGGGATTTCGGAATATTCCGAAGTCCTTCGTTTCGATCGAAATTGAAACCAGTATTGCATCAAACGAAAGACAGTGCCAACTTACAAATTACGCTCATCATTCTTACCAATTTAGCTCCAAAGAATTTAAACAATGGAAACACCCTACTACACACTCGCATTTTTTCAAAATCTCGGCTGGCCAGAGATCGTCGTTATTCTCGTTGTATTCATCGTGCTTTTCGGAGCTAAGAAACTTCCGGAACTTGCACGCGGCGTCGGTAAGTCCATCAAGGAATTCAAAAAAGCTACGAGTACGATCGAAGAAGACCTTCGCACAGCGATGGATGAAGAACCGGAAGTCAAAAAGTCCATCAACACTGAGAAAGCTACCGAGTCGAAGGAAGAAACCCCTTCCCAGTAATTCGAGGCTGTCTTCAAAAAACCGGTACAACACTTTTCCAAGCCGACTGATTTTCGAATCCGTCGGCTTTTTCATGTCCAGAAAACGAACGCGTACATTAGAAATTTCAATCGTTTAAACGAAACCCTGCATTAGTTCGCCCACGAATTCTCACGAATCAACAATTGATTCTCTTTCGAACCATTCGTATTCATTTACGTTATTCGAGGGCTAAAAATCACTTTCCAAGTTCTTGAGAATCATTTTTGGCATGGCTTCAAAACCGTGCATTAAGCGCTTCCTAATCGTCAAAAAATATCCATGAATTCGTCTATGGTCCCGTTTTACCGTATTCAAAATTGCTTTTATCAAATGGTCTGTTTAAACGCTTGCTTCAAAACGTGCTTTCGTTGAGCATTTTAGGAATTCATGTGGCGCAATTTTCTCGGACTCTTCTCTAACGACATCGGCATCGACCTCGGGACAGCCAATACCCTCGTCTACTCCAAGGACAAAGGCATTGTTTTACGCGAGCCTAGCGTGGTCGCTATTCATAGCGGAACGCGTAGGGTACTCGCCGTCGGAAACGAGGCAAAGAAGATGCTCGGTCGTACTCCTGGCAATATAACGGCTATCCGTCCAATGAAAGATGGCGTCATCGCCGACTTCGATATCACCGAAGCCATGTTGCGCTACTTCATCAAGAAAGTGCAGACTGCCAAGATAATCCCGCCACGTGTCGTTATCGCCATTCCTTCCGGAATCACGGAAGTAGAAAAACGTGCCGTCAAAGAATCTGCGACACACGCAGGAGCACGGGACGTAATGCTTTTAGAAGAACCCATGGCTGCCGCTATCGGAGTTGGCCTGCCAGTTGAAGAACCTGCCGCGAATATGATCGTGGACATCGGCGGCGGTACAACGGAAGTGGCAATCATCTCGCTCGCCGGTATAGTATACGCCAAGAGCATCCGCGTTGGAGGAGACGAGCTCGACGCGGCGATCATCAATTACATGAAGCGAGCTTACAATCTTCTCATCGGCGAACGCACGGGTGAAGAGATTAAACTCCGCATCGGATCGGCTGCAGCGCTAGACGAAGAATTGACAATTGAAGTCAAAGGCCGCGACTCAGTTGCTGGCCTACCGAAGACTATTCAAGTATCCTCCCAAGAAATCCGTGAAGCGCTTAGCGACACAGTTAGCTCTATTGTCGAAGCTGTCTGCAGCGCCTTGGAACGCTGCCCTCCCGAACTTTCAGCCGACCTTGTTGACCGGGGATTCGTACTCGCCGGAGGTGGAGCATTACTCCGCGGAATCGACCGCCTCCTTTGCGATCGCACCGGCTTACCGGTCACAATCGCAGATGATCCACTCAGCGCCGTCGCCAATGGAACCGGTGCCGTGCTTGCCGAGCTCAATGCGCTACTCCCTTACGTGGCTAGCGACTCCAAGGATTAGGCCTTGCCTATCGAACCCCACGAATCGCTTCTACCTTGCCTAAAAAGCGACTTTTAAGCCTAAAGCCTTTCGCCATACTGCTAGCGGTAGCAGTTTTTTGGATATTCGTCCCTATCGTTTTCAAAAGCAGCGTCCGCTCTGCATTCTACGAATTCCAGGCTCCTCTTTCTGCAGGCGCGTCCTACGTACGCGAACTGCAAAACTATTGGGCAGCTCGAACGAAATCTAAAAACGAATTGTACGACGCCGGCAGGGACATGGCTCGTCTCAATGCGACTTACGAGTTGATGATCCTGGAGAATCAAACGCTCAAACAAGAAGTAGAACGTCTGGAAGAACTGCTCCAACTCCCGACTCGTCCCAATTACAAATACGAAATTGCTCGAGTCGTCTCTCGGGACTTCAATTCCTGGTGGCAGCGTCTTGAAATAAGAAAAGGCAGCATACACGGCATCCCAATGGGAGCTCCGGTCGTATTCGCCGGCGGTGTCGTCGGGCGCATCAAAGAAGTTCACGAATACACCTCCACTGTAGAACTTCTCAGTAACAGCCATTTGCGGATGGCTGTAATCATCGCCGGAGACAATCGCCCCATGAGCTATCGCGGCAGCGGCTTTCAAACGCTTCAATCCCCCGTAGGTCTCGCCGAATACATTCCGAACGACATCAAACTCGACGACCCCTCAAATCCACCGCGTATCATCACTTCGGGCATGGGCGGTGTCTTTCCAGCAGGATTGCATATTGGATACCTGAGACGGCTTCGACCAGGAGCCAGTGGAATGTTTCAAGATGGCGACGTCTACCTAGACAAACGTCTCTCAAGTTTAACCGAAGTCGCAGTTCTTGTAGCGATTGAGGAAAACGCCCAGTGAAACTTTTTTCCGGTAATCGATGGTTGATCGTTACCACGATCCACTACCTAACGCTCTTCGTATTTTCCGAGATCAATACCTATTTGAGCCCATGGGGTATCAACATTCTCATCACAGGTATGTTGATTTCGTTCAGCTCCCTAGTTCTTAGTCACGCTCAAGGCGCTCTATCGTTGATTCCCGTCGCCTTCTATCTCGATAGCCGGTCCCCGCTTCCCTTCGGCTCGTCCCTCATCATTCTGATCGGCTTACACTATGTAATCGTGGGGTTCCGGTATCAGTTTCGTCGCGAGTCAGGAGGCATCAGTCTAGCTGTATCGCTGATCGCCAATATTGCGATTCACTTACTCTACACTTTATTCACCATCATTTACTTAGGAAGCGAAGGCCTCAGTTCTCTTCAAATTGGATTGAACCTTCTCTGCAGCAGCCTGGTCATAGTAGGTTTGAATCCTTTCTATCTTTTATTCCTAATTCGATTCCTGGGACTTTTTGGAATTAGAATTGCCCAAGAACAACGCCAAGCACGATGAACCCCGAGGATAAACAGAACTACCAAGGACGCCTATGGATATTCTACGGAATCCTAGCATTAATCCTCCTGGTACTCTATAGTGGCCTCTTCTATCGACAACTCATCGAAAACGAATTTCACGCGGAACACGAAAAAACTCAAAACCGCCGCCGAATTCTCACCCCAGGTCCTCGGGGTAATATTCTGGACCGAGAAGGTCGCGTACTCGTAGCGAATCAACCCAAGTTTTCAGCCGTTGTTTTCCTCTCCGAAGATCAAGTTCAAACAGCGTTCAGCAATCACTACAAGGGAACGGTTAGAGATTATCGCGAGCAAGGAAAACCCATCGAGAATTATACGAAATTGCTCGTTCTTTCCAGGGCTATGGTTCTCGAAAGCTACCTCAAAACCGTAAACGAATTACTCGGCCGCTATGAAGAGGTGGATGCAAATGGAGTCTCAAGACATCTAAACCTCAACCCACTTCTTCCCTATCCCCTAGTCGACAACCTCACGCCGGGCGAATTCGCCATACTTCTAGAATCGTTGCCCGTCGAATCTCCCATCCAACTCTACGTATCCACAATGCGCCACTACCCCTATGAAAATGCGGCAGCGCATGCTATCGGTTACGTAGGTCGCAACGCTTTGGAGATCGAAAGTGACATGCCGGGAGCTGATCTAAAAACCTTCGCCACCAAAGGTTCCTATGGGCGAAACGGAATCGAAAAACGCTTCGACTCCGAACTCCAAGGAAAAACAGGAACGGAAATTTGGGTTGTCGACCCAAGCGGTTACCAAGTTGAATCCGTTCAGCGTCTATTTCCTAAAAAAGGCAAAGACATCGAACTCTCGATCGACATCGATCTCCAACTCGCAGGCGAACAAGGCTACGATCTGTATGGCGACAAAGGCGCTCTTGTCGCCATCGACCTCAATCGCATGGAAATCCTAGCGATGCTCAGCCGCCCCGATTATAACCTAAACGACACCACCCCTTTCATTTCCAACGACGTATTCAAGGAAATCAACGAACGGCAAGCTTGGGAAAACAAAGCTCTTCGCGGTCTCTACCCTCCGGGTTCTCCATTCAAACTTATAACCGCAATAGCGGCGCTCAAATCAGGAGTGATCGACGATGCTACTATTTTCGAATGCGATGGAGGACATCGAGTAGGCGGACGCACATTTCCCTGTATGGGCCATCACGGCGAAGTCGATTTGCGAACCGCCATCCAAAAAAGTTGCAATGAATACTTCTATCGCGTTGGGCTAGCAGCAGGTCCCGATAATTTGAGCCGAGAAGCAATCTACATCGGACTCAACCAACCGACTAACATTAACCTTCCAAACGAAACAGGGCGTATGATCACGCCCTCGCGACAATGGAAACGCGATCGATACGATGAACCCTGGTACGACGGCGACACCGCCAACATGTCGATAGGGCAAGGATTTCTAACAGTCACCCCACTTCAAATGGGAATGATGGTCGCTTCAATCGCCAAGAACGAAGTCTATACGCACCCAAGCATTGTTAGGCAGACGGCCGAGCAATTTGCTCAACGCCCTGCCCCTAAACCGCTCGGATTGCCACCCGAAGTACACAAAGCGATCATTGAAGGCATGGACCGCGTCGTCAGTCTCACTGGCACGGCTCGTGCAGCGATGGTCGACGGCGTCAACGTCGGCGGTAAAACCGGCACGGCTCAAATCAACAAAAAGGAAGGTAACTTGGAACTTGCATGGTTTGTCGGTTTCGCCCCAGTCGAGAATCCGCAAATAGCGGTCGTAGCCCTCGTCGAAGGTCAAAATCTAAATGAGAGCTTTGGTGGTGGAGCCCACGCCGCGCCAATGGCTCGCTATATATTCGAAGCCTATTTCGAAAAGCACCCCGAATTTAAAATTCAACCAGAAGCAATCGAAGGGGTTACAGGCACCGTCGCGCTTCCTTGAATACGATTCTCGGATTGGACCAAGATTCCTTTCTCCCGAAACGTAAACGGTTCAATTCCAAGATCACAGAGGCTCGACGTTTGTCCGGCTCATCGCCCTTCTCCGACTGCTGGAACCGCCTCAACAACTTGCTCGCTTTTCGCCGAATCGGATCGCCACGCCTAAACGAAGCCAAAAACAATTCTCGATAATTCAGAGCCAAATTTCGCTGAAACAAAAGCACCCCAATCGCCAGAATAAGCGACCCCGTAGTGTAGTAGAATTTCTGAACACTCCAAGGAGCCACAATCCATTTATAAACCTGCATCACCGCGCGAGACGTCCATTCTCCAGCTACTTGCACGTAAGCGAAAAAGAATTCCTTCAAATGAGCCGCCGCTTGCTTCTGAGCCTGTTCATCAAAACTGACAATACGTCGGTACCAAAGCATTCGCAAACTATCGACATAGGCGAGTGATCCCGCTTCGACTTCACTTCCACCCAAAGCAACGGTGCGTTGCGCCGTAGCCGGCGATCCCGAGCCGGGCGTAGGATCAACTCGAATCCAACTTCCCAACCCATCATAAACCTCGCACCAAGCGTGCGCATCTGAATTACGAACCATGTAGTAGTTCTCGAATGCATTCCAAGCTCCTCCTTTATAGCCGATCACTGCCCTCGACTGATGACCCGCTGCTCGAGAAAGAAGAATCAGAGATGAGGCGAAAAACTCGCAGTGCCCATCCAAATCCGTTTGCATCCAACGCACTACCGGATCCTCTATTTCAGAGTCTTTTGGAAGTTTTACATTCATAGAATAACTATGAGTGTCGGCCAAGTATTCAGTCGCTCGAGACGCAAACTCCAATGCGCTCAAATCCTTTCCTCGCGTTATTCCTTCGACCACAGCTTCCAAATAGGAAAGAGCGGCTGGATCATCAGGAAGTTCCAGGAGCGTATTCGGATAAACCTCTCCAGACTCGCGTGAATTTTCACGAGATCGCTTCGGAGAAATATCCAAGAATTTCCCCATCGATACATCCGAAATCCGTGCCGAAAAACTAACGTCTTCTAGTTGATAGGAAACCATTTTACTAGGAGTCTCCCTAAGCGAAAACAAATGCATCTGAGGTCCAACGCTCAGTTCGTTCAAATTCGAAAACGTCAACTGCTTGAAATCCCCCACAATCGGCAAGAACTTGCTTACGTCAGGTTCGACGAAAAAAGTCCAACGGTCTCGAGCGATGGTACTCGGCGTTTCCGAAAATCGACGATCCCTCCAATACCGTTTTGCATGGTAAGGAGACGAGAAGCCAGCCTTCATCATATCCTTCAACTCGGGCGAAAGATGGAAAGAACCTTTGCTGTAAGTATCGAGCGCCAACATCCGCCAATAGGGCATCTCCGGTACGAGAGGATCGCCAGAAATATCCACTCGCAGAGCAACGCGTTTGTCGTTCTTGATACTCGTCACATCGCCAAGACTAATGCTCTCCGAGAACCCAGTGAGCGTCGACGTCGACTTCATATTGAAAAGGTTCACCTTGTTTTCGATATCAACCCGAGGAATCACATTGAACGATATCCCAGCGACAAAAATTAGAGATGCGAACAATGCCGCCCCCATTGCAAAATTCCGCAAACGCATGGTGCGAGCCAAATGAATCCAACCTTGATGGTCATCCCAAATCGCCGCGTCCAAGACTCCTTCGCCTCTACCCTCTGCTTTCGTCTCGAAAATGCTACCGATAGATAGAAAAGCCACAGCTAATCCAGAAAATAAAAGTAATTGTAAGCCGAATACGATAGACGCCGTCAGCATACCCGCCATCACCAAAAGAAAGAGACAGAGCAAAGCCAATTGCATTTCTTCGCGTCGCTTTGTGTGATTCAAGGCTCGATACAGGATCAACCAAGTATTCAAATTCAACAATGCCGGGACAGTTTCTTTCGCTAAGACGTCAATTGAAACCAATGGAATAATACTCAAAGCGAAAACTTTCCACAGCACCGGCGGTGCCTTTGAATAGGTTTTCGGAAACAGAACACACCCGCTTATCGCTACCAGACTGACAATCGCCGGTACCCAACTGTGACTATCAAGATTCAACAACGAACTAACCGAGACCAACGCCATCAGCGTGCCGACTAGCCACTTCAATCGAAACAATTCGTAAACGCTAAGCTTTCGCGATCGTAATTCCATTTATTGTCGCTCCGACGGAATTGCCGTCAATTTGAGTAAAAGATATCGCATTTGCATACGCGGAATCCCGATCCTCCTCTGCATTCGCGTCCAATTCCAGTGCGGCGATAGAATCGAAAAACGATTCCAAATCCGCAACACGACTAATCTTAATTGTCGTCTGGCCTGCTATTTGGCAAAAATCGAGATCTCCTGCCAAGAACAGATCCTCAGCTAAACTCGCCACCAACGAACACATCTTTTCGAACACCTGCTCGCTTGACCACAAGTAACCCGAAGGGTCGACTACGATGGAATACCGCGCTTGGCTCTCGGCCGCATTTTGCTTCACCATTAATGAGCCTTGTCTAGCCGACACTTTCCAGTGAATCGAACGCTGCGCATCCCCTTTGCTGTATGGGCGAAGCCCAATCAATTCGCCTGTCGTCCCCTTGCGTTTCGTGCTAGCTCCCTGCCAACCAAAACCGCATTCAGGCGCTCTAAGTCGATGATAGTCAATTCGAGCAGGCCAAATGCGAATTTCCTTTTCGCATTCTCCCGCAACATGCTTACGCAAAAAGCCAAAAGGAAAGGAAGATGCCGCATCGAATACTCGAATTTTGGTTACGCTTCGAATGGTTGGTTGGTAGCGCCAAAGTACCCGACAAGATTTTCCCGGCTCCAAACTATCCTTCAAATACAGTTCATTCGAATCGCCCGTCTTCTCACTCTCGACATGAAATTGCAAACAGAACAACGGAAACCACTGTCGCGCATTTTCAACTACAATTGCGATCTCACCAATTTCACCCACACGAAATGTCGAGCTAGTCTCCAATCGCCAACGGGCGCACAAAAGATTCGCCCAACAAAAAACACCGCTCATCACAATCAACGCCACAAGTAGCGATAAGGCAGCGAAGAGAATATTGTTTTCCGTATTATACGCCGCCAGGCCCAAGCAAAGACCAACTAAAATGAGCATCATCCCGGATCCAGTTGGCAAAACCTTCTCTCCTTTTGGCGGAATGAAAAGCTCGCGAAATTTAACCGCTAGCGATTTCTGGCGTTTCTCGGACGCAGGTCCGCCCCAGTCGAATTGATCGTTTGCAGCAGAAGCAGACATGGCTTCGATTCAGGCCTAATTGGGCTGCGGCACCGCTGAGAGAATCCTCGTAACGATTCCCTCTACTAAGCGACGCTCTTCGAGAGCATCGGACGAAGGCCGCCGCAAATTCAAACGGTGACTAAGCACAGCCGAACAAATTGAACTGACATCACCTGGAATAACGAAGTCTCGGCCGAAATACAAAGCCCGCGCTTGCGATGCCTTCTTCAGTGCCAAACTCCCACGAACGCTTATGCCAGCCTTGAATTCGCTCTCGGTTCGGGTCGCAGTGATAATATCCAGAATATACTCCAAAATCGATTGCTCGACGTAAACTTTGGAAACCGTCTCCTGAATGGTCACGATTTCTTCCTGTGATACAGGATTCTCGAATTCGAGATCATTGTAGCTCGAGCTTTCAGCCGATAAAATTTCAAGCTCGTCCGCCACGCTCGGGTAACCCATTTGCAAACGCATCAAAAAGCGGTCCATTTGACTCTCTGGCAAAGGAAAGGTCCCTTCGTAATCTACCGGATTTTGAGTCGCCAACACGATAAACGGAGCGCCCACAATGTGAGTTTCTCCATCGATCGACACACGGCCATGATCCATAACCTCCAACAAACTAGACTGAGTCTTAGGTGTCGCTCGATTGATTTCATCCGCCAAAACAATGTTGGAAAAAATAGGGCCTTTTTTGAAAACAAAGTGCTTTTCGCGTTCATCGTAAATCGAAACGCCCGTCACATCGGTTGGTAACAAATCGCTGGTAAACTGGATCCGCTTGAAATCCGAATGCATCGATTTCGCCAAACAATAAGCCAAGGTTGTTTTACCAACTCCCGGCAAATCCTCAATCAGCACATGTCCGCCAGCTGCGAGGCAAATAAGAATATTATCGATCGACTCGCCCTTCCCCTTGATACGGCTTCCGATCAAGGTCTTCATGCGTCGAAAAACCTCGCGCGAGGCAACCATTGTTTTTGTGGGGAGAAATTCACTCATAATACGATCTATGCTGTATTGCCACCTATCGACAGACAACCTGACTAGTCCATCGGCTATATTAGGAAGGAATTTACTATTCGCTGCCCAAATAATCCCATGTTTTACGTAAAATACGAATTACTTCCCGAATCGAGCCACAAAAGCCGCTAAAAGTCCGTCAATTTTAGCCTGGTTTTCGGCTACTGATACATGAAATCCGTCCATCGTAAGTTTCTCTTCTCCAATTCCATGGGCAAAATTATCAACCATGCATAACGAAGTAACAGAGATTCCGTTCTCCAACAGCAAATCCGCTTCATTGCCAAAGGTCATTCCCACGACATCGCACCCCATAGTCTGCAAAACCCGCACTTCCGCTTTGGTTTCGAAGCGCGGCCCCCGGGTCTGGGCATAAATCTTACCCTCGATGATCCTCTCAGGACTCAGCTCCAAAAGCTCCTTCAAAAGAGAGTTGTCCAATTGAGGGGCAAATCCACTTGGCCTATCGTCGATCATCGTAGCCGGGGCGAAACTCACATAATCGCCACAAGACACCAAAGTCCCCGGCAACAGATCTTCTCGCAACGAACCAACTGAGCTCACAGCCAAGGCAGCCTTCACTCCCAAAGCTTTTAAAGCTGACACGTATCCGCGATAATTACTCGCGTGAGGAGGCATCGGATTCGAGAAACCGTGACGATTGACCACGACCAACTCCCCCTTCTGCTTCACCTCTACAGCCCCAAAGGGAGTATCAATCCGCTCGAGTTCCCAATCCGCAAACACCTCCGAACAATTGATGCTCGTTCCGCTAATAATCGCCAACTTCATCTTCCAACTATCAATACCCACCAATCCAAATCTATCAATCCTTCCCCCACTGAATTTCCAAGTAGGCTCAACTCAATAAGATACGCGCCGATATAGGGACACAATCTATCCATCATGAACCGTTCAATCCCCGAAACTATATCCGCAAACCAACAGAACGAAGAGCAGTGCAGAAAATTTCTCGCCGGCAATCGTTCCTGTTTCTATCGCGGCTTCTGGAAAAACGCTCCCTACAAGGACGCTGAAAAATCAGAAGAACCCAAAAGCAAAGCGAAGCACGGAAAAAACTAGGTTAGCTCTCGCTAGTCTTTTACTCTCCGGCGCTCACCACGGATAAGGCATTAACGCCTTATCACGAGAATTTTGTAGCAACTTCCAACCCCCCTCCTTAGCGGTTCATACCGCTTTCCAGCGGTAGGGTACTTTTATTTAATTTGCCTTACTGCCGATTGATAGACCTTCGAAACTGGGGCCCCCGCTTTTTGAGCGAGTTTCAGGCAAGAACCATATTCTGGAGAAACGCGTATTTCTCCACTCGATAACACGACTTCCTTCGCATCCACTCGTCCCCACTCTGTATCCAAAACCGTGGACCGCCTTTCCAACTCTCGGCGAGTCACAGGCAAATAGCGCAATCCGATCGTACTAGTGTTTTCCAAAATCGCCGTGGACAATCGGTCTTTTTCGCTTTGAGCGCACAATGCCTCTAGCTTAAAACCAGGCCGTCCACGCTTCATTATAATTGAACCGATCCACGCATCCTTAGCGCCCGCTTCGAGCAACATATCCAACAAATCGCTACCAAGCAGTTCGCCCGACATATCGTCAATATTCGTTTGAATGAGTAATAAGTCGCCAGCCGACTCCACCAATTCGCATAGCGACAACCTCAGCACATTCGGATGAGTAAAGTCTTTGGTGGCTCCAGCGACGGCGGTTGAAAGAATACGCAGTTGAGGCACGGAAAACGATGGTTTCATGTGACGGAGTATTGCCGCCCCAGTCGGAGTAGTCAGTTCCGCAGTCTCCAAGCCTGGATCCACCACCATTCCTTGAAGCAATTTTTGAGTCGCGGGAGCGGGAATCGGATACCGTCCATGAGCCATTTCAACAAAACCTTTTCCCGTAACGACAGGATCGCAGATCGTCGAAGTCACATCCAGTCGATCCAATAGCAAAGCAGAAGCCACTATATCCAATATCGAATCCACTGCACCCACTTCATGAAAATGCACTTTTTCCAATGCGATTCCATGTACGTCAGCCTCAGCTTCTCCCAAATATTGAAATATATCCAACGCTCGATTTTTAGCATCCTCGGGAATGTCAGCTTTTATTATCATCGCTTGAATATCCGATAAGTGACGATGCGCCCCATGACCCGTTTTAGGCGACGCTTCAACGAATGAAACTTTGCGACACGAAACGCCGCACTTGTCCACCGTTTCCCAAACCGTCTCGACTCCGGCCAATCCCAAATACCTGGGCAGTTCGCTTACAAGCGATTCCGCATCCGCCAACTGAGCAAGAGCTCCAGCGAAAAGATCTCCACTGACACCTGAAAATGGTTCGATTCTTAAAATACTCATAACGTAGGCAAAGGAAGGATACGTGCAGCAGCCATCACAGCGCCACAGCCATTATCTATATTGGTTACCAAAAGTCCGTTGGCGCAACTTGATAGCATAGCATTCAAAGCCGCCTGGCCACCCGCCGCAACACCATAACCGACACTAGTCGGAACGCCGATCACCGGAGCCGATACTTGACCTGCCACCACTGAAGCCAGAGCTCCCTCGAAACCTGCAAACACGATGACAACTTTAGCCTTTCGAATAGCGTCCAATCGATCCATCAATCGCTGAATCCCCGCAACTCCCACATCGGCATACACGCGACTGTCGAAACCCAGAAAACGGGCAGTACACTCAGCCTCACGAAGTATCGGAATATCCGAAGTTCCACCGCAAACTAAAGCCAACTCGCCTCGACCCGAGGCTAACGAGCCACTCTTCAAAATCAAACAACGCCCTACTTTATCGTAATCAACACTCGGATACACGGAAAGCACAGCATCCGCTTGAGAAGGCGACACCCTCGTAAATAATCCATTGCGCCCGGCCCGCTGCAATTGTTCAACGATTTCGATCAGCTGCTCATTAGACTTCGATTCGCCGTAGATAATTTCCGGCTGACCGATTCGTCGCTCCCGATCCAAGTCCAAATTAATTTCCTCACTCATTAATCGCACGGTTCAATTTTCCAGTCACGAACCCCTCGGGATCCACAAAAGCCTCAACGAAGCCTAAACGCCTCATCTCCGCTTGAATCGTATTCAAGGATGGCAATTCACCTATTCTTTCCTGAGGCACTTCAACGCAAGCGGCATCCTCCACGTGGCGAACGCGACAAACCGGAAAACCCAACTTCACTAGCCAGGCTTCTGCACCTTCGATTCTACGAAGTTTTTCCTCCGTAACCTGCTGCCCATATGGAATCCGAGAACTCAAACACGGGCTCGCTGGTTTATCCCAACACTCCAATTCAAAAGAACGCGACAATGCTCGAACCATCTCTTTACCAATCCCGCATTCCGCCAAAGGGCTACGAACCTGATGTTCGCTCGCGGCTTCCAAGCCTGGTCGATAATCGCCCAAATCATCCAGATTCGTTCCGTTTAGAATCCAGCTTTGGGGAAATTCTCTCAATAAAGGATCCAGTTTCTCGTACAAAGTGGATTTGCAGAAATAGCAGCGATTACTCGGATTACTAGAGTAGTCCGAATTCAATAGTTCTTCGGTGCGTATCACTCGCAACGACAGATCGTTGTTTGCGCAAAAAGCCTTGCCCGCATCTAGGTCCGACAGCTTCAAACTGGGCGACGCCGATATTACAGCCAAGACATCACCTTTGCCCAGAAATCGCCGACCTAAAAAAGCAACCAAGGAACTGTCGACTCCCCCACTGAACGCAACAATCGCGCCCGAACAATCAGCGAACCAATTCTTAAGTCGAGCATACGCAGCTTCCAAATCACTCGGATCTAACATTCGACTATCAGTTACTTCCATTGAAGACATCGGTTCATTACCAAACAATGATGACGTCAGCTTCATAGGGCGCAATCGGGAAAATTAGACAGGTTCCCCAATCCACACGCATTCGACCCAACATGACTATTCATCCAATCCACTCAAAAAGGCGATCACGTCCCGCAACTCTCGCTTCGTCAGCATAAGCCCCACAGGAGGCATCGTCGAAATCGGGTCCGTTTGTGACGCGACTTTCGTCTTATCGATCAGCTTAGAAGATCCGTCCAGCGAAAGGATCTCCAGCGTATCACCAGTTTCGCTACCCAATAAACCACTCACGGTCGAGCCATCGTCTAAACTGACGCTAACCATCCCGAATCCCTTCGCAATATCCGCCCCAGGATCAACGAGCGAACGAAGTAAATACGATCGCTCCTTCTGGCCAATATTTTTCAAATTTGGGCCTATCTTACTTCCACTAGCAGAAGAGACTCGATGGCACCGGATGCATTGAGCGCCCAAATGCGTATTCACAATTTCCTCACCCGATCGAACATCGCCTCCCTCCAAGCATTCGACAAACGCACCAATCGGATCGCTCGAATCGCGCTTCGAATCAAAGGCCGAAAGCACATCCTTAAAACCGCGCTTCGCCGCTGCTTCGAGAACGTCCAGACGTAACCCCGCGGAAAACTCCCCTTTCGCGAAATTCTCAATTAACTTATCCGCTTCAGGCGACTCGATTTGCGCCAAGCTTGCTAACGCGCTTTGCGCCTGCTGAATTGAACCGTAAGATACGAGCTGCTCGCCCAAGATACGCGTAGCCTGAACTGGGTCGCGTCCAACAAGCATACCAGCTGCAGTCACTCTAAGATCATCTAAGTCTGACTTTAATGCGTAGTCGATCGCGGTCTTTGTATTCAAATTTTTCAGAGCCAACATGCGAAGCTGACTAGACGCTTGCTGGTTTTTCAAAAGGGCCAGCATCGCATCGGGCTTCAGTTCAACATTCAAACGGCTCGCAGCCGCAACGACCGTCTCCAATAATTTCCCGTCTTTTGACGACAAAAGCTCATTCAAAGCAGGTCCCACCGCTCTAGCGATCGACTGCTCATCTCTAATCCCAAGTTCCCGCCGACGACCGTCCACACGATCCAACAACGGCGGCTCAACCCAATTAGTGATCGATTCCACCGCCTCGATTCTCAGTGCAGAATCGAGCGATTTATCCGTCGCAATTCTCGCAACGCGTCCAGCGTGCCCGGCTCCTCCTAAACGCAAATTCGCGTTGATGATCCGATGCGATAGAGCGGCATCTGAAGAATCTAATCGCTCGAGTGCCGCAGCCAAACTCGAAAGCGCCTCAGGAATCGATAAATCATCGTGAATCGCCCTAGCAGCCTCCCGCACAACCTCCGCATCTCTATCCTTCAAAAAGACCGCCACTTCTGAACTTCGATTTCTTCGCAAAGCAACGACAGCGCTCAAACGCGCTTCCTTCGACGAATGATTAGCCAACCGTTCTGCGCCACCGATTCCCTCAAGAGCCACAATTCCCGCATGGCGCAGATAGAGATCTCCACCATCATTATCTGCGATCATGGATACAACATCATTAAACGCACTAGAAACTCGATGATTCCCTATCGCTAAGCCCGCCTGAAAACGGACTCGTGGATCCTTCGAAGTCAGCAAAGGCGTTAATAAACCACCATCGAATGTTCCAATATCTAGATCGGCCAACACCTTGCTAGATTGCACCTGAATCTCCGAATCCTTATCGCCCAACAATCCAAGAAGCGTCTTAATGGAAAGAGCGTCATCTTTTCTGGCAAGTTGCCCCAAACCCCAAACGGCATGAATTCGTTTCAATCGAGCTCCAGTTTTCGATTCCGCAACGAGCACTTTCGTCTCCCCGCGCTTCACAAGTTCGAATTGAGCATTCAAACGAATTCGCCTATCGACGTGACCCAGATAAGTCCGCAACTGACGAGTCTTCGTTTTGTCAAAACCTTCAGCAATTAGAGCAGCCACTTCCTCTCTCACTGACCTGTCTGCACCCGAACTATCGTCGATTTTCCAAACAGCGCCCTTTTTATTTAGCGGATAACCGCCTCCCCAATCAGGAGCGTAGAGCGCTCCATCCGGCCCAACTGTTAATCCGATCAGTGGAGTCCCTGCACCAATTTTATGATCGTTCTTCATGACGAACGAAGCGCCATTTTGCTCCACCTGAAACGCGTATTGCACGCCTCCCATCGTACTATTGAGGAAAAAATAATCTTTGTATCCAGGATTCAAAGCCGTCCCTGGATTAAAGACGAAACCCGCAGGTCCATCGACATAGTTCTGAATCGCTGGAACGATGTACGCCGCTTGTCCTTCGAAAACAGGGACAGACAGTCCCTCCGCCATCCAAGGATTGTAGCCATCTTTCCGGTACTGATAATTACAGCGCCAGCCAGCATCCATACCTTCGACGATATAAACGAATCGCTCCATTTCGCCTTTCTGATCCGAATCGTTATCCACTCCGAACCAATTGCCATAGTCGTCAAAATCAAATTCCTGCACATTCCTCAATCCGTGAGCGAATACCTCGAAATCGCTACCATCCGGATTGCAGCGCATCACCCCGCCTTGGTTGGGATAGTAAAAACGCTTTCCTTCTTTGGTCATAGCATTGATACCCTTGTCGCCGATCGACCAATACATCTTCCCATCAGGACCGACAATCAGGCCATGCATATCGTGCCCGCCATAGGCGATGTGCAGCCCAAACCCAGTCGCCATAATTTCACGCTCGTCCGCTACATCATCCCCATCCGTATCGCGCAACTTCCAAACGTCGGGAGCGATTGTTGAGTAAACATCCCCCTCGTACCATAGAACACCCGCAGCGATTCCCGTCACTTCCGACTTAAAGTCTTCCGCGTACAAATCGATACTATCTGCAGTACCATCCCCATCGGTATCCTCTAAAAGAAAGATCTTTTCACTCATCACCATCATGTCGCGATAGTCGTGAACGCCGTCCTTGTTGTAATCCTCTACCCGACCAGTATTCTCAGCAGACCTCTCAGTCGACAATTGAGACCGATAGAACTGGCGCTTCGCTTCGACGCTATCGAACCCGACATCGTCAGGAATCCAGTCTCGATTATTGCGAATATCCAGATCCTGAGCCTTCCGTCTCTGAGTCTGCGTCACATACGCTCGCCCCTGATCATCCATACTAATGGAAATCGGATCGGGAACAACCAAGTCTCCCGACCATTTAGTAAAGCTCAGAGTATCCGAAAGGTCCTCTCCTTTTTCCGCAGAAATAACCGATGATCCGCCAAATATTCCAGCGAGAACCATGACAGGGGTAGCAATTTGAAGTAGTTTCATTTAACGATTTGTCGCCCCAAAGATGCTCGCAAAAATCTTCGATTCGCAATCCAAAATTGCCAACTTAACGAATTCTTCCTACCGCCGCAGCATCTCCGCCACTAGGGAGGTCCAACCGGTCTGATGACTCGCGCCGAGCCCTTTGCCAGTTTCCCCATGGAAAAACTCATAGAATAACGGCAAATTCCTAAAATTCGGATCGTCCGCGTAGCGTGTCTCATCCCCATGACAAGGTCGTTGACCTTTCCCATCGGGCAAAAAGAGCCCACCCATACGTTTGCTCAATTCGTCAGCGCATTGGTCCAAATCCAGCCAATTTCCTGATCTAGTCGGGAATTCAGCCTTCAACGAATCGCCATAAAAACGGTGATAGCCACGCAGGGCCTCGATAATCAAAAAGGCGATTGGAAACCAAATAGGCCCCCTCCAATTAGAGTTTCCTCCAAAAAGCCAAGAATCGGAATCGCCCGGAGTATACCTCACTTCAAACTCTTCTCTATCCAGCTTCAAACCGTAGGGGCGATCCTTGTAATAACGCGACAGAGAGCGAACGCCAAACGTCGAAAGAAATTCGTCCTCATCAAACAAATACGTCAAGACCCGCTCCAATCTCTCCCTAGTCGGGACCGCTAATAAGTACGAGGGATACTCGCCGGAGTTCAATTCGCAACTGATCTGAGGAGCAAGATCCTTTCGGTGCTCCAAATACCAGTTCATACGTTTTCGAAATCCCGGCATCGATTCCAATACCTTTCCCTCCAGCGTTTCCGCAGCGATCAACGGAATCAGTCCCACTAAACTCCTCACCCGAATCCGCTTCGATTCGCCATTAGGATACACGATCTCATCGTAATAGAATCCCTCTTTTTCATCCCAAAGTCCGCTCTCTCCGAAATGATTCATCGCATCCGAGATGCTCATAAAATGCTCGAAAAACTTAGAAGCAACATCCTCGTAATCCGGATCATGAGCTGCAAGCTCCAGAGCAATCGCAAGCATCGTCGAACAATAAAACGCCATCCACGCCGTTCCATCTGCTTGATGAAGAGCATGCCCCTCGGGCAACGGCTTTGAACGGTCGAATAAACCAATATTATCCAGCCCAAGAAAACCGCCTGCAAAAAGATTATTCCCTTCCGGATCCTTGCGATTCACCCACCAGGTAAAATTCAGCATCAATTTGTGAAACGCTTTTTTCAGAAATGACACATCCGGTTTCCCTTTGTCATTGCATATCCGGTACACGCGCAAACAAGCCCAGGCATGAACCGGCGGATTCACATCCCCCAAAGCCCATTCATAGGCAGGAATCTGGCCATTCGGATGCATGTACCATTCACGTAAAAACAGAATAAGCTGCTTCTTCGCAAAATCCGGATCAATCCGTGCAAACGGAATCATATGAAACGCTAGATCCCACGCCGCATACCAGGGATACTCCCATTTATCAGGCATCGAAATAACATCTCTATTAAAGAGATGCTTCCATTCATGATTTCGCCCTTCAAGCCTATCCGAAGGAGGTCTCAAAACTCCAGGATCTCCCCTCAACCAATCGTGAACCGAGTAGTGATAAAACTGTTTGCTCCAGAGTAATCCCGCATAAGCTTGACGTTCGACCAATTGCTCTTCTTCGGAAAGTCCTTCTGGCGAAACAGACGCATAAAACGCATCCGCTTCTTCTCTACGCTTTTTAAAAACAGATTCAAAACCCGCTCCAAATACTTGCTTCGGCGGCGTTTCATCACTGAACAATCGAAAGCAAATCGTAACGCTCTCGCCTGCTAGAATCTCAAGATCGTAATGACTCGCCGCGATTGTCCCACTCTTTGCAGGATTCACCGCATTCTCCTCTCCTTTGAGCAACCAACGCTCAATACCATCCTTCACATAAGGCGTGTAAGAATCCGTTCCATACAGCGTTTTCGTATTGGTCTCGTTCTCAGTAAAAACGAACTCCGGCGACGTTCCATCCGATGCCTTATCCGCTTCAAATCGAAACCCATCCAAAGTCTGATGCGAAAGCTCCAATCCACTAGCGGAACGTTGACGAATACTAGGCTTCAACGTACACCCTTCATGCTCGCATCCCCAGATCCATGTATTGCGATAGAATATCTTGGGCAAAGCATGAAGCTTGGCAGAATCAGGACCACGATTGCTCAAAACGAGACGGATCAAAATATCATCTGGCCCAGCCTTGGAATATTCGACTTGAATATCAAAATATCGATTCTCATCGAAAACTCCCGTATCCAATATTTCATACTCAGAATCATTCTTCCCGCGACGTTCGTTTTCCTTACGTAACTCATCATAAGGAAATGCCGCCTGCGGATATTTGTAGAGCGCTTTCGAGTAGCTATGACTCGGCGTCGAATCCAAATAATAATAGAGCTCTTTGCAATCCTCGCCGTGATTCCCCTGGTTTCCATTTAAACCAAAAAGGCGCTCTTTAAGTCGCTCGTCTTTTCCATTCCAAAAAGCCAACGAAAAACAAAGCCGACACTCTCGGTCGCAAAACCCCAATAAACCATCCTCACCCCAACGGTACGCTCGAAGTCCGGACTCTTCAAATGGCAAGTGATCCCATGCTTCGCCATCCGCCGAATAGTCTTCTCGAACCGTCCCCCACTGCCGCTCAGAGATGTAAGGCCCCCAACGTTTCCAATTCGCTGTTCGAGAAGCGGACTCGTCAAGTCGTTTTCTCTCAGCATTAACAGTTGAAGGAATCTTCTTTCGAGTCGGCATAAGCTACAGTCAATTCAAAGCATCAAAGATACGCCAACAATCGCAAGAGAGTTCTCTCAACGAAAGAGCCCAAAGCAGCTACGCCAAAGTTTCAGCTATCTCTGAGAACCATTGCTTACGCATCTTCGAATCGGCTTTGCGATCGGTTACTACTTCAATCAATCGCACGCCAGCCTTAGGAACTCTCTCAATCAAAGCAGTAAACTCGTTCCAACTTTCCGGCCGTTTGTATTCAATTCCATAGGTCGCTGCCCAATTCGAAAAATCGACTTGCTGATCTGTTACGAAAAATTGCTCGAACTCTTCGCCTAATGACGCAACGGGCAGCATTTCAAAAATTCCGCCTCCACTGTTATTAACGAGAACAATCGTCAAGGAGCCTTCGAGAACATTCGAAATAAGCGCTCCATTGGTATCGTGCAACAATGCCAAATCACCCGTCAGCAAAAAACTCGGACTTCCACCATGAGCCACACCCAAAGCTGTGGATAGGATTCCATCGATTCCGTTAGCTCCTCTCGAGCACTGAATGTTTACCCCTCGGTTATTCGGACTCCAAAAGAACTCCATATCTCGTGGAGGCATGCTATTCGAAACGAAAAGCGAGCTTTGCGAGGGCAGATGTCGAGAAAGAGTCGAAGCGATTTTTCCTTCGAAAAAACCATCTAATGCTTCCAATCGATTTCGAGCGTTATCCTGAACGAGTCGATCTGCCTCTAGCCAGTTCTCAGCGAACGCCACATTCGAGCGCTCCCGAACTTCAGGCGTTCCGCAATTGAAATCAAAATACAAATTCTCACTGCGACCGTGAGTCGAATCGAAATTACCTCCAAGCGCGTTTAGAAAAACCATCTCGATATCATTTCGTTTCAACCAAGAACGAAGCATCTTACTGATCGGCAAATCTCCGATAACAATTGCCTTCTCAGGTGCCAAATTTCCGTCGGCAATCGACGAGCGACAAATGACATCATATCCGGAAACGCAATACGGGAATCGTTCAGAGTGATTTCGAATCGGATTCAACGCATCAGCTAACACCGGCCACTTCAAAGCGTCGCTCAAAGTCGCGACATTTTCAACCCAACGGTCTCCATAAGGAGCAAGCGTCGCTCCAACGATAACTACCCCGCGTTCTGTATCCGCAAATGAACTCAAATCAAGTTCGAGCGGAGATCGAGCTTCCTCAGCAGTGCTCAACTCATTAAAACAATTTTTCCATGAATCATCGGAAAACGGATTCCTAAAAGACTCGTCTTTCAATGGTGGTAAAGGATCACGAAAAGGAACGTTCACATGAACCGGTCCACTTCGCTGTACGAGCGTGCGATCACAAAACGCCGAAAGCGTCTCACATAAATCGCCCAGTTTTTCCAAACTCGCTTCCGGTAGAGCCAACTCCACCTGGTCTACAGGATAGGAACCGTAAAGGCCTACTTGATCAATCGTCTGTCCCGCACGGCATCCACGCAACTCCGGAGGACGATCCGCAGTCAGGGCCAATAAAGGTACGCCACTTTCGGAAGCTTCGACTATTGCCGGGAAAAAATTCGCTGCAGCGGTACCGGATGTACACACAAGCGCCGTTGCAACTCCTTCGCGCTTAGCCAATCCGAGAGCAAAAAACGCAGCAGAACGCTCATCCAAAACCGATATCGCTTCGATTCCATTCGTCCGAGCAAACGCAAACGCCAAGGGAGAACTACGCGAACCCGGACAAATAATCGCGTACCGAACTCCCTTCGCTCGCAACGTCTCCGCGATCGTCCTCGACCAGAGCTCGTTCAAATTTGCGAATTGGCAGGACATCTACAGTAGATTCTCCAGCAAGGCCTTAAATTTCAAGTCCGTTTCCTGAATTTCGTTTTCAGGAACCGAGCCATCCACAATTCCTACGCCCGCATACAAACGCGCTAAATCACCATCAACCAGAGCCGATCGAATAGACACGAAAAACTCGCCTTCCGCTCGACAGTTCACCCAACCAATCGGTCCCGCATACAATCCGCGATCAAAACGTTCCAAATCCGGAATTCGCTTACAAGCAGCCTCCCTCGGCGAACCGCCAACAGCTGGCGACGGATGTAAGCTTTCCACGAAATCCAACAATCGAACTCCCTCCGGAACATCTCCTTTGATTTCGTTATACAGATGCTGGACATTGCTAAGACGTTTCAACTTCGGATAGTCGCTCGTACTTGCTTCAACCCCAAGATCAGCCAAGCGACGTATCATGGAATCCAAGACAACTTTTTGCTCGCGCCGATCTTTCTCGCTACGGAGCAATGAACTTCCAAATCGGGCATCTTCTGCCGCTGAAGCTCCGCGCGGGGCCGATCCAGCCAACGCATCCGTGGAGATCGTTCCGCCTTCCACCTGAACCAATCGCTCGGGACTCGCTCCAATAAAACTCTGTCCATTCCCATTGGCGAAAGAAAACGAATAGCAATCTGGAAATCGATCGCGCAGAGCGTTGAGAATTTCAAGGGGATGAAACGCCTGATTCGCTCGTAGATCCTGAGCTCTCGCCAAAACAATCTTGTCAAAAGCGCCACTGGAAATCTCGTCAAGAGCCGCCCATACCGCTTGGCCAAACCCTTCGGTCCCCCCATCTTCGTTCGTTGTTTCTACGCGCCATTCTCCGCGATCCCGTTCTTCGACCTTGGACTCGGCCGAGGGATAATCGAAGGACTTAAATTTCGTATTTGCATTCCATATACGCGACGCAATCGACTTCGTATCGCTATCAACGCCAACCAACGCATTAGCCGTGGCCACACACCGACCGTCCTTCACACTGACCTGCCAACTCGGCACGAAAACCGAAGCCGCAGAAAACGGTTCGTCCTCTGCAACTTCATCAAAGAAAGTGAAGCCGCAAAAAAAGTGAGGCCCGAAAAACGGCAAACTCTCGTCGCCAATCGCAATCGCATTCTCAAGCGTAGAATCAATAAACGCATTCGCGCCCTGAAACCGTTGCTCGCCACCCGGCTCATAGCGCACCGCCACTTCCGCGCCCGCCAATGCAACGCCTTCCAATGGACGCTCGACATAAAAGTGTGGTTCCGTCGATTCGTAAATCGACTCGAGCACCGCCAAGGGGTCAAGCAGTTCCGATTCAACGGAAATACTAATCAGTTGAGCATGGTCCTTCTCGACTGCTCGCAATTTACATCCCTCGAGAAATGCCTCCAAGGC
>JBNMOQ010000007.1:0-50994 GCA_051275055.1 Candidatus Pelagisphaera sp.
AGCTGTATAGATTGGATAGCGACAGTGTCGGATCCAGTTTGGCCTGGATGATTGATCGAGTAGATCTTTCCACGGGTGCCGTACTGGCTAGACCAAGGATAGGTCCATTGGTTGAGGGAGTAGTTGTCAGGGTTCGTCGCCGAGACTGGATCAAGTGGTTCGGTGAAATGCAATTCCAGTCCTCCTTTTTTCGTATCCACGGCTACTGGGAGGTGTAGTGGTTTACCGGTGTAGCGAACTCGGTGAAAGGAACCCCAGTCGCCGCCATGCCCAACGGATTGCCAACTGGTCAGGCCGGCGATGTATAAATGGCCGTCGTTATGAAATCGCCCTTCGATGGTGCCTGACTTGAAATCGAGGGGTAGTTTCAAGTGGGTTCCTTGCCATTGTCCGTCGACGTCCTCGCGTAGGATCAGGGAGAGGGTTCCGCGACCGTATGAAGTTAGCAGGATTTGTCCCTGAAGTTCTCTTGGCCAGGATGGACTATCGATGAAAATGGGAGTGGACGGCGAGTTGTCGAGGAAATGAGGGACCCACAGGATCGGTTTTACGAAATCGGTGGGTTGAGGATCTTGATGGGCGGATGGCATGAATCCGTGGAATCCACCTTCGAGGATACGGTGGATTTTGCTGGTGGGGACCCAATTGCCCTCGTTGTCACTGTAGAGAATCTCGTCATTTGGTCCGATGGAGAGGCCGTTGGGGTTGCGTAGACCAGTGGCGATTACGTCGAGTCGGCTTCCATCTGGGGGCATGCGAAAGAGGACGCCGTGATGCGGGGTCACCTCAGCTTTGACGCCTTGTTTGGATACGGGTGGCCAGGGGGTCGCCTTGGCGAAGTAGAAGTTGCCCTTGGAATCTGTATCCAGATTTAGGGTGAATGCATGAAAATTTGTGGCAGCCATCACCTCGTTATTGAAATTTTCGTAGAAATCCGTTTCGCCGTCATTGTTCCGATCGTGGAGGAGGGTTATCTGGTCGCGTCCGGTTACGTATATCTGATCATCTACTACCTTAACTCCAAGTGGTTGGTTTAACCCCGTGGCGAAACGAGTCCACTGGAGTTTCTTGGAGTCGGCTTCAAATCCTTTGACGATCCAGACTTCACCGCTTAGAGACGTTACGATCGCTCGACCATCGGAAAGAAAATCAACGCCTGAAAAACGGAGGAAGGAATTCCAAGGGTTGTCGGAGGGAATGGTTAGCTCGTCGACCACGAAAGGACCTTCCTCAATGCCAGTGACAATAGGAGTTTCTTGGACCTCCCATTGCGTTGGGCCGGGTTGTAGCAAATCTGAAAGGTCGAGTTCTGTGGCGTCTCTCTCGAGGTGGGAAATCATGAGTTCACCTTCGGTGCTGGAGGAGACGGGACCAATTGACAGAGCGAAGTTCGAATTGCGTTCGAGTGGCGGTAGATCAAGAATGATATGACGCTCGGCGAGTCGCCATCTCGCGCTCGCAGACAATTCACGATATCCTATTAGCCTGGTGTGATTGCCTGACTGAATCTCTATGTAGCCACTCGTTGGTGACAAAGCTGTTTTCTTGAGAGAAGTGGCTGATCCATCGGGCGACTGACTAATTTGGAGAGAAAGCTCATTATTGGTTGGACTAAGGTTGAATGTTCGAATGAAAATCTCTTGGCCTTGGACCCGTTTGAAGTCAGGTGATTCAAGGACGTCAGTGTCACCTATCCTGTACGAGAAGACGACTTTATCTCCGTTTAAGTAGAGCCCTTTGTAGGTTCCTAGTTCCTTGGGAACGGGTCCATAGGGCCAAGGGCGTGTATCGGCGAATTTTCGATTGGTAGACCAGCCGGGTCTTTGACTAGTCGAGAAATGAGAATATCCGTCAGGGCTGGGGAACTCTTGGAGGCCGTCTCTTGCCGGGTACCATTTAAGGAATCCGCCAGTCCAAGCGCTCGCAATTCGAAGTAGGTCGGTATCGAATACAACGACTGCATCGCGATCGGCGCCCACCCTCACTGCTATACCTTTGTGGGCGATAATGCTACGGGTTGATTGAGGGTCCGAGGAAATCGTTGCGGAGACAAATGGCCCGTGATCCATAGCGTTCATGGGACTCGGAGGCCGAGACTGCGCCTGAAGCAAGTTGATGACGGTCAGTGCTCCGAGGACCAGGAGTGCCTGTGGCTTTATCTGGGGAAGGATAGGTCGCACGAAGACGTTCTAATTTTGAGAGCGCAAATGGCAACCAGAAACCATAAGGGTGAGGCAACGACAGTCTAGGAAGCCCCAAGCTAGGTGAAGAAAATACTCACCACTGATTAACACTGAACTTTTTGGCTTCGGGTGTTTTGTTTTGTTTAGGGGTTATAGGCTACTTTCGACTTCCTTTGGTATCCGCTATCTTGGGACTTCCGGGGCCGACTGTGTTTCGAATGGCGAAGTAGTCTTCACGTGAGAGGCGTTTGCCAAATGCACCTACAGCCTCGTTGATCTGGGCGGGTGTTTTGACGCCGCAGATGGCTACTTGGATTGCGGGGTGCATTAGGGTGGCAGCTAGAATTAGTTGATAGATGGTTAGCTCGTAGCGATCAGCGATTGGTTGTAGGCTTCTTATTTTGGCGCAAAGCTCCTTGAAGCGTTCACCATGGAAATCAGGATGATTGCTTCGAAAATCGGTGAAGGTTTCCTCGCCCGTGTATTTGCCGGTTAAGAGCCCTTTGTGCATTGGGGAATAGATCATGACGCCGATGTTTTCCGATTCGCAGTAGGGTAGCAGGCTCGTTTCTCCTTCGGGGTCGATGAGACTGTATGGCGGTTGGACTACTGAATAAGGACCCGATTTCCGCTGGGCTCGGCATTGCTCTACAGAGTGATTGCTTAAGCCAAAGGCACGGATTTTGCCGTCGTTTTTTAGCTTCTCGAGCGCTCCTGCGACCTCAGCCAAAGGCGTTAGCGGATCGAACATGTGCAGGAAGTAGAGATCTATTGTATCCACTCCTAAACGTTTGAGCGATAGATCGCACCGTTCTGCAATGTGTTCTGGAGAGAGATCGGGATAGCGAGTGCCGTCTGAGTTGAAGTGGTTGAACACTTTGGTTGCGACGACGACTTCGTCGCGAGGTAGCTGCTGAATCGCTTCGCCAAGGACGGTTTCGGCATAGCCGTCGCCGTACGCTTCCGCTGTATCGAAAAAGTTGATGCCTTTTTCGAATGCAAGCTTCATAGCCGATAAGGCATCCCCTTTGGATTGATCGCCCCAGAACCTGGGACTGAGCTGCCAAGTGCCGAATGAGATTGGAGATACGGATAGGCCGCTTTCGCCTAGAATTACACGTTCCATTGATTGGGTTATTCTGAGTTTTGAGAGGTTGGGGGAAATGAGATTTTCTAGATCCTCTGAAAGCCTAATTCATTGAGCAACAAAAACCGAACCAGGATTCCGTTTCCTCTTGGTTGACTAGCGCAGGATTTCTCGCTTTTGTGAGGCATGAAGTTTTTTGCCCCTATTCGTAAGCTTGTTCTTTCTTTGGTTATTTTGGCCCTTTTGGTGGGCTCGGGTTGCACTAAGACAGAAAGAAAACTTGTTCTCATCGCCGGTAAACCAAGTCACCCGGCTTTGATGCACGAATTTCGCGCCGGGTGTCTCTTGCTCGAAAAATGTCTCCAAGATGTGGAAGGGCTGACTGTGGAAGTTCATGACAATGGTTGGGTAGACGATGAGTCTACGTTCGATGATGCCGATGCGGTCGTGATCTATGCGGATGGAGGCGGGAAGCACCCGGCTTTGCAGGGCGAAAATTTGGCGACGCTTCAGAAGTTGATCGATAGGGGCGTTGGTTTTGGTTGCATGCACTACGGAGTGGAAGTGCCGCCGGGCGTGGCGAATGATGAGTTTCAATCGTGGATCGGCGGGCACTATGAGAACATGTATTCCTGTAATCCGATTTGGTCGCCGGAATTCGAATCACTTCCAAAGCATCCCGTTACAAATGGCGTTGAGCCTTTTTCGATAAGCGATGAGTGGTACTTCAATATGCGTTTTATCGGCGGGATTGAAGGCAACGAGGCGCATCAGGAAGAGACGCTTTCATTCACTCCAATATTGGTGGCCAAAGCTCCGGATAATGTACGTGACGGACCCTATGTGCACCCCAAAGGGCCATATGCTCATATTGTCGCTGATTCCGGGCGTGATGAAGCTATGCACTGGGTTGTCGAACGTGCTGATGGTGGGCGTGGATTCGGCTTTACCGGAGGTCATTTTCACGTGAACTGGGGGAACGATTCTTTTCGTAAGATTGTATTGAATACGCTTAACTGGGTGGCGAAAAACGATGTCCCCAACGGAGGAATCGTATCCGAAGTAAGCGAGTATGATCTCCAGCAGAATTTGGATAAGAAAGAGCCTAAGAAAAAATAGAATAAGATGAGTTTAACTAGAAAAACATTTACGATCGTAGCTGTTTTGGCTTCGGCTTTGATGACGCTGGCTAATAAGTCGTCGAATGAAAGTCGTCCGAATATCCTGGTTCTTTATGCCGATGATTTGGGTTATGGCGACCTGGGCTGCTATAATGCGGATTCTAAGATTCCGACTCCTAATCTTGATCGGCTCGCTTCGGAAGGAATGCGTTTTACGGATGGGCATTCTTCGTCGGGAATTTGTACGCCATCGCGGTATGCTTTGCTGACGGGGCGCCATCACTGGAGGAAATTTCATGGCATCGTGACGCAATTCGGTCCGTCTGCATTCGACGCAAGCCAGTTGACATTGCCAGAAATGTTGAAAGCTAAGAGTTACAACACGGCAGCTATCGGCAAGTGGCACTTGGGTTGGGATTGGGAGGCCATCCGGAATAATCCCTCGGCTCGTGTGGAAAAAGGAAAACCGGTCGAGACTCCTGAGTCTTATGATTGGACGAAATCGATTCCTGATGGTCCGCTAGACCATGGGTTCGATTATTACTTTGGCGATACGGTGATCAATTTTCCGCCGTACTGTTGGATTGAAAACGACAAGGTTGTAAAGGCTCCAGACACGATGATGGATACATCGAAGTGGAAGGAAATTAAGGAAGGAAATTGGGAGTGTCGTCCGGGACCTATGGCGAGCGATTGGGATCCATACGAAAACATTCCTACGACGACACGGAAGGGCGTGGAGTACATAAAGGCTCAGGCTAAAAAGAAGGATCCGTTTTTTCTGTATTTCGCTTATCCCGCCCCGCACGCTCCGATTATTCCCAACGATGAATTCGATGGAAAATCAAAGGCAGGTCCGTTTGGGGATTTCGTATACGAAGTTGATGATTCAATTGGTAAGCTGTTAAAGGCTCTTAAGCAATCAGGCCAATCGGAGAATACTTTGGTGATCTTCACTGCTGACAATGGACCGGAAGCTTATGCCTACGCTAGAGATGCTAAATACGATCACTGGTCTGCCCATCCATTGCGGGGGCTTAAACGCGACATCTACGAAGGGGGTCATCGCGTGCCTTATATCGTCAAGTGGCCGGGAGAAGTCCCTGCCGGCGAAATATCCGATCAATTGGTTTCGCAAATCGACATAATGGCGACGTTTGCTTCGGTAGTTGGTTATGAGCTACCGAATGATCAAGCTGAAGATTCGTTTGATTTACTGCCATTGTTTACCGACAAAAATGGCAGCGGTCCCCGTAAGACGCATATTCACAATACCTATGCCGATAAATATGCCATTAGAGACGGTAACTGGTTGCTTGTCGATACTTCTAGCGGGTATTCTCGTAAGAAGATCCACGAACCTTGGGAAGGAAAGCGTGGATACGAGGGCGAAGGAGATCAGGGTGCATTTCTTTATAACCTAAAAAGGGATATCGGCCAAAAGGTTAACTTATTGGATACGAATCCTGAAAAGGCTAAGAGCCTGAAGGTTTTGTTGGATAAAATTAGAAAACAGGGCCATAGCGCTCCGAGGTTGGAGTCGCGGTAGCGCCTTTAAGTAGATCGTTCGGGTCGCTTTGTCGGGCCGATACGATAGGCGACCAGCAAGGCTATTGGGATTAGGAAGTGGGAGCTGCGTATGAGGACTTCGTGCCAG
The DNA here is from genome assembly GCA_051275055.1 of Candidatus Pelagisphaera sp. Lineage (GTDB taxonomy): Bacteria > Verrucomicrobiota > Verrucomicrobiia > Opitutales > Opitutaceae > Pelagisphaera. The sequence goes on from JBNMOQ010000007.1 coordinate 6,049, forward strand.
TTTCCAATTCCTCCGTAGGTGACTCGCGAGAAGGCGGTGATCAATCCCCATGCCGTGATCCAAATAAGTACGCCGCGATTTCGGTCGAGTTTTCTGAAGAGCAGATGAGCGGCTAGGAGAATGTCGAGAGTTCCAATTATAAGTAAGAGAGTGACTGCTTGATCTTCGCTAACTTTAACTCCGATACGGCGGAACGTGACTAGGAGGTAGTCGATGAACCTGGGGTCGGCGTACAAGGCTTTAATTCCGTGGCCCACGAAAACCATCGCGATGGCTAGACGCATAAGTCGAATGCTCCATAGCTTTCCTTTGTCAGTCATTTGAAAAAGGAGAATAGCAATGAGCGGAGTGCTGTACCGCAGCGACCATTCCGCCCAATAGAGCATTGGGTATTTCGCGGACGGCATGAATGTTTCCGAGAGCATTTCCGAAAGCATTACGGTCGCTCCGATGAGAGCTATCCAACGTATTCTGGGAATCCAAATACAGACTGCAGAAACGAGAAGTAGCCCTATCATCGTAGATTCGATATTTCCAGCGAACTTCTCCGATAGGCCGTTTTCTTCCCAGAGAAACGAAAAGGTTTTGCAGGAAAAACGATTGAATCGCCAAGCGTAGGCGAGGCAGGTCAGAGAGTAGGCAAGGGCTGCCAGCGCGGCGGGAATCGCAGCAAAGACCGGATGGTGGCTTTTTTCCATTTTAGCGATGCGACTGGAAGCTGGCGGAATCGACGATATCGCCTGTACTGAGCAACGCGGAGTAGTTGACGGTGTCGGGCGTGAATTCGAGCATCATGACATGATCGCCTTTCCCAGCAAATGCGTTGTCGCCTTGAAGGTACCAGCGATCGAGTTTCGGGTCGCGTTGCGGGGCGCCGTAACCGCCTTCGCCGAGGTAGACGATTCCGTCAGTGGCTTCCTTGTCGCCGCGAATTGGAACTGTGCGTTTGATGCAGTGGCCGTCAGATTCGAGTACGAGATCGATGTTAAATTCTTCGAAAAGCGGAACCCAGCTTACTCTGCCGGCTCCGGGTTGCTTGACTCCTGGGTAAACTGGCCGGTGGAAGGCGGCGAGCTGCCATTTGACGCGTTTTCTTTTTAGTTTGGTTAGTGATTTCTTAAGAAATTCCCTTTGATTGCCTTCGGCGCTGATCTCCGTATTGAGGCAAACAATTCCAATGGAAGGCGTGAGGAGACAGGTATAGTAGTCGTTGGTGCCGCCGGGGTATCCGTATGCTTGACGAAAAATTGGACTTTTCCCGCCGACGTCATGATTTCCAATGACAGGAATAATTGGCAAAAGTTTGCCGTTTTCGGTGGTGGTCAAATTGTAGGCAGCAAGCCATTCGACCCAGACGCCAAGGCGCGTGGTTACGGCATAGTCGCCGCCGTGTATGAGTCCCGCGATAGAGTCATCCTTGTCGATCATCTGGCTGATCTGCTGATTGATCTGCCGGGCTACATCGACGTGGGTGCGGGAGTCGCCGCCGTAGATGAGTTTGAAGGTTTGGCGGTTTTTCGGAGCGGATTTAAAATGGTATTCGCGGCTGATGCCCTCGTCTGTTTCTATCGCGAGATAGTAGACTGTGTTTGGTTTGAGGTTCTTGAGCGGGGCGTGGTGGTAGAAGAAGTCTGGAGATGGAGGTGGAGGCGCCCAGTCGTCAGCTGCTTCTTTCGGTTTCGATCCAGGCCCCTCCAGGTAGAGGCCTGATTCTGAGAGAGTGGCCATGTGTGCATAGTCACGTTTTCTGTCGGCCTTTGAAACGTTGTCATAGAGTAAGACGGATGTTTTGAGAGCTGTCTCGCTATCCCAAACCACTACCGCTTCGGATTGTGGCTTTTGAGACCACACGACCCGAACGTTTTGGGCGAGGTCTGCCGCGCTTAGGGTGGCGGCAACTATCATTGTTAAGAAGTAAAGTCCTGCTGGTTTTATCATCTTCATACGATATGTTTCTTATTTCCGCCGATTTCGTTTGGGTGGACAGTTCTCGTGTCATTTCCACAAAAACATCGAATGCACGAGAAAGTGATTGGGAAAACGTTCCATAGATCGATCTTGGTGCAGGGAAAGACGAGCTGGTACGTCTCCTGCCACCTTTCTCAGGCTTGCCTATGCTCATTATTGGGCCGCCTTTTAATAGCATTCAAGCTACGCCTGAAAATAGTCTGCGCAATAAACTTAATCACGTGATTAAGTTTATTGCGCCATGCGTCTGCGATGTGTTTTGTCTCAAAACGCAAAGTGACAAGTGAATCTCTATTTGTTTGATTCACTCCTGGCTTTGTTAGTCTAATCTTTTTTGGTCTTCTTCTCATTACTTGGAATGCATTCGTTTCGAATATTTTCTAATTCCACCCCTGGCGTTTCTATAGCCTACCAATTCGTTCAATCAGTCATGAAACAATCGCGACGTAAATTTATCCAGTCAACTGGCGCCGCCGTAGGCGCGCTGACCCTTCCAAAATTCGCGCCTCAAGCCGAGGCTGCTAGTTCGGGAGAAAAACTGAACATCCTCTACCTTTGCTCGGATCAGCAGCACTGGCAGGCAATGGGTTCGGTTGACCCATTTTTCGATACGCCGCATCAAGATGCGTTGTTTGCTGAATCGACTGTTTTCGAAAATGCGTTTTGTACGACGCCTCAATGTTCGCCAAGTCGTTCGTCGATGTTAACGGGGTATTTCCCTCATAAGACTGGGATGATGAACAATGCCAATTCTTCCGGGGGAACGGACTTGACGCTGCCTACTATTGGGACGCACCTTCAGGAAGCAGGCTATACGACTGCTTTGTTTGGGAAATGGCATCTTGGCGATGATTCCACTGGAAACGCGGGATGGAGCGAGGAAACGAAGAAAGGCCCGGATCCGAAGACGACTAAACGGGGGATTGATTTTCTAGATAGGCATGCAGGTGACGAAAAGCCGTTTGCTCTCTTTCTTATGTATCTGGATCCCCATGACATCTATCACTACAAGCCAGGGGAAAGTGAAGTGCGCACGGATGATGTGGTTTTGGGAGAGTCTTGGAAATATCAGGATTTTGATTCAGTGCCAAAGATTCACCGAGAATTCATGGAGATTAATCAGGGCGAATTTATTGTGAATGCCGATGAGGAAACCTGGAAGGGATATCGCGACTTTTATCGGCAGAAGGTTAAACTTTATGATGATCATGTTGGTCGGGTTGTGGGAAGGCTAAAGGATCTCGGGCTCTTTGAGAGTACGATCATCGTTAATACTTCGGATCATGGAGACATGGATACGTTTCATCGACTTGTTTTCAAAGGACCGTTTATGTATGAGCATATGATGCGCATTCCATTGACGGTTCGGATGCCTGGAAACCCGGTTCACCGTAAATCGGATTACAATTGGGTAAATGTAGATACAGTTCCCACGCTTCTGGAATTGGCCGGGGCGAAGGCTCCGAAATGCGATGGTTTATCTGCGGCGTCGATCATCCAGGGGAAGGGTTCAGCTCCGAAACGCGAATACGTAATTGGTCAATATTACGGGAAGCAGACTTGGGTGAATCCTATTCGCTCAATTCGCGGGAATGGCTGGAAGTACAATCTCTACACGGATTGGGGTGAGGAGCTTTACGATCTGGATAAAGATCCGGAAGAAATTAAGAACCTGGCAAGCAATTCTAAGCATGCGGGAATTAAACGCACAATGAAGAAACGTTTGGATCGATGGATTAAGGAAAATGACGATCCGTTTTATTCGTTCACTACGACTTCATTGGATCCGGGCGAGGCAAAGACGATATTGAAAGATCCAGCTTATAAGCGGGGATAGGGACTGCTCGTTCTTATTGGTCCCACACCGAATTCTCGGCGTAGCTACGGCCCAGTGCGGGGTGGAAGCTTAAGCCGGGCTTTACTTGATTTATGTCCGATTTTGAGCGAGATTGGGTAATTGAGAGAGGAGCTTGTTAGTCGTTCCTCAATCACCCCGTATTTGCACCATGAATAGACGTGTTTTCTTGAAGTCTTCTTTCGCCACATTGGCTTTGCCTGCATTGGAATCGGTTTCGGCTACTTTGCCTGCGAGTCGCGCGAAAGCTGCGGGTCTTCGTCCTCCAATGCGAATGGTGTGCATAGGGAATTCGTTTGGAATGTATCCGGAGCGTTTCTTTCCGAAGGAAGCGGGGCCGCATTATAAAATGACGCCGTTGTTGGCGCCGCTTGAAAAACATCGGAAGGATTTTTCAGTGTTTTCGCATCTCGATCACGATATCAAGGGAGGTCACTTTTCAGTGCATTCTTTTTTGAGCGGAGTGAAAATGGGCGATGCGAAGGGGATGCCGGAGGGTAATATGAGCGTGGATCAACGAGCGGCTGAGTATGTTGGTGCTGAGACGCGTTTTCCGTCGCTCACGATTGGTTCGGAAGACGGTTTGCATGGGGGGTGCCAGATGTGCTGGACCCGCACGGGAGTTCGGGTTCCGCCGATTGCGGGACCGCGGGAGTTATTTCGAAAGCTGTTTATAAACGTCGATGCCAAGGCTCAGGAAGAAGCTGCGGATAATTTCGAATTGAAAGGTTCGATTCTCGATTCGGTAAAGGATGAGGCGACGAGTCTGAAGCGACGTTTAAGCGGGCAGGATAAGGACAAGCTCGACGAGTATTTTTCTTCGGTTCGAGATGTTGAAACCAACCTCGAGCTGGATAAGCGCTGGGCAAAAGTCTCAAAACCCAAGGCTCCTATGGATGAGCCAGAGGATCGCAGCCTCGTTGAAGATATTCCGGTGTTGTACGATCTTATAGCGATTGCTCTGAAAACCGATTCGACGCGTGTGGCGTCTTTCGAGATGGCGGGCACGAATTTCGACACTTCGTTTTTCGGTTTGAGTTCGGGCTATCACTCCTTGTCGCATCACGGAAAGAAAACGGAGCGAATCGAGGGGCTCGTGAAGATCGAACTTTATCAGATGCAGCAATTGGCCCGTTTTCTTGAGAAATTGAAATCGATACAGGAACCGGATTCCAATGGTACTTTGCTGGATAATTCGATGGTCCTTTTCGGTAGTGGGATGGGCAATGGAAATGCTCACGTGAATACGGATTTGCCGATTATGTTGGCGGGTGGAGGCTATCGGTTAGGCGAGCACAAACGTTTTCCATCCGAAAAGATTAAACGCGTTCCTTTGTGCAATCTGTATCTCTCGATGCTCCAGCGATTCGGAGTTGAAACGGAAACCTTCGGGACGAGTTCGGGAACGCTTACCGGGTTGGAGCTTGCATGAGGGCAAAGGTATTTTTGATTTTTGGCAGTCTGATGGGTTGCGTCTGTTTGTACGCGAATGGCACTGAGCGATCGGAATCTTTTGACGCGACTGCATTCGATAATCAAATACGTCCGTTCTTGGACGAATATTGCGTTGGCTGTCATGGGGAAGATAAACAAAAAGGCGAGAGGCGTTTCGATGCGCTGGAGTATCCTATTTCCGATGACAATGCTCTGATCGATTTCCAAGACATCTTGGATCTCATGAATTTGGGCGACATGCCGCCTGAGGATGAGCCGCAACCTAGTTCGGGCGAGCGACAAGCGACTGTCGATTGGCTTACTCAGGCTGTGAGCAATGCGTACGAGACGCGAGCGATTACCGGTGGAGAGACGGTGCTGCGCCGTTTGAATCATCGCGAGTATCTCAACACAATTAGCGATCTATTCGAAATGGACATGAGTATGTTCGACCCTACTGAGACTTTCCCCGGAGAGCGATTGGTGGAGCATCAGGATAATGTAGGCGATATGCTGGTGACATCCGGATACTTGTTGGATCGCTACATCGTGGCGGCGGATCTCATTGTAGAGAAGGCGTTGCCGTTCGAGGAAAAGCCCGAGTCGCAAACCTGGAATTTCAAAGGGGATTTTGAGCAGCAGTCCGAGCTCAATAAGCGTCATATGGTCGCTCATGGGCAACGATATCTCAATGTGTACGAACGCCCGAACACGGTCCGGCGATTCGGTTCCTACGGTCCTTTGCATGCGTTTTCGGAAGGCGTGCCTGTGGGAGGCATGTACACGATCCGAACGCGAGCGGAGGCGGTGAATCGGTTTCACTCTTTCAATCGCAAAAAAGTAATCAACGATCCGGAGGAACCCATGCTTATGGGAGTGATCCCCGGGAGCCGAGAATACGGAGGGCTGCATTTGCCTCAGCCGCACGAGCCGGATTTAGGGACTTTTGCCCTTAAGGATGACGGGCCGGCGTGGTACACGGCCGAAGCTTGGTTGGATAAGGGGTTTTCGCCGCGTTACATTTATCCTAACGGATCGATGAATATTCGTCCGGCGTTTCGGGAAGTCGCTAATTTGGTTACCAAGAACCCTGGTTCGAATGTCCCCAAGGAAGATTTGAAAGCGGACTATATGGCGCTCGCTATCAAGCACGGAGGGATTCCACATATTCGTATCCACGAAGTGGAGGTGACGGGTCCGCATTACAAAGAATGGCCGACGAAAACGTGGAAGTCGATTGTCGGAAAAGGGGAGTTCAACCCGAAAAAGACCCGTAAGCTCATTCAAGAATTCGCGGACCGAGCGTATCGACGTCCCACTAGTAAGAGCGAATTGAATCGGTTGATGCGAGTCGTATTGGCTAGGGTGGATCAGGGGCAATCCGAGTTCGAAGCAATGAAGGATGGATTGAAGGCGGTTTTGTGTTCGCCAGCGTTTCTCTATTTGGAAGAGGAGAAGCGTTCGTCGGGTTCGGATCGATTAACGGATTATGGCTTGGCGTCTCGTTTGACTTATTTTCTCTGGGGTTCGCAGCCGGATCAGGAACTTGTGGATCTAGCGCGACGGGGTCGTTTGAGTAGACCTGATGTTTTGCAGGCGCAGATGGATCGTTTATTAATGGACGAACGATCGGATCGTTTTGTTAGCGGGTTTCTCGATAGTTGGCTGACGTTGCGGAATTTGGGCGAGGCCCCGCCGGATCGAGGAAAATTCGAAAAGTATTACGCGGATGATCTTGGAGCGGCAATGCGGACCGAGACCGAACTGTTTACTCGAAACGCTTTGGATGAGAACCTCAATATCAGTTGCTTTTTAGATTCCGATTTCACTTTCGTTAACGAGGACATGGCGGAGCTCTATGGATTGGAAGGCGTGAAAGGCGATGAGTTTCGAAAGGTTGCTCTGACCGACCCTCGTCGAGGCGGTTTGCTTGGGCAGGCTAGTATTTTGACGGTGACGGCAAACGGAGTGGATACTTCGCCGGTGCTTCGAGGCGTTTGGCTTTTGGAGAACTTGCTAGGAACGCCGCCACCGCCGCCACCGCCGGATGTCGAGCCGTTGGATCCGGATATTCGTGGAACGACCACGATTCGTGAACAGCTGACGAAACATCGGGAGACGGAAGCGTGTAATGAATGTCACCGGAAGATCGATCCATTGGGTTTTGCTTTGGAGAATTTCGACCCGATTGGGCAGTGGCGTGACAAGTACGGCGATCGCGCGAAAATCGATGCATCTGGGAAGCTTCCCAATGGGGATGGATTCGATCATATCGTAGGATTTAAGAAAGCTTTGATGGAGCGTAGCGACTTGTTTAAGAGAGCCTTGACCAAAAAAATGCTTTCTTACGCATTGGGCCGTCGTATTGAGATTATGGATCGTCCGGAAATCGATCGGATTCTCGCCTCGATGGAGGAAGAGGGTGATGGGTTTCGAGATCTGGTTCGCTTGATTGTGTTAAGCGAGTCGTTTGGTAGCTCTTGATTCTCAGGTCCTCAAATTCTTTTTTGGAAAGGTTTTCCATTGAATTCCGTTCGAGAATTCGAATTATTGAAATTGATTTCGAGCTCAACTCGATTCTGAACACGCAAAAAACCCTTCCTACACTATCATTATGCGCTCCCTCAAAAGCATTCTTCGGAGTGGCTTCTTTTTGTTGCCATTTCTCCTTCCCACTTTGGCCTTTGGCCAAGACACGATCGATACTGGGGACACTGCCTGGATCCTGACGTCCAGTGCATTGGTCCTATTCATGACCATTCCTGGACTCGCGCTATTCTATGCGGGACTCGTGAGAGGGCGAAACGTCCTTTCCGTTTTGATGCATTGTTTCGTCCTCACTGCCATGATGAGTCTTATTTGGCTCGTCTTCGGATATACGATGGCGTTCTCGACTGCGGGCATGGAAGCCGGAACGGTTAGTTTGAACTCATTCGTGGGTGGTTTCGATAAAGTCTTTTTGAAAGGGGTTTCTGCCAGCTCGCCTTGGGGCACGATTCCGGAGCCGCTCTTTTTCGTTTTTCAGATGACGTTTTTCATCATTACTCCCGCGTTGATTGTCGGGGCGTTTGCGGAGCGGATGAAGTTTTCGGCGATGCTATGGTTTATGGCAGTTTGGTCGGTTTTGGTCTACTTGCCGGTTTGTCACATGGTGTGGGGCGGCGATGGCGGTTTCTTCGCCGATATGGGCGTAATTGATTTCGCTGGTGGAATCGTGGTTCATATCACTGCGGGTGTAGCCGCACTGGTCGCCTGTATTGTTGTAGGAAAGCGTCAGGACTATCCTAAGAAGCAGATTCTCCCTCATAATTTGCCAATGACGGTTACTGGAGCAGGAATGCTCTGGGTCGGTTGGTTTGGCTTCAATGGCGGTAGCGCTTTAGGCGCGAATGGCGATGCGGCGATGGCGATCTTGGTGACGCATATTTCGGCGTCTTCGGGAGCGCTTGGCTGGATGATCTTGGAATGGCGCAAGTCCGGTAGGCCAAGCGTACTTGGTATTGCAACGGGATCGATCGCTGGATTGGCGGCAATTACACCTGCGAGTGGTTCAGTCGGACCTTTAGGCGCGGTGGTAATTGGTTTCGTGTCTACAGGGCTGTGCTACTGGATGTGTACGGCGATTAAATCGAAATTTCGCTATGATGACTCGTTGGACGTATTTGGCGTTCACGGAGTGGGTGGTTTTGTGGGTACGATTTTGGTGGCGGTATTTGCAGCTCCAAGTCTTGGCGGCAGAGTCGAAGGTCTAGTGATGTCGAAACAGCTTGGTGTTCAGTTGTTCGCTGGAGTCTCGGTTGCAGTCTATACTTTGATCATATCATTCGTGATTTTGAAGGTGCTTCAAAAGACGATAGGATTACGTGTCTCCGAAAACGACGAGCGTGGCGGACTCGATCTGAATTCGCATGGCGAGTCAGCGTATAACGATTGATCAAGCTCGAAGGAGCTTAGTTTTTTGAATTTCTAATCGGGAGCATTTTGCTCCCGATTTTTTGCGTCAATTCGCAGACCCGAAGCTAGTGATCCAGCATTTCGCAAGATATTATAGCCGTCCCAGTTCATGTTGTTTCGCCCAGCGCAGGATATGACGATGGGGACGCTGAGAATCGTTAAAGTGGATAAGGTGTACTGCTCTTAAAGTCGGTTCATTTGTTCGAGGACATCGGGCTAGGCCGGCATTTTTCGCGAAAGTGAAGTGATTTAGTCTAGTTCGCTATCGGCAGGAACGGGTAAGTTGAATTCTTTGAATTTTTGCGGGAGAACGGATCGATGAACCTCTTCGAGGTTTTTCCGAGGAAGCTCGACGGCATTTTTGTTCAGAATGTTTTCCAGGCCTAGTAGTCGCCATCGGTCCGCGAAGTCCGACCAAGATACTGAGTCATCTTGCTCGGCTCCCCGATTCTCAAGGCCACCGACGAGAGTTGATCGTCAATTTAGTAAGATGCTTCCTACGCCGAAACAAAGCGCTTTGTTTTTCAATGAGTTCATGGATCGTGATCAGGTTGGTTTTTGACTATCTCTGTAAATGGTAGTTGGGCGTAAAAAAACGGCGCCTACGAGAGGCGCCGTTTGGAGAAAATTAATTATCGAAGAAGACTTACGTAGTCGGGACTTCGGCGATCGTCTTGAGAACGCGCGAACAGATCTGGTATGGATCGCCTTCCGAGTTTGGACGGCGGTCTTCCAGGTAACCTTGCCACTTGTCGCCTTCGACGTATGCGTGCGGCACGCGGATAGAGGCTCCACGATCGGCAATTCCCCAAGAGAACTTATCGATCGATTGCGTTTCGTGCAATCCGGTCAGACGCATGTGATTGTCTGGCCCGTAAGCAGCGATATGCTCGTCCTTATTCTTGTCGAATGCGTCCATAAGAGCGAGGAAGTAGTCCTTGCCGCCAACTTCGCGCATGTGCTTGGTCGAGAAATTACAGTGCATGCCTGAGCCATTCCAATCACCGCTGAACGGCTTGCAATGGTACTCGACGGTCACTTCGTATTTTTCGGTGAGGCGTTGCAAGAGGTATCGAGAGACCCAGATGTCGTCTGCGCAATTCTTGGAGCCTTTCGAGAAAACCTGGAATTCCCACTGGCCCTTCGCGACTTCCGCGTTGATGCCTTCGTGGTTGATGCCTGCTGCGTGGCAGAGGTCCATGTGCTCGTCGACAATTTCGCGGGCAAGGCTGCCAACGTTCTCGTATCCAGCGCCACAGTAGTACTCGCCTTGTGGATCAGGATATCCAGCGTCGGGCCAACCGAGAGGGCGTCCGTCTTCAAAAAGGAAGTACTCTTGCTCGAGTCCGAACCAAGTGTCTTCGTCATCGACGATGGTCGAGCGGTGATTGCTTGGGTGTGGGTCGCCGTTTGGAAGCATGACTTCACACATGACGATGAACGCGTTGTCGCGACCTGCATCTCCATAGAGCTTAACGGGCTTTAGCACGCAATCGGAATCGCTGCCTTCGGCTTGTTGAGTCGAGCTACCGTCGAATCCCCACAATGGACAATCGTCCAAAGATTTAGGCGCTTCAGACGCAACACGCGTCTTGCCGCGGAGATTTGGAACGGGCGTGTAGCCGTCGAGCCAGATGTATTCGAGCTTGTATTTAACCATATTGTTGTCGTTATTTTTAAGGGTTTATTAGTCCCGAAAATGTTTACGGCTTCCAGGAGCGCGGTTGCCCACAGGGACGAGCAACGAAAGGAGCAAAAGATGCGCCGAGGATCAACAAATTTTCGAAATAATTAGCAAATTATGGAAATCGCTCAAATTAGGACGGGCTATAGCTCAAAATAGAACATGCGGGAGGTCAAAGATACGCAGCGATCTACTGTACGGCTTGGTTTCGATGGGAAGGTGCACAAAACCTTCCGAGGTCCACAGGCCAGGGAACGGTTCGAGAACGAAGTGCATGTGCTTCGGTATTTGCAGGAGAAAGCCTGTCCGTTTGTACCTGAACTGATTAGCGTAGATGCAGAATCGTTTTACATGGTGACGACAAATTGCGGCGCTCGCGCTGAGGATAGCATTAGCGAGAAGCGCACACAGGAGCTTTACCAAGAACTAGAGGATGGATTTGGCGTGCGGCATGATGACCCCTTTTCCCGCAACATAACATACGATGCTCGGAAAGGGCGGTTTTGCGTTATCGATTTTGAATACGCCATAATCTTGGAAACAGGCGAGGGCCTTAAGCAACCTGAAGCGAGAACGGATCATGAGCGGAAGCAGTAAAGTAACCGGTTCGACCAAGTTGACTTGGTGTGGACTTACGGATGTGGGACGCTTTCGGAAGAACAACGAAGACGCGTTCCTGGCTTTAACGTTCAATGCGGAAGAGGTCCGATATTTGGGAAAAATCGGCGATGCCCGATTCGATGGAAGCGACTATATTTTCGCGGTAAGCGACGGTATGGGCGGGGCGAATGCAGGCGAGTTCGCGAGTAAAATCGCAGTCGATAAAATCACCGAGCTATTGCCGAAGTCCTTTAATCTAGGAGCGATGGGACTGGATCGCGGTTGCGGCCAAATTTTGTCCGAACTTGTTAATCGGATTCATTCCGAGATGATGGTGATGGGAACCCACTACGAGGAATGTCGTGGAATGGGTGCTACCTTAAGTCTGTGCTGGTTTACGCCAGGACGCATGCACTTCGCGCATGTGGGCGATAGTCGTATCTACTATTTTCCGCGAGATGGCGAAATGCAGCAGATAACGGAAGACCACACCCACGTGGCTCGTCTCGTTAAGAACGGACGGATTACGGCGTTCGAAGCACGGACTCGTCCGGATCGAAACGTCCTCGAACAAGCGCTTGGGGGCAATGTGAAGCGTATCGATCCGCAAATCGGTTCCGTCGAATATGAAGTTGGGGACCGTTTTGTTCTCTGCACGGATGGGGTTACCGATGGTATCTCGAATCGGCGTATTCAAGCGTTAACCGAGTTTCCACCAGCGAATTTCGCTGACTTGAACTATGCCGAGCGTCTGGTTGTAGATGCTAAACAGGAGAGCGGTCGCGATAATCTGACCGCGCTTGCTGTAGAAATAGGTTAAGATTGCTGGGCTTTGCGCAATTTTTTTGTGCACGCAGGGGCTGTTGATCATTTTCGAGCATAGTCAGTATGTCTGATAAAATACTAAACTATAGTAGCTTAGTGTAGTTTTCGGTTGCAGGGTCAGTGTTTGATTTTTATTAAGGTGCAATTTAATGCAAATAAAACTTGACCAATAGAACATTGATTGTACTTAATTGCACCTTACCGAGCTGGTTGTCGTTCGTCTTTTAGGATTTTTTAGTTCATTAGTTAATCCTGAGAGGTGAATGGCTCTCCGCTCGCAATAGGCCCGTTGGGCACTCCTAAACTGCTTTCGAGCGGATCCCGTAGTTAAATCACCCAGACTAGACTAACCCAAATGCACTATCTATCCTACACACGTAAATTTAAACCCGTCTTGGCCTTTTTGGCTGCTGGCGTGACGATCCTGGCATCCGTCCAGGGTCAAGATGATGAAGACGTATTCGAACTTTCACCATTTTCCGTAGACGCTTCTGATGATAGCGGCTATCGGGCGACGAACACGATTTCCGGAACGCGTCTCAATACTTCGATCAAGGACATCCCGATGCCGATCGAGGTGATCACCGATGCGTTTATTAAAGACACGGGCGCAACCGATTTGCGAGATGCCTTGCAGTATAGCGCCGGAATCGTTTTGGAATCTCAGAATGATGCTGGTAACGCGAATAGCTCAAGTACTGTAGGCGGCGTTCACAACCCTGAGGGAGCGACATCTAATAAGAGCAACACTTCCTATAAGGTGAGAGGATTCCTGACCGACGCGACACTGCGTGATGGATACAGGCGCCAATTCTCTACGGACTCGGCCAATATTGGTCGTATTGAAGTGATCCGCGGGCCGGCTGCGCTGCTTTATGGAATTGGAAACTTCGGTGGTATCGTTAATTACCTCCCGAAACTTCCTCCAGCTGAGGACACTCAAGATCTTACATTGAGCATGGGCAATCGCGGACATCGTCGCGCGACGCATAGTATTGGTGGTCCGCTTGGCGGCCCATGGGATCTTCGTTTTAATCTAACGAGCGCTTATGAAGAAAACGGTAGCCATACGGAGCTTAAGAGTGATGAGCATTTCTTTATCTCGCCGATTTTTACGATGAAGCCGACTGAGAAGACTGATTTGACGTTTGATTTCGAATACGGAAAACGACAAGATGATGGAGTAGGCTTTCAGAGCTTGCGAGCCCGTGCCGATATCCCGGATGATCAGAAAGACCGACTTGAGCGAGCGGGTTTCCTAACCTTCCCAGGCAAGGATATTAAAACGTTTCGTTGGAGTGGGCCGGACACTTTTGTTGATACCGAGTCTTCCAATATTCGTATTCAAGCGACGCATCAATTTTCGGACAATTTCAATGTTCTCGTTGGATTGAACGAGTCGAATGTCAAATTCGATATACGTGATATTAATGGATCGATTCAGACGAATGCAGGCCCGGAAAGTCTGCGCAACACGATTGTCGTAACTCCAGCAGACGTGGTGAATGGCGATTCCGAATTTGAGGCCGGTCCAATAACCGGAGCGATTTTTAGAGGCACTTGGGAAGATAAAGCTGAAGAGATCGATCGCCAGCAGGTTCGAGTCGAGGCTAGTTATTCTTTCGACGCTTTTCCAAGCAACGATAACTTCGGGTTCACGAACAGCTTTCTTTTGGGACATTCCGAAGAACGTTCCCAGACGGATATTTTCAAGCGGACTACCATTGCTAATGAGTACACTTGGAAAGACCCGACGGATTCGTCGTACATTCGTTTTGGCGAAAATGGGGACGGTACTGCGGCTCCTGGAATGGAAGATTTTTCCAGCGACGACAATACTGCTTGGAACCAAGGAACCTACTTGGTTCATCAAGGTGGTTTCTGGAAAGATCGTATTACGACGGTCGCTGGTGTTCGCCGAGACCGCAACGCGATCAACACGATCACCAATGATTACGTAGGCGATACAGTGCTCGAGAGCCGACCAGGCGCTTCTGAAAAGGATACGATGCAACTCGGGTTGAGCTTCAAGGTTAACAAGAACATCTCTGTCTACGCTTTGCAGTCGGATGGTATTATGCCAAACTTCGAAGGCAAAAAGAACGTGTACGGCGAAGCGATGGAGGCAATTACCGCTGAGAGTGAAGAAGTAGGAATTAAATTCGATCTTATGGACGGCAAGCTATCCGGTACGATTAGCGCATATCGTATTCAACAAACGGGTACACCAATATTCTACTGGTGGGCGCCTACGCCGGCGAAGACCAAATGGGATCCGGATTCACCTATCGTATACAATGTGTCCGATTACAATCCTACGGTTGAAGCAGAGTGGCGCAATGGAGCATTATCGGCATCCACTGCTGAGTGGAATGGCGCGGTCTCATCAGGAGCGGCCTATCAGATTGACGAAACTTGGTATGTAAATGCTACCGAATCGGCGGGAGCGGCTTATTTAGATGCGGTTTTGCAGGCGACGAAAAGCACTCATCCTGGATGGCCTGGATGGCTCTACAATTACGATGACAATACTAATCACGCGAGCATGAATTTTGCAGGAGCAGAGCACGATGGCTGGGATGCATACGTGAGTGGCGACCAGGAGTCTTCAGGATGGGAGGGGCAGTTCAACTTCGCGCCGACTGACAATATCCAATTCGTACTCAATTATGCTCAAACGAAACGGCAGGTGGTCAATGCAGGTCAGTTCGCAGATATGTATGGCGATGGACCAGTCGATCGTTGGGCGATCTGGTACTTCCCAGATGGTGGTTGGGGTCTGTCTGGATATTCGCTAGAGGAACAATACACTGATCCAAACGATACGTCGACCTGGCAGAGTAGGGGTTACGGAGGAGGCGAGGCCCAGGATGATACTCCTCGGCACGCAGCGAGTTTCTGGGGCAACTACTCCGTTAATGAAGGACCTCTATCTGGCATGTCTTTCGGACTCGGTGGAAACTGGGAAAGCCCACGTGAATACTTCTCGGGCATAACCGATGGCTCTGGCCAATTAGTAACCGATGGCGAAGGACAACGGGTTATTCTAACGACCAAAGAGCGGTTTAACTTCGATGGCATGGTTCGTTATCCATTCAGGTTGAAGGATAGAGATGCTCATGTTCAGTTGAATGTATACAACATGCTTGGCGACAAAGACCCATACGGTTTCATCTATGCAACCGGTACGGCCTGGACGATGCAGATGGGTATGAGCTTCTAGTTCAGACGGAGCAATTTAGATAATTCGAGCGGCTTCAATTCGAAAATTGAAGCCGCTCTTTTTATGAGCATTTCGATCGAATTATCGGTCGATTGAGCCGTCTCGACAAAATTTTACTATGTCTTTTCGTGAAACAAAAATGATGGCATTGGCTGGTACAGAGGTTTCTGGTGTGTCCGATGTTGAATTGAACCTTCGATTTAGGGAGATCTTGAATACAGGTCTTCATGGTCTCTGTTTCAGTCCTTATGCTGGCACCCAAAGACCGGGCTCCACTTTGAGTGACGTGCAAATTCAAAGTCGTCTTGAAGTAATCAAGCCGTATACGAATTGGGTGAGGACATTTTCCTGTGCTGATGGAAATGAAATGATTCCGCAGATTGCTCATGAGAGTGGATTGAAAACGATGGTCGGCGCGTGGCTCGGGAAGAATCTCGATGACAATGAAAAGGAAATCGCCAATCTGATCGAAATAGCGCGAGCCGGTTATGCGGACCATATTGCGGTTGGGAACGAGGTTTTATATCGCGACGACTTGAGTGAAGAACAATTGATTTCATACATCGATCGAGTAAGGAAGGCGGTTCCGGAGATTCCAGTAGGGTACGTGGATGCCTACTACGAATTCGTCAATCGGCCTTCGCTTACGGATGCGTGCGATCTGATTTTTGCGAATTGCTACCCATATTGGGAGGGCTGCGATTTCGAGTATTCGTTACTGTATATGAAAGACATGTATCACCGAGTGTGTAAGGCGGCGAAAGGAAAGAAAGTTGTGATAAGCGAGACGGGTTGGCCTAGTCACGGCACTGCCTATGGATCTGCTGAACCTTCCTCGAGTAACGCTTTGCAATACTTCCTGCAAACACAGGATTGGGTCCGCGAAGATGACGTGGATGTATTCTATTTTTCCTCTTTTGATGAAGACTGGAAAATTAGCGACGAAGGCGATGTCGGCGCGTATTGGGGAATCTGGGACAAAAATGGAGAATTGAAATTCGGATGAATAAGGAACGATCACATATTCAGTACGGTAGCGCTATTTGCTATTCCGGGTACCGGGACGGGCAAAGTCCGATTACGGAAACCTATCCGAGTTACGATCAGATAAAGGAGGATTTGATGATTCTCGCTGGCGAATGGGCTTACCTTCGACTCTATGATTGTAGCGTTCACGCGGAAACCGTTCTCGAGGTTATTCAGAAAGAGAATTTGAATTTCAAGGTTATGTTGGGCGCGAGCATCGATGCGGAGGTTGATAACCCAGGTTGTCCTTGGGGAGGTTCGTATTCGGAAGCGATTTTGCTCGAAAACGCTCGGCGTAATGAAGAGCAGGTGGACAAACTCATCGACTTGGCCAATCGCTACCCGGAAACGGTATTTTCGCTTTCGGTGGGAAATGAGGCGACGGCGGAATGGACGGACCACTTGGTTCCGGTCGATCGCGTAATTGGATTTGTTCGGAAGGTTAAAGCAGGTGCGAGTCAGGCGGTCACGTTTTGCGAGAACTACGTCCCATGGCTTGATAAGCTTGAACCGTTGGTTGCCGAAGTGGATTTCATTTCGTTACACACTTATCCGATTTGGGAATATAAGGGGATCGAAGAGGCTATTGGTTACTCGAAAGACAACTATTACAGCGTAGCGCATAAGTACCCAGATAAGCCTGTCGTAATTACTGAAGCAGGATGGGCCACGGGTGCGAATGGAAAGGGTATTCCGGCTGAGGTGGCGAACGAGGAGCTTCAGAGTCGTTATTGCACGGATCTCATGGATTGGACTCGGAAAGAGAAGATTTTGACATTCGTGTTCGAAGCGTTTGACGAACCTTGGAAAGGTTCATCGGATCCAATGGAGCCGGAGAAGCACTGGGGACTGTACGCCGTTGATCGCAAACCGAAGAATATTGTAAATCAGCTTCATTCAACTCGCGTTTAGCTAGTGGGCCTGAGATACGGTAAAGATCGACTGGATAGTTAAGAGAATAGGACTGAGTCTCTATTTACCAAGACGAACTAGCTTCAAAACATATGCCCCATTACAAAACAGCTCCTCAAGATATCGTCCCTTTAGGTCAAAAACTCGCATTCGGATCAGGGCACTTGGCTAATCAGTTGTTTCCCGCTGCGTTAGGCGTGTTTATGATTGTTTTGGTGTTGGCGTTGAAAATGGATCCGTTCCTCGCTGGTTTATTGGCGGCTATTCCTCGTTTGCTTGATGCTCTGACTGACCCCTTGATGGGGTATGTTTCTGACAATACGCGATCCAGGTGGGGAAGAAGGAAACCCTATATATTTTTGGGAAGTGTGATTACAGGGGTTTGCTTCATGGTTATGTGGCAGTTGTATCCCGAGAATTCCCAAAGTTACAATTTTGTATACTTTCTGAGTTTATCCATTATTTTTTATATTGGTTATACGATATTCGCAACACCGCTAATCGGTTTGGGTTATGAAATGACCCCCGATTATAATGAGCGTACGCGTCTCATGGCGGCGTCGCAGAAGATGGGGCAGGTCGCTTGGATGATCGCTCCTTGGTTTTGGGTAATAATCTTTAACGAATCGCTTTATGATTCGGCGCCAGAAGGAGCCCGTAATCTCGCAATATGGGTGGGCTCTCTGTGCATTGTATTAGGTGTGATGCCAGCGTTTTTCTGTAAGGAAATGAAATTGCCGGATTCCAATGTTGCATCTAAGCTTTCTATGAAGGAGTTGGCCGCCAATACGAGGGAGTTTGTTGCTGGGATAAAACAAACGCTAGCGTGTAAGCCTTTTCTAAGGCTATGTGGCGCTACTTTTCTTATATTCAATGGTTTTCAGACAATCGCGCAATTCGCTTTTTTTATTATCATTTTCTACCTCTTTAGTGGTGATACCGGCGCTGCGGGGGATTGGCCTGCTTGGTTTGGAACGATCAGCGCTTTGGCAACCGCTGTTTTGGTAATCCCGGTCGTTACTTTCATTTCCACGAAAGTGGGTAAGAAAAATGCATTTATTATAGCTACATTGATCTCGTTAGTTGGCTATGCGCTTAAGTGGTGGGGTTTTGACCCTTCGAATCCGTATCTTATGCTTATACCGATTCCGCTAATGTCATTTGGAATTGGTGGTCTGTTTACGTTGATGATGTCGATGACGGCTGATGTGTGTGACCTGGATGAGCTGAACAATGGAACGCGCCGCGAGGGCACTTTCGGGGCGGTGTACTGGTGGATGGTTAAACTGGGTACTGCATTCGCGTTACTAACCAGTGGAGCGGTTTTGAATCTAGTTGGATTTGATCAAAACGCTACCGTACAAACAGTGGATTCTCTGACTAACCTGCGAATCGCAGATATTCTGATTCCGATCATTACCGGATTGATAGCAATATTGGTAATTTGGAAATATGATGTGACGGAGGAAAAAGCTCATGAAATTCGCCAAGCGTTGGTGCGTAGACGCGGTGAAGCTATTCATGAGAACTGATAACTGATTTTCTCCATGCCTAATCCGATTCGTGATAATTGGGACTACTATCCGTCAGAACCTTGTTTTCTAATGAACGTTTTTGAAATCGGAATATCGTCACTACATGACAGTCAAAAAAAATATTCCGTGTTGTAAACACCATCTGACTCAATTCATGTGCGGATAGATTAACCACAGAGAACACAGATGATTGGGTTGCAAATTTGATGGAAGCTCTGCAAAAATTATCCTCGTAGTCTCATAAAACCTGCCACAATAATCTTGCAAATTGTTGATGATGTGGTTGTTGAGGGGTAATTGAACCCGTTTTCATAACGTCGCCTAAAGTGGCTTTACAAAAGTCCTAAGTAACACTCACCTACAGGCGGAATGGTCAGGGTCGCCAAAGGCGACATAGGTGTCGCTGCCGCGACAGCAGGTTTCGCTATTATCGGGCTAGTTCGACTTTTCCAAAACCTATTCGGCGTTAGCCGACCTGTATCCGCGACGTGAGTCCGGCGTAGTTGAAAACGAAGCCTGGAAGCGGATCCTGACAATCAGTATTCGGTCAATTTATGAAACATTTGGGTTATCTGTGAGATCTGTGGTTAACCTTTATCTGATTTTGGAATCTATAGTACTAGGCCACTGGCATCTACTCATAGTTCAAACATCTTTAGCTCTAGGTCTATTTTTTATGAGACTACGAGGTTTAAGTCTGAATTAGGCGTTCGTTCTGGCGAGCGGAGCGGCAGTTGTAGATCCGATTAGAAGTTCGCCTGAAACTTGTAGGTTCCTGCGCATCGCTACTGGGTGTTTCATTTTTCTGAGGAGCGATGAAATGCAGGATATTCCAATGTCTTTGAAAGGCATGCGAATCGTTGTGACTTGTTGGGCTCCTTCGGCTGGGGGCTGTCCGTCGTATCCGGTAACAGAGCAATCTTCGGGAACTTTAATTCCGTGAGTCTTTAATTCGGCGATCAAGTGATACGCCTGGTGGTCGGCTGCGCAAACCCAGGCGCTGACACCCTTGCTCACTCGTTCGGCGACTTGTGCTGCAAGTTCGTCGAGTGGCGTTTGCTCATCAGGCTTGAGATTCAGGATCAGGTCCGTATCGAGTTCCAGTCCTAGTCGGTAAATGTTTTCCACATAGGCGCCGAGGCGTCTTTCGACCCAGGGAGTGTGTACTGGATATTTCCAGCTTAAGAAACCTATGCGCTGGTGCCCTAGCTCGTGTAGATGCTGCATGATGCGGGAAATGCCGCGCACCTGGTCCTGGCCGATGCAGTCGACATCTACGTTGTCGTAGTCTTCGAGCGCCGAGACCGTAGGAAACTTGGCCATGATATTGGATACGGCTTCTTCTTGAAAATCGTACACCAGGACGACGCCTTTCCAATGGAGGCAACTGACGCCCTTGATTATGCGCCTAGATCGTGATGAGGGTAGGAATTCAGAAGGATCGACATAATGAATCTCGATTTCTAGTCCTTCGGCAGCGGCTTTTTCGCTAATGCCGTTTAGGATTTGAGCTGCTGGTTCTTTCGCCCGTGTAGCCGATTTTTCTATACCAACGATTACTGCAATCGTATTTCGCGTGGAGTCGCCCTTTGCGTGGGCATTACGTTGAATGGAATAGCTGTAGCCCAGTTCCGCTGCCAATTGAAAAACCTTTGACCGGGTCTCTGGATTGATCTTCGGGTGATTCGTAAAGCATCTCGAGACAGTGGTGCGAGAGAGTTCGAGTTGATCAGCAATTTGCTTTTGATTTGGCTTGGGCATTTTTCGAAAATGGTTTCGAGAGTTGAAATAGTAGGAAGGTTAGTGGCCCCTATCCAATCTAATTTTTTGACAGTCGAATTCGTTAAGGTGTGATTCTATAACACTTCAAGATCTTAAAGGTTGTACATGAATAGGCTTTTTATGACAGCAATAATTTATTGATTGGCATAGGCTTAAGCTGATTTAACGTATGTAAAAATCAAGATTATTCTCAAATTTTAATTGCATCAAATTGCATTTTAATGAAATCTCTTTCAAGTTTTGAATTTCTTCTGATTTTAGAAGAACCCCAGACGGGGAAATCGTATTAGAACGTTACAGTTATGAAGATCGAGTTTTCTGATTCAGACCAATCCTTGTCGATGAATCCTCTTGGGGGTGCGGAAAGTGACGATGGTTTCGTCGAAATTGAAGGGGAGTCCTATTTCCGAATTGAGCGTTCGGGCGAGATGGCTCCTTTCCTGATTAATTTGGTCAGCGCGAATAATCACTGGATGTTTATTTCGAGTAATGGCGCCCTGACTGCAGGAAGGCGCGATGCCGACAATGCGTTGTTTCCTTATTGTACTCAGGACAAGTTGTTCGAGCAATCTTCTACGGTTGGTAGCGCGAGTATGCTGTGGGTCGATAGATCTGAATTTGGAGCCCCGCGCTTTTGGGAGCCATTCAAGGAGGCGAACCACGGTGAAACAATTCACCGAAATTTATACAAGAATCAAACGGGCAATAAGCTGATATTCGAAGAAGTGAATTTCGCCTTGGGGGTTTCGTTTCGGTACATGTGGACGTTTAGCGATCTTTTTGGATTTGCTCGAAAAGCATGGCTTGAGAATTTGCTTCAAGAGCCGGTTAAAATTCGAATATTGGACGGTATTCAAAACCTGGTTCCCTATGGTCTGGATCAGGCGTTTGTGAGTCAGTACAGTAATCTGTCTGATGCGTATAAAAAATGCGAGCTTCTGGCTGAAGGGAATTTGGGAGTCTTCTATTTGAGTTCGATTCCTACCGATCGAGCGGAGCCGAGCGAAGGCCTTAGGGCAACGGTTGCATGGAGTTTGGGAATGGACTCGGAGACGGTGTTGCTTTCGTCTCGTCAAAGGGACGCTTTCCGAAATGGAAAGGCTTTGACCGGCGAGCGTGATGTTCGGGGGATGCGCGGCGCTTATTTAGTCGAAGGCCTGATTGATTTGGATGCAGGTGGACAATCGAACTGGTGGATAGTGGCCGAGATTAATCAAGACGCCACTCAGGTTGAATCGTTGCAGTCGGATTTACGATCGGACTCGATAAGGGAACGGCTCGAGGCAGATATCGAAAAGAATGTTGCGGATCTTCGTTCGAAGGTAGCGTCAGCGGATGGGCTATCGCTTACCTCGGATCGGTTAAGGGATAGTCGGCATTATTCGAATACTTTATTTAATATAATGAGGGGGGGCGTGTTTTATGATGCGTATCATTTAAATGTGTCGGATTTCGTCGAGTACGTAGAATCGAGAAATCGATCTGTATTCGCTGGTGTGGAGAGTCGACTCGACTCGGAGTTTGGGAATCGAGAAAGAGTGGATTACGATGAGCTCGTTCAGTGGTCTTCACGGTCCGGCGATGCGCGGCTCATTCGATTGACTAGAGAGTACTTGCCGTTAACCTTTAGCCGAAGGCATGGAGATCCAAGCCGTCCTTGGAATCGCTTTTCGATTGAAACTCAAGATAAGCTTGGAAATCCGGTTTTAGGGTACGAAGGAAACTGGCGCGATATTTTCCAAAACTGGGAAGCGCTGGCCTGTTCATATCCAGGTTACTTGGAGGGAATGGTTTTTCGGTTTTTGAATTCATCTACGGTGGATGGATACAACCCCTACCGGATTACGCGTGACGGGATCGATTGGGAAACGATCGAAGCGGATTCGCCTTGGTCGAATATCGGTTATTGGGGGGACCATCAGATAATCTATTTGTTGAAGTTGCTTGAGGCGTCGGTCCGGTATCACCCAGAGGTTTTGCGGGGATTTCTGGGCGAATGCATTTTCACTTATGCCCAAGTGCCTTATCGAATTCGTTCGTTTTCGGATATTTGGAAAAATCCGCGTGAGACGATTGATTTTAGCGACGAAGATGCGGCGAGAATCGATGAACGGTGTTCTGCGATTGGCACTGACGGAAAGTTATTGGTGAGGAGAGGTGGAAAAATTGAAGAAGCAACTCTTGCTGAGAAATTGTTGATTCCTTTGCTTTCGAAATTGTCGAATTTCGTCCCTGACGGAGGGATTTGGATGAATACGCAACGCCCAGAGTGGAATGATGCGAATAATGCTCTGGTGGGTTATGGCATATCGATGGTCACGCTGTGCTACGTGAATCGATACATCGAGTTCATGCTGAAGATACTGGAAACTGAAAGCGACGAGGCTACGTATTTGGTTCATGGTGAGGTCATGGAGATGCTGGCTCATCAATCTTCTGTGTTCGAAGCATTCGAGAGCAGTTTGGATGGTGGGTTCAATGCGAATTCACGGATGGAAATGGTTCGAATGCTGGGAGTTGGAGGGGAGGCATTTCGAGGTCAGTTGTACGAAAATGGATTTGGAGGTTCTTGGGAAAGCCTTTCATGTAAGGAAATCGTCGATTACCTAAAGGTTGGGCTAAGGTTTGTCGAAGCATCGATTGCGGCAAACAGAAGAGATGACGGGATGTATCATTCCTATAATTTAATCGAGACTACGGGAGGGGATTGCCTCGAGTTGGACCGATTGCCAGTTATGCTGGAGGGCCAAGTTGCAGCGTTGAGTTCTGGGCGATTGTCAATTGATCAAGTATTGGGTTTGCTGGATTCTCTTCGGAATAGTGCTCTTTATCGCGAAGATGTGGGCAGCTATATATTGTATCCGGATCGTGAACTTCCAAGTTTCTTGGAGAAGAACGTGGTTTTGGGAAGTGCAATTGAACGTAATCGATTGTTAACCGAAATGATCGACCGCGATGATGGAAGAATCATTCGGCGAGATGTGGCAGGGAAGGTTCGCTTCAATGGCGATTTTCGAAATAGCGATGGTCTGAAAAGCGAGCTGTTGAATATTCGCGAGGAATACTCTAATTTCGCAAGCGAGGACGATTGGACGGAAGTAGAATCGATCTTCGACGATTGTTTTGATCATCGTCGGTTTACTGGAAGATCGAGTACGTTTTTCGCTTACGAAGGATTGGGGAGCGTGTATTGGCATATGGTATCCAAATTGTTGTTAGCGATCCAGGAGAATTATGATCGAGCATTGAAGGATGGAGTTGATGATAAGAATCTCGCCGCTTTGGCGAAGCATTATTTCGAAGTATTGGAAGGTCTGGGGCTCAATAAGAAGCCGCATGAGTATGGAGCCTTCCCAATAGACGCTTACTCGCATACTCCAAAACACTGTGGAGCTCAACAGCCGGGAATGACGGGGCAGGTGAAAGAGGATATTCTAACGCGCTTTGGGGAAATTGGTTTGAGGATCGAAAGTGGACGAATTCGATTTGAGCCGCATTTGTTGCGCAAAAGCGATTTCCTGACGAAAGAGAACACTTTCGAATATGTGGATACCTCAGGGGTGACAAAACAAAGAATGCTTGGTGTCGGTCAGATGGCATTTACGTTTTGTCAGACGCTTTTTGTTTTTAGTTTAGGAGACGAATGGTGTATTCAAATCGTTAAGACTGGTGAAATTAATACAGAAACTGGATCGTCACTTTCCTCGGAAGATAGTCAGCGAATCTTTGCTCGAGCATCGGGGATATCGGAAGTGGAAGTGATGATTGCTGAAACAAGTCTCCGTCTGTGATTGGAGTTCGGGGCTTGCTCTTTGTGTTGCACCAGTCTCAGGCAATCGAATTAGGTTCTTTTTGACCGCTAGTTATTGATCAGTAATAACTGACCGTATGTCTCTTTATGAGTATTAATTGAATTCAGATGTAGTGTGGCGCGTCATTTGCTTTAGGTTTGTTGCCTGAGGGAAAGGGCGTTAAAGTGAGTTTATGTAAAAAACAATCATACCTAATTTCGTTCAATAATCACTTTGTCAGTAAGAACTGGCAATATAACAATGAAAACGAAAAAAGAGATGAACTTGATCACATCGAGTACTATGGCAATCGTCCCATTGGGTCTGTTGGCCATTCTCCGACCCGCAGGAGATGTGCTTATTGGTCTTCTGGTATTAGCGGCATTAGTCGCTCTCGCTTGTATGGAGTTTCGTCAAGGAACTGCGACAGGTGCGCCAAGAGACCAAGTCTGAGGATTAATCGAATACCTTTGGGCGTTATATAGTTCTTAGGATATACGGTTATTCTGGTGTGTGATAACTATAAAAAACAACTGGGGAGTCGCTCGCAAGAGCGACTCCCTTTAAATTATGTAGTATAGTTGACGCGTATTTTCAGCCTGAGGATCAGGAATGTCAGAAGTGGAAGTGATGATTTCTGAGCCAGATATCCGTGTGTTATTGGAGGCGTTTCCCTGGGCTCTTCGGGACTGTTAAGTAATTCGAAAATCCGCAAGCGACGCCCCTACGTTGAAAACTGTTTATTAAACAGTTTCTTAGGGTTTTGGTTATTTTTTGTTAATGGCTGGTCTCTGAGCGGCCACACTGAACAATGCAATCGTTCAGTGATCTTAGCTATTATGGCCGCTCGGAAATCGGCCGCGATCTTTGGGATTACTTTTAGGTGAGGCCGTTACCGATCAGCTGTCTGTTGGGAAATCGCATGGTAGCGATTCGGCTCAGGTTTTGGTAAGACGGTCTTAGATCCGTCTGGCCAAATTGCCTCAACTCTCTTGATCGTTTTGAATTTGCCCAATCCGAAATGTATTTTGGAAGGAGTCTGACCCGAGTAGGCCTCGCCGAGTGTGTAGACGCGTTCCGTTTCGTATCCTTCGCCGATCAACCGTACTCGCGTACCGATAAGCGCATTGCCTTTGGATGAATTAAGATCGAAACCAATCCAGTTTCGACCGGCTGAGGGTAAGCGGTTCTTGTAGAAGTAAACGCGCTCGGAAGCGTTAATCGAGTCTTGCTCGACGAGGAGAAGATCCACGCGACCATCATTGTCGAAATCCTCGCCGATAACTGCTCGTCCATCGCCGCCGTTGGAGACGCCGAATAAGTAGGCTACGTTGACGAAACCTTCTCCGGATAGGTTCAGATAGAGGTGGTCTTTTTCGTAGGGATTCCATCCCATCTTGTTTCCACCTACGAGGGCTTTCGGTCCAAAGGTGTTGAAGTACTTGCTGATCTGGGATGTCGTGACGTTCTTTTCCTCGTAGATGTCGTGAGTCCAGAAGTTGGTGCAATAGTCGCGGGCAGTTCCTTTGGATAGGAAGCCGTTGGATATGAACATGTCGGGATAGCTGTCGTTGTTAAAATCAAGAGAGCTGCTTCCCCAGGACCATCCAGAACGAGCAATGTTTTCGCTGTGTTCGTTTTGGCGGAAATCTCCTTTGCCATTTCCGTAGTAGAGGCGATTTCCATAGGCGATACGCATTCTCATCGCTTGGTGATCGGGGAATTCAGTTCTGCCTAGTCCCATTTGCTCCAACCGCCTGGCGGTGGTTGAGCTCATTCCAACTGCGAGCAGGTCCATGTGTCCATCGCGATTGAAATCGGCGAATGTCTGACTCATGCCGAATAGACTGCGATTGTCGACCCAGTCATTCGTTCTGTCCTTCAGTGTTCCGCCGGTGTTTTCGTAGAAGTCGATCCCGGAAAAATCGCTTGTCACCACCATGTCCATACGTTGGTCGTTGTTGAGATCTAACATCGAAGCGACGTAGGCTCTGCGGCCTCGCTTTGCCGCCATGTCTGTTTGGTCGCTTATATCCTCGTAGCGAAGACCTCCTGTGTTTCTTAGTAGATAGGCCGGGTTTCCGTCGTTGGCATCGAAGTAGGGCGTCGGCATTTTTCCGCCTTCATAAGCTGGAGTGGATGGCCCTAAGTAGAGTTCAGGGTAGCCGTCGCCGGTTAGGTCGCCCGCTGCGAGCATCGCGATTATTAGTGGCGATTCCGACTTCCAAATTCCAAATGGCTTCCCGTCAAATGTTTCGGTATCCACATTGTAAGTATAGGCGAAGAGGTAAGGCGCTTCGTGACTCGCCACTACGTATTCAATGTTTCCGTCCAAATCGAGGTCCACTAGGATCGCGGCTGTTGTCCGGCTTCGAATTGCAAAGGTGGTTAGGTGTGACTCTCTGAATTTGAAATCGCCTTCGTTGTAGTAGATCTTATTTGATTTCGGAAAAACGATATCCGAAAGCCCGTCGGCATTTAGGTCCTCAACAAGAACCGTGCTGTAGGGTGTAGAGCCCGCTTTCGATTCCATCCAAAGCTCTTCTTCGAACGGGGCTTCTTGTTTGCGTGTTAGGACATCGACTTTCTTGAGGCCAATGTGATTTGGCTCGAACCTTCCGTTGGAATTGGGCTCCGCATTCCAGGATACATCGAGAATGCCGCGGACTATGTAAGCGTGCGACTCGGGAGCCGGGCCTCGGGCGTGCAATGCGAAACTGAATTCGGATCTTGCGGCTTCGCTTTCAGGCGTCTCGAACTTCGAATGATGCCATTCTGTTTGCTCAATACGGAAACCGCGATCTTCGAAGGCTTTCAGAGCTTGGCCAAATTCAGAACGTGTCCAAGGCGATTCGCTTTGGGGCGAGTGACTTTGGGTCGATATTCCCTCTGGAAGAGAGAGTGCCTCGGATAAACGAGGGCGATCGATTGTGTTGAACGCGAATTCGTAGAAAGGAGCATATTGATTCCCACAAGCACGTAGTTTGTCCCAAAGCTCTATGAATGCGGTTTCGTAGTCCTGAGCTAAACGTTCGGATTTCCAAATTGTTTGATCGTGTTGTTCCCTCAACGAACGGACCAGGGAAAGGCCATCCTGCGCGAGTAGCGAAGGAATTGTCGTAGTAGCTATTAGTGCGAGGAGTAGGAGACGCATGGGTGCTTGTTTGAATTTTGCCGGGAAAGTCTTTTGGGAAAAGCTTGTATAAGATGCAATCTAATGCAACTAAATTTGATTATGAAAATGCTAAAAATCTCAAATGGAGGATTTTTTCAGGGTCTGTTCTTTTTGTTTAGGGCGGTCACCTTGATGGCGGTATTACCCATGCTTGGAGCTTCTCAATCGATTTACTTGGGTGCCGCAGTTGACCTTCCTACAAAGGTGGACAGGTTTTATCAATTGGAACTCTCTGAGGATTTGGAGAATTGGGAGGGTGTTGGAAATCCCGTTAAAGGATCGGATGATTCTATAGAGCGTTTTTCCAAGAAATCGCAAATCAAACAGCGATATTATCGAGCTAAGGAGCTTTCGAATCAGTGGACTTTGGTTTGGAGCGACGAATTCGATGGGCCGAAGATTGATCGTTCGAAATGGATGAACGAGGTGAATGCGAATGGCGGCGGGAACAATGAGCTCCAGTACTACACGGATGAGTCTGAGAATAGCTGGGTAGAAGACGGTCTGTTGGTGATTGAGGCGCGAAAGGAACGTTACGGAGGGCTTGATGGGGCGAAAGACTACACCTCTGCACGATTGAATACGAAGTTCCGTGGAGATTGGAAATATGGAAGGGTTGAGGCGAGGGCTCGTTTGCCGATCGGGCAGGGATTGTTGCCGGCGATTTGGATGTTGCCGATGGAGAATAAATACGGGGTTTGGGCATCCAGTGGTGAAATCGATATTGTGGAAGTCTTGGGGCATGAGCCTTCAATTGTACATGGAACGATTCACTATGGAGGTCAGTGGCCGCATAATACGAGTACCGGTGCTGAGGTCGAATTGGAATCGGGAACAGTGGAGGATGCCTTTCATACTTACGCAATTGAATGGAAAGAGGGGGAAATTAGTTGGTCGCTTGATGGGGAAGTCTATCAAACACTAACGAGTTGGAGTTCTGCTGGAGCTCCGTTTTCGGCTCCCTTTGATCAGCCGTTCTATTTGATTGTTAACCTTGCGGTCGGAGGTAACTGGCCTGGCAGTCCCGATGCGACGACGGAGTTTCCGGCTAGGATGGAAGTGGATTACGTGCGTGTGTATCAATGGGTTGAGTAGTATTCAAATTATTGCGTAAACAAGCTATCGTTATCCATCTCTCATTTCCGTGTTACATCATTCTTGGATTTCGATGGAATTGCGGCGGCAAAAGCGTGTTCGGTTTCGCTGATGGCAGTGAGTGAGCTACCTGTAACGTGAAATTGAATACTTAGGAATAATCTGATCTTAGAATAAAGCATCCGCGGGGCAAGTTCCGAGGTATTCTCAAAGTAGCGACTGATCTCCGAGCGCTCATTGTTGTTGAAGAAGCTGAACGATTGCATCGTTCAGTGACCGCCCGGAGGTCGGTCGCTACCCAAAGCAGCAACCAAGCCGCCGACAAGTCGGGGTCTGCGACAAGCTTCGAGGTATTTACACGGAGGGAATAAAAAAAGGACGGGCTGCACGCCCGTCCTTTTTGTTGGAAAAGTTGTATTGTCTCGAAAGCCTAGCTGATGATCATTTGATCGACAGACGTCCCTGCGGGGATCATCGGAAGAACGTGCTCGGTGTAGGGAGTGATCACGTCGAGCAGGAAGGCTTCGTCGCTATCGAGCATTTCCTGGATAGCATCGCGGAGTTCTTCTTTCTTGTGTACGCGGCGTGCGGGAAGGCCAAAGCCATTCGCGATTTGCACGTAGTTTGGATACAAGCCGCCTAGATTCTCGGGTGAGCCAATGTTGTTTTCGTCACCGAGAATTGTGTTGCCACGCACGCTGTCGTAGAATCGGTCTTCCCACTGCATCACCATTCCGAGATGCTGATTATTGAGAATCATCGCTTTCGCGGCGATTTTTTCGATCTTCGCCGTAGCGAGTTCTTGGACGTTCATCATGAACGAGCCGTCGCCGTCGATATCGACTACTTGCTTGTCTGGGCAGGCGACTTTCGCTCCGAGAGCGGAAGGGTAGCCGTAGCCCATTGAGCCGAGACCGAGGGATGAAATGTGGTGGCGCGGGTATTTGAAATCGTAGAACTGGGCGGCCCACATTTGGTGTTGGCCGACTCCGGTGGTGATGATCGCTTCGCCGTGAGTGAGTTCGTAAAGAATACGAATCGCTTCCTGCGGAAGGATGTGTGGGCTTTCTTCGTATTGAAATGGGTATTCGCTTTTCCAGGACTGGACTTGGTTGACCCAAGCGCTGATGTCGGGTTTTTTGAAATCGTTCTGTTCGCTGAGTTCGACCATGCGGCCGAGCGCTTGTTTGATTTCTCCGACGATCGGGTGGTGGACGATTTTGTTCTTGTTGTGTTCGGAAGCGTCGATGTCGAGATGGACAATCTCAGCTTGTGGAGCGAAAGTGGATACGTTGCCCGTGATGCGATCGTCGAATCGAACGCCAAAGGCTAGGAGTAGATCGCAATTGTGAACGGCGAGATTGCCGTATGCGGACCCATGCATGCCGAACCATTTTGTGGAAAGCTCATGGGTTTCGGGAAATGCGCCCACGCCCATGAGGGTGGAAGAGCAAGGGATGCCAGTCTTCTCGATGAAAGCGCCGAGTTCTTTAAACGCTTCCGCGGAGACGATACCGCCTCCGTAGTAGATCATCGGCTTCTTCGCGTCTTCGATCAGGTTGAGGATATTCTTCAGCTGGCTGTCGCTGGCGAAAGTCGGGAGCTTGGAATCGCGTAGCGTAATTTCGCCGGGCCATTCTGGAACGATCTTGTTTTGTTGTACGTCCTTGGGGATGTCTACGATAACGGGACCTGGACGGCCAGTAGTGGCTACTTTGAAAGCCTCTTTTACTGTGTGGGCGAGGTCTTTGATGTCCATCACCAGGTAGCTGTGCTTCACAACCGGGAGGGTCATGCCGAAGAAGTCAGTTTCCTGGAACGCGGCTTTGCCGATAAATTTCGAGTAGACCTGGCCGGTGATGCAGACGAGCGGAGTGCTGTCCATGTACGCATCGGCGATAGCGGTCATTAAGTTGGTTGCTCCAGGGCCGCTTGTTGCCATGCAGACGCCTGGTTTTCCGGTTGCGCGAGCGTAACCTTCGGCTGCAAAAGAGCCTCCTTGTTCGTGGCGCGGTAGGATGGTGCGTATGCGACCTTTGGCTTTCGCCAGAGATTGGTGCATTTCCATGGAAGCGCCGCCTGGATAGGCGAAGATGTCTTTGACGCCTTCGCGAATCAGGGATTCGACCAAAATGTCGGCTCCGTTCATCTCTGCAGTTGCAGTGGAAGGTTCTTTAAGTTCGGTGTTTGCGCTCATCGGTTTTTGCAAAATTCGCGGTATCAAGTAGGCAGGTAGTGCCCTTGGCAAGTGAGAAAGTAGGGCTTCTTGCGGGGTGTTATGCCCGTTATAGAAGATTTGTGAAGGGGTCTTTTTCCGGTTAGGAAACGGCCTCGTTGAGGTCGATTACTTTCCCGTCGTTGTAATCGCCTATATTACGGTAGCGCTCGTAGCGTTTTTCGAGCAGAGCGTTCGTGCTGAGTTTAAGCAATTGGCTCAGATGGCTTTTGAGGGCTTTTTCGACAAATTGAGCAGCTGCTTCCGGATCGTTCTGCGCTCCACCCATCGGCTCTTCGATGACTTCTTCGACGATACCGAATCGCATGAGCATTTTTTGGTCGCCCAATTTTAGCGCCTCGGCGGCTTTGGCGGCTTGGGATCGGTCTTTCCAGAGAATGGCCGAGCAGCTCTCGGGGGAAATGACTGAATAGTAGGCATTTTCGAGAATGAGCACGCGGTCTGCGATAGCGATTCCTAGAGCTCCGCCGGATCCACCTTCGCCGATAACGAGAGTAATGATGGGCACGGTTAGCTGGCTCATTTCGCGGATATTGACCGCGATCGCCTCAGCTACGTGGCGTTCTTCCGAACCAATGCCAGGATAGGCACCGGGAGTGTCAACCCATGTGATGATGGGCATGCCGAATTTCTCGGCCATCTTCATCAGACGCAAGGCCTTGCGATAGCCTTCGGGATTGGGCATTCCGAAATTGCGAAGGATGTTCTCCTTCGTATTGCGGCCCTTTTGCTGGGCAATGACCATTATGGGCTTTCCATCGAGGAAGGCTATTCCTCCGAGGATGGATTTGTCATCGCGAAAAAGACGGTCGCCGTGCAGTTCCTGGAAATTCTCGAAAATCGAACCAACGTAATCGAGAGAGTACGGACGCAGCGGGTGACGGGCGAGCTGCACTCGTTGCCACGAGGAAAGGTTCGAGTAGATCGATTTCTTCGTCTGCTCAATCTTGGCCTCGATGGCATTGATTTCCTTGGAGACGTCGATGTGGTTTTCTTCGGAAAGCTGATGCAGAGCATCGAGCTGGTCCTTCAGGCCGCGTAGCGGCTTTTCAAAGTCGAGCGCATATTTCTTATTCATAGGCCTGGTCCGGAAAAAGGGGCGGAATATGTGTTAGGGTATTCGAAAGTCGAGGTTAAAGGATGGGTTGATAAATGCTTGGTCAACCGATTGCAATTTCGTCCTGAGATGCGTCGGGATTCTTTAGCTGATCTTTCCAGCCGGCTATCTTCGCCTGGGCTCCGAATAGCTCGGCTTTCTCTTTCGAGCCGAGTTCGAGCCAGATACGGGAAAGACTGGTGTTTATGAAAAGATCGTCCGGCGCGAGAGCATGGGCTTTTTCGGCGGCTTTTAGGGCTGCGTCGTAATTTTTCTCTGAGTAGTGAATTTCGCAAAGAGCGTGCCAGCCCGCGAAGCTGTCACTTGCGTTTTCGAGCAGCGAATCAAGTTTTGAGATGGCGACGTCGCTATCTCCCATTGTGAAGTCGAACGTCGCGTCTTCTATTATACTCTCGATATCTTTAGCTTCGGTCATGAATTAGTGTGGGAATTGCCTGAACTGACGCAAACCCTAGGAGAAGGTTCAATATTTGTCCAGCGGTGAAGGCTATTTTAGGCGATGATTTAAAGAATCAGCATGGCGTCGCCATAGCTGAGAAAACGGTACTCCATTCGGATCGCTTCTGCGTAAATGCTTTTTAGCCAATCGATTCCATCTGTGTTTCCTTGTGAAAGGAAAGCGGATACGAGGCAAAGCAACGTTGATTTCGGCATGTGGAAATTTGTGATTAGCGCATCGACTCCTAAAAATGTGGCAGGAGGATAGATGAAGAGGCCTGCTTCGTCCATGAATCCAGTATCGTGGATGCGATCCGTCTTTCTAAGGTAGTCTTCAACGGTTCGGACGCTGGTGGTGCCGACGCAGATACGCCGTTGGCTTGCTTCTGGCGCTTGTCTGAGGGCCCGCTGGGCAGAGGCTGGGATCTCGTAGATTTCACGGTGAATCTCGTGATTTTCGACGGATCCTTCGTCGAGCGGTTTGAATGTGCCCATGCCCACATGAAGGGTTAGGTCGTGGAACGTGGCCCCGGTCGCTTCGATACTGCGGGTGAGTTTCTCTGTGAAATGGAGTCCGGCGGTCGGGGCCGCTGCAGCTACTGCCTTTTCGCTGTGAGCGTATACCGTTTGATAGCGGTCTTTGTCAGAGCGATCGCGATTGTCCTCCCGTTCGCGTTCTATGTAGGGAGGCAGAGGCATCTTGCCGAGCGATTCCGCTATGCGTGCGACGGAAGAGCCTTGAGGAAGTTCGAAGCGGACTCGGTATTCGGCTTGGTCGTTTTTCTCGGCGACTGTGGCGGAGAATGCGTCTTCTAGAGAGAAGGTGGAGCCGACTGGGAGTTTGCGACCCGGTTTTAAGAGACACCACCAATCTTCGCAATTGGAGTCGGATTGGGAACTGTCAGGGCGAAGCAGAAGGCATTCGACGCGTCCACCGGTTGGTCGATAGGCGAAGATGCGAGCAGGAAGGACGCGAGCGGCGTTGCGAAAGAACTGGTCGGAAGGGTGGATGTAGTCGATGAGATCGCTGAAATGGCGATGTTCGATAGTCTGGTCTTTTCGGTGAACGACAAGTAGCCGTGAAGCATCACGCTCGGCAGCAGGTTGTTGCGCGATTCGCTCGCGTGGCAGGTCGTAGTCGAAGAGGGATGTTTCCATGGAAAAGGCACGGAAGTGTTTCACAGCTAAGAGGCGAGTCGAGCGCTTATTCGCAGCGTATAAATTTTTCCAAAAAAGCCCTTGATCTTTATTTTAAATGTATAACTGTATGCGACCTTCTTACAGGCCTGTGGTAGGATACTCAAGCGGCCAACGAGGGCAGACTGTAAATCTGCTGGGGAAACCCTACACAGGTTCGAATCCTGTTCCTACCACCACTTTTTGACAACGACTGTTCGCCGGTCGTTTTTTTGTGCCCGAGCCAGAAAAAGTCTCCCACAGGATTAGAACCTGTAAGGTTTGACGGAGCGCAGCGGAGAAGGCCGACCAGCAGGAGTCGCGAAGCGATTCGACGAAGGAGAAGCAATCCTGTTCCTACCACCAGGCTTCGCGAAGCGGAGTCGCTGATTCGAGGTTTGTCTGGAGGGCTGATCGCACAGTTGGTTGAGATTGGAAGCAGAGCTACGCCCGGGCAGGCCCTTTTTTCGGAGGGGCACTTCGGTTGTTCGCATGGCGATATTAAGAAATGGCTAGCGAATGCGCGTTATTCGGAGAAGCGACCTGTTCGTCCGACGAATAACACCTATCAAGTTTGGAAGTACAAGCCGTGGATGGAGTACCACGGGTTGAAGGGCAAAGGAGCGCAGGATGAATTCGAGCTTTCGGAGTCGCAGGAACTCAAGGATGAACTGATGAAGATCAAGATCGACCAAGAGCGATCCAAGCTGGAGAGGATTCGGGGTAGTCAGATAGACCGAGACCTCGTTTCGGAGGTTTACGGGAAGTGCGTGGCGTATATTTTCCGTGAATTGGATCGAGTATTCGGGGATGAGATACCACCGAGAACAAGAGGGCTTACGGAAAAACAAATATCAGGGTTGAACCGGAGGGAATTAAGATCGGTATTACAGCAAGCGAAAGAATCGTTTTCGGACGGGATGGTTGATTGATGAAGCGGGGCAAACCTGCCGAAGTACAACTTAGCAACCGCTCCTAAATACGCTAGTTGATAGGAAATTGCTCCGCCATCTTCGCTCCGCTACGTCAATTGTTCCGATTCGATTCGTAGGGGAGGTTGATAGGGAGTTTCGGTTTGATTCAGAGTTTAGGCTGAGGGGGTGATTCCGCGGTATCAAGGTGTAAGTCGCGTGGTTTTGGTGCCTCCTTCTTTCGTGCTGCTCCTTCGGCTGCTTTCTTAATCGGGTCTCGGCGAGGTCTTTACTGATAGGAATTAGCTTGGGTGATGTCGCAACAAGCTCGGTAGTTATGTTGGTGTCGCGTTGCTCGAAACTCACTTTTTACTGATTGAGCAAAGGGAGTTTATTCAGCAAGTCATCGCAATATGTCCACTGGTCGAGCGTCTCCCGCCACGCTTGTGGGATCGCTTCAATCCCCTTGAAGGCTCCCAGCACCATTCCGATCGCAATCCCGCGTGAAGCGTTGTCTCCTCCTACCATGGTATTCGCCTGGAGAGCCGTTTTCAGGCCCTCTTTTTGGTCGGCATATTTCAGTATGAAGTAGACAGCGCCGGGCAAGGTTCCCTCAGTCGGACTGGCTTTTCCCACCTTGATCGGTTCCGATCGACCGATATCCCATAGTCTGGCCATACTGGTAAGCGCCAGGTCATCGCTAAACGCTTCCTTGGAGAGCGCCGAGTTGGGATCCGCTTCTTCTTTGACCTTGTCAATTGCTTGATCCGTCTTGATTTCAAAAAAGCCGCCCATCTTACCGGCGACGTCTTGGATGGCAACCGCAGGTGTCGCACCATTGATGACGCGGGAGGTCACCCGGGCGAAAAACTCACCGCCGCCAAGAGCATGGGCGTCTTTGTGGGTGAACATTGATTTTCTGGCGACGTCGACAAGTTCCTCTTCCGTTTCATAGTAGGCATGCGCGGCGACGTGGCGGAGGGCCATCGCATTGGAAAAGCCGCCCAGTTGTTCGATCGGCACGCCTTGTTTGACTTGGGCGTAGGTTTCTCTGGTCATGGTGCAAATCCATGATCCCCAATCGTTTTCCAGACGGTTTATCCAATGGGGGATCAGGTCTGCGACGTCAAACGGTCTGGGAGGTTCAGCGGTGGCCGCCAAATGTTCCAAAACGAGAATGTTGTAATCACCGTAGTCCGTTGTGCCGCCCGCCTTTTTCCCAGGATGATAATTTCTTTCCCCCCATCCAATACCATGAGTCTGGCCGCCCATCAACTCACCGGGTGACATGAATTTCTCAATGGGTCGGCTTCCGTAGGCCTCATGGATTTTTATGGCGTCATATTCATAGTGACTCCCCAGGCAGAGGGCATCTGCAACAATAGCGCCGAAAAAGGCCCCTCTAATCGATTGTTCTTTGGAAATGGAATTCATTGCTTTGCTTAATCTGGTTTGATGACAGCGAAACAAAAGATCATTGCCCATGCCCCACGCAAGGAATACTTCAAAGGCCGAGCGTCCACGAGTTCATCATCCTTCTTAACATAAAGTTATCGATGGAGCTCATTTCCTCTTCCGCTTTGCGATCGAAGGCTTATTCTGACCTTAAAACGTCCTGATGCAAAACTGGCGAAACGAACAACGGAATGACACCTATATTTCTCTCACACGTAATTCAAGAAATGGTCCCTTTTGCTCCCCCCCCCCTTTACCTTGAGTTTACTCACGAAGTCTTGCCTGAACCCGGAAACACGGAGACTTCGCTAATTTGATTGAAAGACGGCAAGTTGAGGCAAGTGATCACTCAACGCAAACGATTCCAGGTCGTTTGTGTTCAGCCGAAAGGCTCCTTCAAACAACGGTTTCGATTCAACGACCCGATTTGCGATTGGTCCAGCGGCCATGACGTAATCAATTCTCGACTGGGGAATGTCAGACTTAATGGTGAGGCCTTCGCCTTCCCCAACCTTGGCGAAGGTATCCACCCAACCAGCGTCAATCCAAAGCTTGTATTCGTCCGTGTCGGGGCGGTGATTCAGATCGCCGATTAGAAGCATCGACCGCCCGGCATCTATATCCGGTTTCATCGATTCGATCATTGCTCGGATTTCTTTAAGGCGAACCGTGGGGTCGGCCCCTGGGTAGAGATGTGCCGAATGAATAATCAGTGGCTCATCGCTCGGCAACTTAATCTTGGCTCGCCCCCAGTGTCGGGTGAATAACTCTTTCGGTCTCTCGCCTTTCATGGGAGCATTCTGTGACTCAGTGATCTCAAACTTACTCAGCAGTGTTCCCGGCCAATTGCCGCCGCTGGGGAATCGAACGTGATTCATTCCCAAAAGCTCGGCAACTTCTTCCGTTATTTCCTCCCCGGGTGATTCGGAGAAGTTGATGAGGTCGGGGTCGTGCAGAGCGAGCTCCATCGCCAGTCGCTTTGCCATCTGGCCCTCTGCAACCGCCCGCTTTGCCAACGGTCGGTCGCTTGGCCAACCCTTGCATTTGTAAATGTTGTAAGCGATGACTCGAAGCGGCTTCGGCCCTGAGTCATCGGCAAATAAGTTTGAGCTAGCTACGGCAAGACCAGTTCCGAGTGCTGCGCAAAAGTTTCGGCGTGAAATTGTCATTGGCATCTCCAAGGTAGTGTTTATCGAACCAATTAGTAGTAATTTGCTTTTCCAAGATTGCTAGGAAATTGCTCCGCCATCTTCGCTCCGCTACGTCAATTTTTCCGATTTGATTAGGGAGGAGAGGTTCGTTTTGAGTGAGGATTAACCCATTGGCCTCTCGCTTTCAGGAATTGAAAAGAAGTTTCGGCGGCAATTGTGTCAGTGCCTGTGCGAAGAGGATGGGGGAGTGGCGAGTTCTAGATGCGGAAAGGGGTATCCGTGGCCTTGCTTATCGATCTCTGATGCTTGCGGATATGGCTGAGGATGAAATAGAGAAATCGGAGAGTTCTGTCTGGAATCTGGTGCAGGAAAAGCACCCGTACCTGGCTTTTTTGATCCAAAAAAAGATGAAATCTTGCCAGAATCTTGACACCGATTTCTTAAAAGTTACTTAAGGTGCTAATTATAAGTTATTTAAGTAATAATGGTTTTCAGGTTCGACGGAGCGCAGCGGAGAAGGCCGACCAGCGGGAGTCGCCAATCGATTCGACGAAGGAGAAGCAATCCTGTTCCTACCACCAGGCTTCGCGGAGCGGAGTCGCTGTATCAAAAGGAATCACAATATCCCATATTCTTGGAAGCTGTAATAACCGAATCCATTGGGATCTTTCGGAGGGGATCCGATTATTATGTGATCGAGTAGATTGATGCCGATGGTCTTGGATGCTTCGCGCAGTTGGCGGGTAACTTTTATGTCGGCAGCGCTGGGGCTGGGGTCGCCGCTGGGGTGGTTGTGGACGCAAATTATGGCACTGGCTCCGTGTCTTATCGCTTCTCTGAAAACTTCTCTTGGGTGAACCAGGCTGTGACTGGCGGTTCCGGAGGTTACCTCGCATGATCGGATGAGGCGGTTTTTTCGATCGAGGCAGAGGCTCCAGAACTTCTCGACTTCGAGACCGATCGTTCGTGAGCGCATGAACTCGAAAATGCGTTCGGGTGCATCTAGGATTGGATTCGCGTCATTGGTGGAAGCTAGGACGCGTCGGCAAATTTCAACTACAGTGACGAGTTGGAGCGCTTTGACTTTGCCGATTCCTTTGAATCGACGAAATTCGCTGTCGTCCCAGCTCACGAGATTTGAAAGCGATCCGGCATCGTTTATGATCTCCGAGGCGATGTTTAGGACATTGTGCCCTTTGCTGCCGCTTCGGAGCAGCATAGCGAGTAGTTCGGTTTCGCTGAGCGCGGATGCGCCCAAACGTTGGAGACGTTCTTGTGGACGCTCAGTTTCGGCGAGTTCCATAAGTTTGGAATTCTCATTCATTTGGCTAGGGTGGCTATGGTGTTGACAACCTCTACCGGTCGAGAGTTGGAAGTTTCGAAGCCGATAGAGTTACGTGGCGAATCTGTTCGGAGGTTGGGATTCGATCAAGTGAAATTCGCTGTGAAGCTTCTAAGAGACTGTAAAATGAGTCGAAGATTGTTCCGCTTCCCAATTGTAGGAGGCACTCCCGCTAAGCTTGGACCGCTCCTGCACGGACTTATTTGACAGGCTCCAACTCTACTCGATTAGTTGAGCCAAATGGTAGGGCGGCGACGTCCCGGCGCGCCGCATAAGAGGATCAATGCACTGCGGCACGCCGGGAGATCGCTGCCCTACCTAATAGCCCTAACGCTTATCTAACTAAGTGGAGCTAAAGAATTAGTCGAACGGGAATTTTCGGTGTTTCGCGCTCGACCCGACTCTCGTTGAGTGAGTAGCGTGGCGGATTAATGGTTTTTAGTTCGCCGATATTCCTGTTTGGGTTTTTGCCAATCGTTTTGCTGCTTTCGCTTGTAGTGGGGCGTTCTGCGCAAAATGGCATTTTGTTGGCGGCGAGTCTTTTGTTCTATGCTTGGGGCGAGCCGGTATTCGTTTTTCTGTTATTGTCGTCGATTGGGGTGAATTTCTGCGTTGCGAGGGCTTTTTCTGGCGCTGGCATCCGGCGATCCTTTTTGCTGGGAGCGGGGGTCGGTTTCAATTTGGCGTTTCTAGCGTTTTTCAAATACGGGCCGTTTTTGTTGGAGAATACCTTTGGATCGTTAGACGCAGATGGGGGAGGAGGGGCCAGTCTTCTCGAGCGATGGCCGGAGCTGCCAATCGGGATCTCGTTCTACACGTTTCAGGCAATTTCGTATTTGGTGGATGTGTACCGAGGACATTGTCGCCCGCAGCGAAGTTTATTGGATCTTGGATTGTACATTTCGATGTTTCCGCAGTTGATTGCCGGACCGATCGTTCGGTATTCCGAGATCGAAGATCAGCTTGTAAATCGTAAGCGGAGTTTGGATGGGTTTAATGAAGGCGCATCTCGCTTTGTTCGTGGTCTGGCAAAGAAGGTACTGATTGCCGATACGCTTGCGGTGGTTGCGGATGCCTCGTTTGGCGCTGCGGCGGGCGAACTTAGCGTTTGGATGGCTTGGCTGGGTTTGGTCTGTTATGCGTTTCAGCTCTATTTTGATTTTTCGGGGTACTCGGATATGGCGATCGGGGTGGGGCGGATGTTTGGATTCCGTTTTCCCGAAAATTTCAATCTTCCTTATTCAGCTCGAAGTGTGAGGGAATTTTGGAGACGTTGGCATATGACCTTGTCGCGTTGGTTTCGCGATTACTTGTACATTCCACTTGGAGGAAACCGTAAGTCGGCGAGTAGAGTTGCTTTCAATCTACTGATTGTATTCGCACTGTGTGGATTGTGGCATGGCGCGAGTTGGGGGTTTCTCATTTGGGGGCTTTACCACGGCTGCTTTCTGCTGCTGGAGCGAACGGCGTGGGGGAGGTTTGCGTCTAGGTTGCCGAGGATCGTACAGCATGGCTATTTAATTGGGGTTGTTTTCGTCGGATGGGTCTTTTTTCGTAGTGACTCGTTGGCTGATGCGGGGAACTATTTTAGGAGTTTGTTCTGGGGTGGAAGCGAGATTCATTCGGCAGCGATAGTACCTTTGGGAAACGAAAGTATTTTGGCTTTGGTTATAGCGGTTTGTTTCTCAACGAAATATCCTGCGCTTCTGTGGGAGGCCTTTTCGCGCTCTAAGTTTGGAAGTGGCAGTCAGTATCTCGGTTATGTTGGAGCGCTGTTGTTGTTGGGCATTTGCATGACTGCGGTTGCTAGCAGCGCGTACAGTCCTTTTCTCTATTTTCGTTTCTAGTATGAAAGGCGAAGAAAAACAGTTTAATCAGAGGGAGTGGTATTCGAAGGCGTATGCTATTACATTCGTTCTCTTGCTTGCGATGCCTTTGGTCTTTCTTCCATTTCCTAGTGAACCTGAGCGTTTGTCCGAAAAACGCACACCGGTCGTGTTTCCTTCTATATCGAGCGACTTTAGAAATTTTCCTCGAGAATTCGAGAGGTGGTTTGAAGATCATTTTGGGTTTCGATCGGCCATGATCCGGTTTTATCGCCAGTCTAGATTCGAACTAGGTTTGCTTGATTCCGTGAACAATGTAGTGCGTGGGAAAGACGATTGGCTGTATTACTCTGGAGGTGGACGAGGGGATACTATCCAAGCATATACGGGAGCGAATGCTTTTAGCGAAAGCGAGTTGGATCGCTTGCAATTATACTTTGAAACTTGGGGTAAATGGCTGGAAGGGCAGGGGATTACATTTCTCGTTTCGATAGCGCCGAATAAGGTGTCAGTGTATCCAGAATATTTGCCCAACAGGATTTCTAAGAGCCCATTTGAAACGAAGATCGAACGGTTTTTAAAGCGTATGTCTGGATTGGATATCCGGGTCGTTTTTCCCTTAGACGAGTTGATTGAAGCAAAGAGTAGAGATTCTCAATTGTACTATAAATTGGATACTCACTGGAATGCTAAAGGAGCATTTGTTGCGTATAGCGCCTTGGCTCGGGAGCTTCCTGAATCGGTTCGACTCTTCGAGGCCGATATTGAGTTTGATAGTAGTGTTAGGTCTGGTGGTGATCTTACTAAACTGTTTGGGATTAAGAGCGATTGGGAGGACGTCGCCTACACGATACTATTGAATCAAGGAGATTGGGCGACGGATGTCAGCAATAGCGATTTTGCGGAAAATCGGATACATCGATTTAGCGGGGATGATCCGACCTTGCCTACGGCTTTGGTATTCCATGACTCGTTTATGGAGCCGATGAAAAGTATGTTAGCCCGGCATTTTAGCGAATCGGTTTTTTCGCCAGACAAAGCATTGAATAGGGATTTGATCTTAGAGCTCCAGCCGAATTTTGTAATAGTGGAGTCTACAGAGCGCGGGCTTTACACCTATTTGAGGCATCCATTGCCCGTGGGTGAGGATCGGCAATAGGGGATTCTCACTCATTCGGAAAAATTCGCTTGCCAGGTTTTTAATTTTTGGACCTCTCGTTTCCATCGAGAAATGCTCAAGAACGAGCTGCCCCAGTTGATGAATTGGTCGCAGCATACACGATTCATCCAGATGCGACGCATTAGGTAAAAATCGGGAAGG
The DNA here is from genome assembly GCA_051275055.1 of Candidatus Pelagisphaera sp. Taxonomy (GTDB): domain Bacteria; phylum Verrucomicrobiota; class Verrucomicrobiia; order Opitutales; family Opitutaceae; genus Pelagisphaera. Next base: position 47,881 of record JBNMOQ010000007.1, read on the forward strand.
CTTTCTTTTTCTGGATCGGATAGAGGGAGTATCGATTCGTATCCTTCGAGTAGATACTTTTGAATGACGCTGAAAAGTTTAGGAGAGTCCGATACGACCCTATGGGTAACTATATGTCCTATATATGAGGCGATTTCGTAAGCGCGCCAGCCGTATCCAATTCGCTCGAAATCATAAACGGAAATTTCGCCTTCAGAATTCATTTTAAAATTCCCATGAATGAAGTCGCCGTGAATTGGACCCCAGGAGAACGATTTTAAAGGAAGTTTGGATAGGCGTTTTTTTATATCGAGGCTGAGACTTTGGAAGGCTAGGCAATGTTCGCGGATTTCGGGTCGTTGTCGGAGGAAAACGCAAATATTTCGAGAGCTTTGAGTTAGACAATAATTAAGGTCGTAAAACGGGAAATTTGGTTTTAAGGGAAAACGGTTCGACCGTAAATGAAGCTTCCCGAGCTCAATACCGATTTTTCGGAGCTGAGCAGGTGATGGAGTTGCGAGGGATTGTCCTTTGGCTTCTTGGAATAACGTTAGGAATCGAGTGCCTTCTGCGGCTTCTACGGGAAGAACGTAGGTGCCGTTTTTGTTGGGGATTGGTTGTGCTACACCGACACTAGTTTGTTGCCAATGATTGAGGAATTCGATTTCGTCGAGGATCTCTTGTTCGGTACGTGTTCCGTGATTGCTTAGACGGAGGAAGTAATCTTCCTCGGGAGTATATATTTTATAGATATCGTTGCTACCGCGGAAAAAGTATTTGCAATGGCTTGATTTTGGAAAGTCGAATTGAGCGTTTAGCTTTTCGAATAATTGATCTGGATCGAGTGTCGAATGAATCGACTTGATCGCAATGGAGTTTGTGGAGCTTTCCATTTCAGTTGAAATTAAAATGTATCCAAATCTGTGATGTTATTGTTTATGTAGAGATGCGAATCGGTTCCAGCGTCGTAGTAGTGATTATAGTCGACGCCGTCATCAGATGTATGAATCGTCCCATCGTTTTGGAAGTCATCCGAGATCTCAACATGATCATCGCTTCCCCCATCGATGAAGAGTTTGTTTTCACCATCCGTCATATCGAGTACGTCATCTGAGCTGAGACGTAGGTTATTACTTCCGGATCCGTCGATATTGATATGCTCGATGTTTTGAATTGCTCCGTTGTCGAGTACGGTTAGATCGATTTCCAGATTAATCCCATCGAATTCTAATATGTCTTCGCCGTCACCGCCGTCGAACATTCCGAAATTGCCACCGCTTCCCGAACCTCCACCTGATCCGCTGCCCGAACCTGATCCGGATCCAGAACCGCCTCCACCGGAACTAATTCCGTAGTCGATGGTTATCGTGTCGTTTCCGTCTCCTGCATCGACTGTATCGTAACCATCAGTGGCGTCAATTGTGTCATCGCCGTCGCCTGCGTTGATGGTATCGTCTTTTTTACCACCTGCGATGGTGTCGTCCCCGTCGCCAGAATTGATGGTATCCTTGCCATCGCCACCTTCGATTATATCTTTGCCTGAGCCGGTGGTGATGCTGTCGTCGTGTTTACCTCCGTCGATGGTATTGTCGCCATCTCCTGCATCAATAGTGTCTTTGCCATCGCCTCCGTCGATGAAGTCATCGCCCGACCCGGATGTTATGTCGTCGTCATCTTTTCCTCCGTCGATCGTGTTGTCTCCGTCACCTGCGTCGATCGTGTCGTCACCTTTCCCTCCATCGATGGTGTCATCTCCTTCGGATGTTGAGATTGTATCGTCGCCTTTTTTGGCGTCTACGGTGTCGTTGCCGGATCCGGTAGTGATTACATCGTCGCTGTTTGTTCCAGTTATGTTTTGATCGGGATCAGCGGAATCGTTAACGTCGATTACGAAGATGTCAGATACAGAACTTTCTCCGTCTGAAGCCGTAACTTTTACGCAAAACAGGCTCTCGTCACCGTCGCCGGGGGTTCCCGAGAATTGACCAGTTTCCGAGTCGAAACTTAGCCAGTCTGGTATGGATCCATCCCCGATGATATTACCGGATTCGTTCGTGAGTTCGGCAGTATAGCTCAATGTATCGCTGCTGTCTTCATCCGCGAAATTGTCAGATACGTTGAGCGAGAACGTGCTTCCTTCGTCGGTGGTCTGGTCGTCTATGGATGTCGAAACGGTCGGTCCGTCGTTGGTGTTTTCGACCGATACGGCGAATGTGTCGTCGGCGGAGGCTTCTCCGTCGGACGCGGTAACGGTGACGGAGATGTTGCCCACGTCTCCGTTCGCCGGTGTTCCGGATAGTTCTCCAGTTTCGGAATCGATGGATAGCCAATCGGGTAGATTGTCCCCGTTCTCGAGAGTGGCGGAGTACGAAAGCTCATCGCCGAGGTCCTCGTCGGAAAAATTACCGGATACGTTGAGGTTGAATGTGCTGTCTTCGTTGGTCGACTGGTCGTCGATGGAAGAGGATACAACGGGTCCGTCGTTGGTGTTTTCGATGGTAATGGCTACAATGTCTGAAGCGTCATTCTCGCCATCCGAAGCATATACCTTGACGCAAATCATGCCGATGTCGCCATTTTGTGGGGTTCCTGAGATCTCTCCGGTTTCCTGATTGAAAGTCATCCAGTTTGGAAGAGAGCCGTCTCCAATAATTTCCCCTGTTTCGTTTGTCAGTTCTGCGGTATAGGAGAGTTCGTCTCCGAGGTCTTCGTCGGAGAAGTTTGCAGATACATCTAGCGAGAAAGCGCTGTCTTCGTCGGTAATTTGATTCTCGATACTGGACGAGACGACAGGTCCGTCGTTGGTGTTCTCAACTGATACTGCGAAAGTGTCTTCGGCTGACGCTTCTCCGTCGGACGCGGTAACGGTGACGGATATGTAGCCTACGTCGCCGTTGGCGGGAGTGCCTGATAGCTCTCCGGTTTCGGAGTCTATGGACAGCCAGTCGGGAAGGTCTTCCCCGTTCTCGAGAGTGGCGGAGTAGGAGAGCTCGTCTCCCAGGTCCTCGTCGGAGAAGTTTGCGGATACGTCGAGCGAGAAGACGCTGTCTTCGTCGGTATTTTGATTTTCGATACTGGCGGAGACGGTCGGTCCGTCGTTCGTGTTTTCGACCGATATGGCGAAGGTGTCGTCGG
>JBNMOQ010000008.1:0-49874 GCA_051275055.1 Candidatus Pelagisphaera sp.
GGAAAATCGCCTTCGCTGTATTTGGAAAGGAATACATGCATGTGATCGATTATTTTATCGATTGGCATCTGAGCGCATTCTTGAAATGGAGCAATTAATCCTTTTAGGCCGAGCTCTTCGTCCGAGCTATTGCGGCATTCGACGGCTCCGTCAGAAAGGAAGAGAAAGCAATCACCTGGGCTGAGTTCGAATGATCTGCATTCCACTTGATCGCAAATGCCGAGTCCGATTACGTTTTCGCTCGGGAGGTCGACTAATTCGACGGTCGTGGTTGCTTGTTTGAACCAAAGGGCTGATGGTTGCCCAGCGTTCGCTAAGGTAAGCTTGGCTTGGTTGAACGGTAGGGGAACGATAGTGCCCAAGAGAGTGGCGACGAAACCTGCGGGTATCAGACCTTGCAAGTGTTGATCCAGAGTGACGAGTGCTCGATCGAGTCGATCGAAATCATCGGGCATGTAGAAGTCAGCCAAATGTTTGATCAAAATAGTAAACAGACCAGCCGATACGCCGTGACCACTTACGTCTCCAAGAAGAAAGGACAGGCGATTGTCGTCAACCGTAGGAAACCCTATGACGTCTCCGTTAACCTCCGTCATACTCAAATTGAGTACCGCGATTTCAGCGAATGGCGGTTTGGGGATTGGGCCGGGAATCAGGCGTCTTTGGATACGGCGAGCATTGTCGAAATCCGTCTCCATTATCTGGTTTTTACGCTTTAAAAGTTCTCGGTTTTCTTCGAGTTCGCGTTGGGCATTTATTTGATCGGTGATGTCTCGTGTAATGCCCATGATTCCGACAACGTTGCCGGATTCGAGATAGAGCGGGATTTTGGTCGAAGTTGCCCAAGTGATACTTCCATCAGGCCAGGTTTCCTTTTCGGTGATATTGATCAGCTTTTCATTGTCGCGCATGAGTCGTTGCTCGTCCCCGAAGGATTCTTGCGCGTGTTCTTTGCTGAAGAAATCGAAGTCGGATTTTCCGATGAGATCCTCTACTGATTTCAGGCCGAATTTCTGCGAAACGACATCGCTGGCTCGTACAAACCGACTTTGCCGGTCTTTAAAGTAAACTTGATCCTGAGTTTGATTTAGCAATGCATCGAAAAGAATCGATGCGGATGCATTTACTAACTCGGCATCTTCCTTTCCTGACGACTCCATGCTATCAATACTTTCGTAATCTAGGATGTGACAGTGGACCGTTGGATTGATTGGTCAATCTCGAATGGCTTTCGTTTTGAATGAGTTGGATGCATTCATTTTGGTCTGATTTTCGAGACGTTTTGGTCAAGGCTGAATTCGGTAGTAGCCGCCTAGTTCCGAAGCGAGATAAGCAGTTACGACAAAGGCAGCGGCGCTTTGGTTTATGCGTTCCGGCTTTATCTTGTCGATCGTATCGTTGGAGGTGTGATGGAGATCGAAATAGTCGTCGGTAAACATGGACAGTCCGATTGCTGGGACGCCTTTGCTATGCATGGGGCCAATATCCGGCCCGCCGCTTGATTTGCTTCGACCGGATTGGACGCCAAGTGGTTGAAGGGCTTTGCGGATGGTAGCGAGCGAAGGGTCTAGGGTGTTATCCAATCCGATGTTCATGAACTCGACAGGGCCCTGGCCTGCGTCGGCTTCCGTGGCGACTATGTGGTTGGCAAGTTCGTCAGCATGGCTATCGGCATAAAACTGTCCGCCGATGATACCGATTTCTTCAGCCCCGAAAAGGACGACTCGGATAGTGCGCTTGGGCGGATTGGGTAGGTCGGCAATTAGTTTGCCGGCGGCCATTACTATACCGACGCCGGCTCCGTCGTCGATCGCTCCGGTTCCGAGATCCCAGGAATCGAGGTGCGCGCCAAGTAGGACGATTTCATCCGGGCTTTCGCTGCCCGTGATTTCCGCGATTACATTTTGACTTGTGACTGTGCCGAGTTCCTGAGGCGTAAGGACGAGCTTGATACGAATCTTATCGAACCGTTCTGAAAGTCGATCGAGCTGCTGGGCGTCGGGAACGGAAAGAGCGGCTGCCGGAATACGAGGGATTTCTGGCAAGTAGCGTGTGCCTCCTGTGTGGGCCATGCGTTCGTTGTCAGTCCCGGCGGAACGCATTAAAAAGGCGACAGCTCCTCTTCGAGCGGCTTCGGAAGGACCTGCCGAACGAATGGCTCCGGAAATTTTGGAGTAGCCGCCAATTTTCATTGGTTGGGTTACGACGGCGATTTTACCTTTTAAGGAGCCTTCGGGCTGTTCGAGCATCGCATCAATCGTTTTGAAAAGAGCAATTTCCGCTTCGATGCCTTCCGCAGGAGTTGGGACGCTGCCTCCGAGTGCGGTAATGACTAGGTTCTGCGGAGCCGGACTGGTGACGCGTGCAGTTTCGAGTCCACGTTTCCAGCCGCGTTCAACGGGAAAGGACTCCATCCAGACCTTGTCGAATCCGTATTTCTTAAATCGTTTGACTGCCCAGTCTGCGGCGCGTTTTTCGCTTTCCGATCCGTAAAGTCGCGGACCGATTTCCGTTGTTAGGTCGGTTGCGATTTTAAGCGCGAGCGAAGTATCTTGCGCTTTTTGAGCGAGCGCTGCTGCGGTTGATTCTGGCGAGGCCATAGCAGTCGAAGCGACAAAGGTCGCTAGGACTGTTCCGAGCACGAGAACGCGAAGGGGTAGTCGAGACTGCATAAATTATTTTTTGTTCTTTTTCTTAGAATCTTCGGACGTTTCGGTTTCTTCGATGCCGACGGTTTTGAGCTCTCCAATGTCAACGCTTCCGGTTCCGAAATGAGTGCTGCTCTTGGCGTATTTTTCCAAACTCGTTCCATAATGGGAGCTGGCAGCTCGTGCGAGAGCAGGGTAGGCGTCTTCGAAGTTGGTACCGATAGAAGGTAAGCTGAAGCGGGTCGTCCAGAGGAGCTCTTGTTCTTTAGTGGTACGGAGCTTCTCGTAGTCGTAGGCCATGAGAATGATGAAATAGCGCTCGTCTTCCAGTTCTACGCGCAAATCGAACTCTTCTGTGGTATTGATATTCTTGCGATCCAAGGCACGGCCGATTCCCAATTTACTATTGTTCATACCCGGTTGGTTTTTGTGCCCGAATTCGCTCAATCGCTTTAAATCATCAAAGTAGGTGTCATTGACAACTGGATCTTCGTCGATGCCTTGTTCGCCGTAGGGGTCATCCATTTCAGTCCCAAAGAGCTCTGCTAGGTCCTGTGGGACGCTTGTGGAACCATAGTGAACGACTACTAGCAAATCACCTTGGTCGGCGGATGCTGAAGGATAGAAATTCCGTTGTTTCATGGATTCGCCAACGGTCCCAATGACATCTTCGAATGTAACATTCCTAAGGCTTTTGTCGCTAATGTCACCTCCGTAGAAATTGCCCTTGATGAACACGTAGGTTTCGTAGGATGCTCCGTTGTCCGATTCCTTTTTTTCATTGTAGCTCACGGAAGCTTCAGAGTCTATGAAGACACGCGCGACTTTCGCCGCATATGAATTGCTCGCGAGGAATGGAGCCAAAATTAAAGAGGCGATTGAAAATGCGCGGGCTATTTTCAAGCTCTTCAGTAGCGGATTCCTATGATGGTTGTTCATTTCGATTGTATCGGAAATTTGCGTTAACGGATCTGATTGATAATTTCTGTCGGAATGGTCGCTTGCCACGTAAAACGTGCAATATCAAAATTCAACTAGTCCTAACCAGCTAACGTCTGAAATTGGACGAAGTTACGTGTAGATATGGTTATTTGGAGGAACGAAAGGGGTCATAAATGCATTCGTTTTGATCGGAGCATGCCGATCAAAAGAGGAATTCACCCGGAATTATTCAGCTGCCATTCTTGTTGAAAGTGAATGGCTGGGAGACTTCTACGATGACTTTACGGCCTTTTCTCGTAGGTGGCGTGAAGCGCCATTGCTCGAGAGCGTCTTGCGCGGCTTCGAGTAGTCTAATATCGATTTTACCTTCCGTTCGATTGATGTGTGCTAGGCGAACGTATCCCTCGGTGTCTATGTAGAAGCTGAACACGCCTGTCGTGTTATCGTGATTGTTAATCAGTTTATGGGATACGATTGGCTTAACGGATTTGATCAGTTCCGGATAGGTATCAAGATCTTCGAATTTCGCGGTTTCGATTCTCTCCAGAGAGCTCGATCTACCATGGCTCCTCCTTAGGTCTGATATACCCGAGCTTATGTCCAAGGAGATTACATCCCCTTGGGCACGAAACTTGATGTCGATAGCGCCGATTACCGAAATGGGCTTTTCCTTCCAGATAGGGGGAGCGAATTTCCATTGACCGACTACTTTTTCTACTGCCTCGGCGAAGTCTTTATGGCTTGCCTCAGTAACGAGCCAGTCGCGCAGCTCGCCGGTGTAGTCGATGTCGACTTGAATTGTGACCTGCCCCCAGTTCATGCCTTTGTTTCGTAGAGATTGGGGGAATACGGGGTCCCGAACCACTTTGAATTGAAGCGTTACGCCATCGCCGGTCAGGTTGTAGTCGTACGCGGGATCTCCTTCGGTTTCGTTACCGAATGAAGCGGACGAATAAAGTAAGGCGACTGATAGAATAGCGATAATTGTCTTCATAGCATTAAGATGCTTCCCCTCTAAAGAGGACAAAGAAATTATCCACGGTTTTGGCGAAAATGCAACTTAGAAAACGATTCAGTTACCGATTGATTGGTTCCGTAGGGCGCTTTCGGCTTTCAATCGGATTCCGATCATCGCAGCGATACAGCCGCCGAGAGAATTGCCCAGGAGATCGAGATGGCTTGGACTTCGGGAAGGCAAGTAGATTTGAGCATATTCGATCGCGAAGCTGAAGGCGAAACAGGCCAGGACGACACAGATGAATTGGAGTGTTCTGCTGTTGAACCTTCGGCCTATGAACAGATAGAAAACCAGACCGATTGGAATGAAACCGAACACGTTTAGAAAAGCATCCTGATATTGGCTTGAACGACTGGAGTCCCAATCTGAAAGGAGAGCGAATCGTTTGAGTTGAAGCGGTTTGAACCTGTAAGGCGTTTGCAGGGCGAATGCTTCGGACCGTAGATTCGAAATCGTGGTGGCTTTGGAGTTTTGAAACGAGTATTCGATCAATGGATATATGCTCCCACTTCGAATCTCCTCCGGACTGACCTGTTTGTCGAATACGGCGAGATGATCCATCTCGCCAATCCAGTATTGCTCTCCGTTTGCGTTGGTGCCTAGGACGATCCGAGCGGACGTCGAGGCATGTGGATCGATTAAAGTGAAACCGGGCTTTCGTTCTGCAAGGATTCCGTTGACGTAGATGAAAGTGTCATTTTCGGATGAGCTGATTAGGAGTGAAACGGTTTCGCCGTTTTCGAGACAATCTCTTAAACCGATCTCGCTATAGGATCTGTTCGACGACGAAGCGGAACGCCGGCTTCGGATGGCAAGGTGGGATTGCCATTGAGCGACGATAAGAGGCGGTTGCTTGCCGCCGTCGTGAAGCTCGATGAGAGTTCCGAGTCCATCAGGTATCCTGCTTGGTGTCAGCTTGAGTTTTATGCTGATGGGCTGTTTTTCCGAGAGGGGCAGCGCATCCAGAGTAAAGGCAATCCCCCGCTGACTGGATTCGTTCTCGAGGCTGCTCAAGTTGAAACTGAGGCCATTCGTCTTTGAGGCGAATTCGAGGTCGTTGCGTGAATTGAAATTGAATGGTTTGGCTCCAAAATAGACGGTCGCTATCAGAATCGCAGCGGATAGCCATGTGGTAAGTTTACGCGGGCGGGAGCCTGAACATTCTTTGAAAAGAAAGTCGAAGAGTGTATTCAAATAGTGATCTATACGGTTGATTCGCATGAATGCGGTATTTGTAGATGAAACGACGCTATCGGCGCTTCAAGCGTATTTCAATTTCTGTGAGTTCTTGGGCAGAAGGATGATGAGCGGAATTTGCTTCCAATGGCCAAGGAGCTTCGCTCTTATGCGGGTTTAGACGGCTCAAACCACTCCCACATGTTCCCACGCGCAAAATCCTTTCTTCGCAAACACCTTCTAGCGACTTTCGTAGGCATCTGTTTCGCCAACGCTATAGTCGTTCTCATAAGCGGCTGCAGTTCGCGAGAGGAGAGCGAGAAAAGCGTTTCCGTAGAGCCAGTAGCTGAAGCGAAGGTCTATCCTAAGCATGACGACTGGAATAAGGCGGAAACCTGCCGGGAATGTCACGCCGAGCAGTATGACGACTGGATGGGTAGCCATCACCAATTGGCGCACCGGAGGATCGATCCGACGAGAGATGCAGAGGCGTTTTCAGGAGTTAAGACTACGGATGAAGCTGGACGCGCGTTCGATTTGCTGGCTGATGGGAATACGTTTGGCATTTCAGAAACGGGAGCAGGGCTACCTAGCGAAGTGAGCGCCGTAATCGGAGAAACGCCGATTCAGCAATTTCTCGTGCCATTCGAAGGCGGGCGATTCCAAATTCAGGAAATGACCTGGGATACTCATAAAAAGGAGTGGTTCAATGTTTTTGGCAACGAGGTGCGCGACACGGGCGATTGGGGTCACTGGAGTCAGCAGGGCATGAATTGGAATTCCAATTGCGCCTGGTGCCACATGACGGATTATAAGAAGAACTACAATTTGGAGACAAATGAGTACGCGAGTACATGGGAAATCGAAGCTATCTCGTGTACCCAATGCCATTCGGACATGGAGCATCACGTAGCGGCGGCCCGAGCTGGCGATTATAAGGAGCGTGCTGAGATTCCGAATATTCAATTGGCGATGGATAATTGCGCGAGCTGTCATGCTCGGCGCGAGGAGTTGACTGACAGTGGATTTCACGCAGGTGAAAAATTCGACGAGCATTTCCGTCTCGTGCTTCCGGATTTACCGAACGCCTACTTCGTGGATGGCAAGGCGAACGAGGAGGATTATGTTTTCGCGTCATTCAAATTGAGTCGAATGGGCCACAAGGGAGTGAGTTGCTTGGATTGCCACAACCCTCATTCGCATGAAACTATTCTACCGGTCGAAGACAATTCGCTCTGCCTTCGTTGCCATAGTACTGGTTTAAATGAAGCGAAGATTATCGATCCGATAACACACTCGAATCACCAGGCCGATAGCGCGGGAAATCAATGCGTGACTTGTCACATGCCTCAGCGTGATTACATGCAACGCGATCCGCGGCACGATCACGGCTTCACTATACCGGATCCGCAATTGACTATCGACTACGATGTTCCAAATGCATGCGCGACTTGCCATGCGGATCAATCGCCCGAGTGGGCGCGAGATGCGATCGATGAATGGTATCCGGAATCCGAACGCAGGGATGCCTTGCGAGATCGAGCTGGAACGCTACATGCTTACTACAACGGTGACGGAAACGCGTGGACCGATGTGCATCGCTTATTGCAAACCGAAGAGAATACGTATTGGCGATCTACCTATCTGAGGATTCTAGGAGCGATGGCTCCTGGTACGCCAGAAAGTTTGGATGCGGCTCTTGCTGGAATAAAATCGGAATCGCCGGTCGAAAGAGAATCCGCAATGAGAATTCTCGGAAATCGAAATGATCGATTGGCTGACGTGCAGAAGGGATTAAACGATCCGTCGCTCCTCGTTCGAAATCAGAGCGCTGATACGCTTTCGTCGATGTTCAATCCAAACCAGAAGGCGTATAAGGAGTGGAAAACTTACGCGGAAGTGAATTCGGATCGTCCGGCTGGCGCGTTGCGCCGAGCGGAGCTGGCTATTCAACAAGGTGACCTGTATTTGGCGAGGCAGCTTGCGGAACAGGCGGCGAGTTTCGATAAGAACAACGCTCACCTGCTTTATGACATTGCGATAATGTTCGCCCGAATTGGCGACGTTAATGGAGCGCTTTACAAAATTGAAAAAGCAAAGCAATTGGATGACTCAATTGCATTGCTTTGGTTTGGCGAGGGACTTTTGCACGCGGAAAATGGCGATGTCATGAAATCGATCGAAGCGATGGAGCAGGCAGTCGCGAGGGACGAATCGCAGGATCGCTGGTGGTACAATTTAGGAGTCGCTTACATGCAAACCAATCAGGCGGAAAAAGCCCAGAATGCCTTGATTCAGGCTGTGCAACTAAACCAAACCGAGATGCAGTATCAGCAGGTTTTAGGTCAGCTGATGCAACAACAACAACAACAACAACAGCAGTAGAGGAAACTTACCGCTATTTTTTGAAAAGCCCTTTTATGAAGATCATGTCTTCGGGGCTTAACGAGCGTTCTGCAGCGTGCAAGTTACATGACACTTGTACTTCGTTTCGAAAACCGGGAATGACGCAAGCGACGTTCGGGAAATTCAATACGTAGCGTAAGGCAACGCTAGAAAGGTCTTCAGTCGTTCCGCCAAAACGTTTTTTGAGCTCCTCCAATTTCGGAGCAAGGCGTTCTAGCGAAGAAGCTGAGAATTTGGGATTCCCGTTTCGGTGGTCGCCGGATTCGAATGCCGGAGGATTAGTGGCACCGTACTTATCAAGGAGCAAACCTTGGTTGAGCGGACTGAAGGCGACGAACGATAAATGGTTCTTTTCAAGCATTTGTCCGACAATACTTGTTGGTTCGACGAACTTCGTATCCATGGCGTGGGCCCAACTTTGGAGTACGGTAGGTTGAACGACTGGGACTATTTTTTCGAATCGCGATGAGCGGTAGGCCGATTGGCCAATAAGGCGAATCTTACCTTCTTGCTTTAACGCCTGCATTGTTTCCGCGGCTTCGGCTAGATAACAGTCGTTTTTTCCGAAATTGTCATGATGCAGGTAATAGATGTCGAGGTAGTCGCGTTTTAGATTAGCGAGCGATTGTTCGCATTGGCTTCGAATATTTTCTGCCTGGTAAGCGTGAGGCGCATCGTCTTGAACGTAACCGACTTTTGACGTGAAGACATAATCCTCGCTCTTGAGTCCTAGGCTTTCGAATACTTTAGCTAGCCGTCTTTCGGCAACTCCATTACCGTAGACGTCTGCATTGTCGAAGTGGTTCACCCCAGCTTCAATACCAGTTTTAACAGCCGCTTGAATTTCTTCTAAATCGACATTGGCCCAACCGGAAGAATGTCCGTTTTCCCAATTGAGCCCGCCCATGGTCCAGCATCCGAGACTTATCTCGGAGACTTCGATGTCGCTAGATCCTAATTTCCGGTAGTTCACGCGGGTGGCTCGAAGCGGCTTATCGTTTTAAAATACTGAGCCGCGGATTGTCTATAGCTCGACGCCTTCGAGCGGTTGTGGATCGATTACCTTGAGCTCCGGATTTCCTTCCGAAAGCGCTTTGGCGAACCAAGCGCGTGCTCCAGCGTCTCCGTGTGTAAGCACAATGGTCTTTGGATTGGCTTTGAGGGCGAAGTCTAGGAGTTCCTCTCGATCGGCGTGTCCGCTCATTTCGAAACGTTCGATTTGAGCGCGAATGGTTGTTTGGTAGTCGATAACTTCAAACACGAACGTATCGCCTGGGTTTGCTTCCTGGAGTTTTCCGCCCGGTGTTGAGGGATCGCAATAGCCAACGAAGCATATGGAATTGCGTCCTTGGTGAAGAAGGCTTGCGGCGAGTCCGTAGCTGGGAGTGCGTTCGACCATCATTCCGCTACTTAGAATATAGATGCCCTGTACTGCGGGTTCTTTGCCTGGGACCAGCTTGCGAGGTGGTCGTTTGAGGCGAAGTTCTTTGATCGTCTTTCGTGTGAAATTGACTTGTCCAGTGCGTTTGGAGATTTGATCGAGGTGATCGGCAATCGCCATGCCGAGACCAGCTCCGAAAACCGGACAGGTCGGGATGAGGTTTTCTTTCCGGGCGTTGTTGAGAACGGTAAGGATTTCTTGCATACGTCCGAGCGCGAACACGGGAATCAATACGGAGCCGCCTCGGTGAAGCGTGGCTGTGATTGTTTCGAGCAGGCGGGCAACTTCTTTCTCTCGCGTCTTTTCTTTGGGACGTTCGGTTTCGCCGCGAGTCGTTTCTAGAATGATTGAATCGAATCCGCGTTTTTTTGGAAATTTCGCTCCGGGCAACGTTTGCTGGTTTTCGAAAAGGACGTCGCCCGTAAAAAAATGGCGTTTTCCTTCGTGGCAAATTTCTAGTCCGCCGGCTCCAGCTACGTGCCCTGCAGCATGGAGAGTGGCTTCCAATGATTGGTCGCCTTGGGTAAAAGGCACCGGTTTTTTGAATGGAAGGATTTCGAATCGCTCGGCTACTTGATCGATTTCCTCGTGTGTGAAAAGCGGATACCCTTCGATGTTACGTTCGGCTCGTTGTCGCGTCATGACGTTGCAGGAGTTGTGCAACATACGCTCGATGAGCATTTGACTGGACTGACTCATGAATACGCGAGCATTCGGGTGCTTTCGCATGAGAATCGGGAGGGAGCCGATGTGGTCGAGGTGGCAATGCGTAATGACGATGAAGTGGATTTCCGTATCGTCTATAATGGAAAAATCGGGAATGGCATCGCCCCCGGCTAGTTTCGGGTTGAGTCCAGAATCGACAATGAAATTGAAAGCTCCCAGTTCTACGAAAAGCGAGTTGGCGCCAATGCCTCCTGCTTTGTTTAGGTCAGTTATTCTCATAGGAATGTGGGAATCTATTGTGATTTGGAAAGTGGCTGGCAAATTTGTTGGACGATTCTCGAAGCGGCGAAGAATCCGAATGTTCCAGTGATGTGCGTCGCAGCTCCGAAGCCGCTCGAGCAATCGAGGCGGATGCTGGTTGCAGTTTCATCAGTTTCGCAGGTTTCCGGAAACAAGGCTTCTTCGGTAGAGAATACGCATTCAATGTTGAATGGTTTTTTCTTCTGGCGGGGAAATTCGAATTCCTGGCGCAGCTTTTTGCGGACGCGCTTCAGGAGTTGATCGTTTATGGATTTTGAAAGATCGGCGATTTGGATTTGCGTCGGGTCGATCCGTCCTCCTGCTCCCCCAGAAACGAGCGCAGGGATTTTTCGCTTAACGCATTGATCGATGAAGGTGCACTTGTGATTTGAGCTGTCGATGGCATCCATCGCGTAATCGTATTGAGTGTCGAAAACGTCTTCGACGGTCCTTGAAGTGAAAAACGTGTGGATGACGCGAATCGAGCAATCGGGGTTAATGAGTCGGCAGCGTTCGGCCATCGCTTCGATCTTTGGCTTTCCGATTTGTCCGTCGAGAGCGTGGATTTGGCGGTTTATGTTGCTTTCGCAGACATCGTCGAGGTCGACTAGAGTCAAACGTCCAATACCGGAACGTGCCAAAGCCTCGGCTACCCAAGAGCCTACGCCGCCGATCCCGACCACTAAAACGTGAGCATTGCGGATTCGGTCGAGGCTACCGGGGCCGTAAAGGCGTTCGATTCCTCCAAATCTAAAACTGTAGTTAATCGTCGCGTCCGACATTTTAAGAGACGACCTAATAGGGACTGTACCCGTTGCAAGGTGATTTTTCGCTCAATCCTTGACTGGGAAGAGGGCAAGGCTCAGTTATGCTCGTTTTTCAAATTAGGAACAGATCGAGATAATGGACGGGTTACTAGTCGAATTCATACAAGGACTGCCAATGGTGGCGTTGCTGGCGATCATAGCAGTGTGCCTATTCGTTTTGATGAACGGAGCGGATATGTTGGTTGAAGAAGCGGTAACGCTCTCCCTGCGACATGGGATCAGCAAGGTGATTGTTGGAGCGACGATCGTGAGTTTAGGAACGACTTTGCCTGAGGTAACGGTCTCGGTAATGTCGGCGATTAACGGCAAACCGGATCTAGCGTTGGGCAACGCGGTCGGGTCGGTGATTTGCGATACGGGATTAATTTTGGGTGCGGCTACAATGTTTGGCGCGGTGCCGCTCGATTTGTACATCGTAAGGCGTCAAGGGCTTTTCTGTATGGGCTTGGGCATTCTGTTGATCGTGCTTTGTTTGCCATTCTCTAACCTATCTAGCGTGTTTGAAACTGGCGGACGTCTACCGCAGATAGTAGGTTTTATCTTTTTGGCGCTTTTGGTATTTTATCTATGGATGTCGTCGCGTTGGGCGAAACGGAGCGATGGCGATACGGGTGTAGAAACCCACGAGAAAGGGTCGACTGGTGTGATTGCGATGAAGATCGCTCTGGGCGTGGCCATGGTCGTGGTCTCCTCGCATATTCTAATTGGAGCAGTTGAAGAAACCGCGATTCGAGCGAATATTCCTCAATCTATTATTGCGGCAACGCTTGTGGCCTTCGGGACATCGCTTCCGGAATTGGTTACTGCGATCACTGCGGTTCGCAAGGGACATGGCGAGTTAGCGGTGGGCAATGTAATTGGGGCGGACATCCTGAACATCCTGCTTGTCGCAGGCGCATCGGCGGCTGTGACCAAAGGAGGATTGGTCGCTAACGCGAATTTTTTCAGCCTAATCTTTCCGGCAATGATCGGATTGATGCTTGTTTTTCAGGTGTCGACTTTTATTTGCAAGACGCAGCTAACCAAGATTTCAGGCTTTTTCTTGTTGGGTGGATACGCTGTCTATTTGATTTTGAGTATTAACTAGTTAGCGCGAAAAATCCCACGAAATCCAAAGCGTTCTCGGAGCGGAGATAGAAAGTAAGCCGGCGGATGAAAGGCCGGTTTCGATTTCCGAATCGAAGAGATTTTCAACACGAGCGGATAGCGCGTGTTGTCCAGAGATTGCGTATCGGACTCCGAGATCGAGCTGGACGGAGCCGCTGAGTTCTCGCTGATTTTCTAGGTCCTCATAATCGCTTTTTCGGTAACGCAGGCTGGACCAGAAAGCGATGCCGTCAGCCGGTTGCCAATCTAAATTGAGCGTGGCTCGCAGAGGAGATGCGTGTGGGAACTCGTTTCCAAGAAGTGATGGAATCGCGAGGGAAGATTTAATGTCGCTTTGGGCGTAGACGAGTTGAAACTCGGCATTGAAGTTGTCGGCGATTGTCGAATTCCAAGTAACCTCGAGTCCTTGGACTTCGCTTTCGGGAATGTTTTGCCGTTGTGCGCAAAGTCCGCCGGTCGGGACGAATCCGCAAAGCGGATTGAATCCGGGCTCCCGCGAAAGGACTACGTTGCCGATCATGTCGTCGAGTTCGTAGTGGAAAAGATTGGCGCTGAAGGTCCACCGTTCGTCTTCGCCGTCGATCGATACGCCGGCCTCGAAACCGCTATGTTGTTCCGTATCCAGGTTTTGGTTGGCTTCGGTTATATCGTTTTTGACGCGAAATGGACGATAGAGTTCGTTGAGCGTGGGAGCTCGAAATCCGCTTGTATGACGTAGCATCAATCGCGTGCTATCGGAAACCTGACGATAGAAGGTGAGATTGTTGGAGAAAAAACGATCCTTTCGGTTGGCGAATTGGTCGTCGCGGATTTGCGTGTCGGATTCCGTGTTCCATTCAAGGCGACGACCTTGTGTGTTTTCGATTTCGTCGACGCGAGCCGTGGCGACGATCCAACTATCGTTGGAAAGCGAAAAGTTCGCAGTGGCGAAAGCTCCTGTAGTCGTTTGTTCTCCACCTGCGTTTCTCAGGCGTGTGAAGCCATTGCCGAGATTACGAAATCGTTCGTGGACTTCGCCTTCGACTTCTCGGAAATCGACGCCAGCCATGAGCTCGTTGCCGTTATCGAAATTCACGAAGTAGTTGAGGTTCATGCCTTGGGCTTCAGCCGGCATGTCGAATTGATCGAGAGCGGGACGTTCGGAATTGCGGTCGCTGGCGACGGCAGTGAATACGTTGTGGAAATCGCGGTCCTGTGCGTATGCCACGAATTGGAGGCCGCTGGATGTTTCGTTGAAGACGCGCAGGATGTTTGCAGAAAAATCGGTGGCTTCAGTTCCGTTGAGACCTAGAGCCGTTCCGTTGACGCGATCCTCTTCGTAAGTGTCAGCTTTGATCGAAATACTCCATAGCTCATTGGGAGCGTAGTTGAGTCGTCCTTGATAGTTCGATACTTCGGAGTTGGCCTTGCGATCTACGCTGCCTCGTTGATCGGGGCTAAGCGGGTGAAACCCGTCTGTTTCGGCGGCGAGCGCGGAGAGGTTGATCGAAAGTCCGGGTGCTAGGCTTGAATTCGAGGAAAAGGCTGCGGCGCGTTTTCCGTCGGTTCCGAGCGTCAATTTGGTATGGAGACGGTTTTCGTGGGAGGATAGAGACTTGAGCGAGATTCGTCCACCTGTCCCGAAGTTGCCCCAGGCTTCGCTTCCGCTCGACGGTCGGATTTCGATACTGGAGAGGGTTGATGGATTGTAGCGCTGCCAATAGACCCAGGCGCCGAAGGGATCGTTTTGAGGAACGCCGTCAAGAGTGACGATGGTTCGCGAAGTTGCGTTGATTCCCAAATTGCGAAGACGAATACCTTGGGTTGTGGGGTGGGCTGCTCGAGAGGGAGTCGATCGAAAAGCGGAGTAGCCAGGGTAGCGAGCGAGGGTTTCCGAAAGATCGTCTATCGCGATTGTGCTTCCGTTTAGAAGGGCGGAACTAAAGCTGGCTCCGGAGTTGGATGGGGTGAAGAGCTCGGGCTGCGAAGCGCGATCTGCGTTAACTTGAAGAGTTTCGAGAGTGAAGGCGCCACTTTCCTGGCTTGTTTGGGCCATGCATAGGCTTCCCAAAAAAAGCGAAAGCAAGGAGATGCTTTGGCAGCTTGTTCTTTGTGAGAATATAAAAGGTAGGAATGGAGGAGATATCATTTGGCGATCGCTTGATAGTGAAATGCGAAGGAATGGCATAGGGCGATTTCGAGTAGGGTCAACCTGGTTCTATTGAAATTGGAAAGGTTTCGAGTAGGGTCAAAGCTCTAGGGTCTATGGAGGCGAGGAAGCCTACGGTTGAGTAGGATCCGCTCTTCAAAAATTCTTATTCGCGCCGATTCAATCACTTGGCTTTACAAAACCACAATTAGTCATGCTCAAAATAAAATTATCTGGATTAAAGGGGCTCTTCAGAGCTGGGTTCTTATTCGCGTGTTTTCTTTCGCTCAGTGGAGTGAATGTATCGGGCGCTGATTACGATGGTTCGTCAATCGAGTGGAAGCTTGATGCGGGTCTCGAGAAGGAACGTTTCGAGAAGCTTTTGATTGAACGTCGCAAAGCAGGAATGCGCGTTGTCGATTTCGAGCAATACCGCTCAGGCAGAGTTACCAAGCAGGCTGCGATTTGGGTGAAATCGATGCCGAGTGACGAGTGGCTGAACAAAAGCGGATTGATGGTCACCGAGTTTAAGAAAGAAAATGAAGATGCTTTGAAACGCGGTTTTGTTCCGGTGGATATCGAAGTTAGTCGGACTGGAGCCACTTTACATTTCGGTGGAGTTTGGTTGAAGAATAACGAAGGGTTTGAAACTGAAATGCAATTTGGAATGAGCGATTTGATGTTTTCGAATCGTTATGGAGAAATGGCTGATCGGGGTTTCCGATTAATCGATTTCGAAGTTTACGAAGCTAACGGAAAAAACGTGTATGCGGCGATTTGGAAGCCTCGTGGAAATGAATCGGTTCGATTCTATCGGGGTTTGACAAAAGAGGTTTTCGGTAGTCTCTCGGCGACTTTAAGAGAAGAGGGTTTTCGCCTTTCGGATATCGAAGGGTATTACGTCGATGGCAGATTAACATTCGCTTGCGGATGGGTTTCCTTGGAGGAATCGCAGAAGACGGATTTCGCTTACCACATGATGGCTGACGAGTTTTATCAGAGAAACGCCAGCATGATGACAGAAGGCTATCGCCTGACGGATATCGAAGCTTATGATATTGGCCGCGGGGAGCTTCGCTATGCGGGAAGCTGGACGATTGGAGCGGATCGCGTCGAAGCGGAGCCTATTGCATTGAATCGGAACCGCGATATCTTCAAGCGCCCGAACTGATTCAGCTGAAAGTATTTCAAAAGACGCAGTCGCTTGCCTTCGGGTTGAAGAGCGACTGCGTCTTTTTTTTAAGCATTGCGCTTCGAGGCGCCTTGCGTCGTGGTTTTCGGCATGTCTTATGAAATCTGGCAATGGCTCTTTTTCGGGCTTGCGGCAATGATCATTGGCATGAGCAAGTGTGGTATCCCTGGCTTGGGTATTCTGAATGTGGTGATTTTTCAGAACATTCTGCTGGCGAAAGATGCCACGGGATTTGGGCTTCCTTTACTGATCGTCGGCGATATTTGCGCCATGATCGCCTATCGGCGTCACGCGGAGTGGAAGCAAATCGTAAAGTTGATTCCTTGGGCTGGCTTGGGGGTAGTCGGCGGATTTTTCGTTTTGGGAGCGATCGACAATGTGCAGGCCCGATTGTTGATCGGCGTTTCCTTGGTGATCATGATCGTATTGCACATTACCAAAGGTGGGAAATCGACGATCGAAGGTCGTGGACTGAGCTCGCCGATGGTGGCTCCATTTATCGGAGCGATGGCTGGTTTTGTATCGATGATCGCGAATGCTGCGGGACCGCTGATGATGTTGTATCTTTTGGCGATGCGAATGCCGAAGATGGCATTCATGGGGACGAGCGTTTATTTCTTCACCATATTGAATTTGTTCAAAGTACCGTTTCTTGCGTATTTGGATATTGTGACATTCGAAAGCTTAGGGGCCAATTTACGCTTGATTCCTATTGTGATCGGAGGAGCGTTTTTTGGATACGCGTTTGCTAAAAGAGTGAACCAATTGTGGTTCGAGCGAACAGCTTTTTGGTTAACGATAGTCGCGGTTACCTATATGATCTGGAACGCGGCGAAAGAAGTGATTAACGCATATGCCTAGGAAAAGTTCTCGACAGCTTTGGAAAGACAAAATTGAGGGAAAGCCTGTTGCTGGAGGTCGCAGTAGCGGCTACTCTGCAGCGCGTTTGCCTTTTCGTGGAACGATATTGGGTATCGATCCAAGCTTAAGAGGAACGGGCCTTGCGGTGCTTGAATTTGAAAAACGAGATAGGCCGGTGGTACTGCATAGTCGCACGATTAGACTCAAACCGGTGATTTCAATGTTCGAATGTTTGGGGCACATTAATGGCAACGTAGCCGAAGTTTTGGATACCTACGAAATCGATGCAGTTGCGGTCGAACAAACAATTTACGTGCAGAATTTTCAGACGGCTCAGATTTTGGGGGCTGCTCGTGGAGCCGCAATTGCCGCCGCGGCGATAATGCAAAAACCGATTTTCGAATACGCTCCGCTACGCGTGAAACAAGCGGTTGTTGGAGTGGGCAGGGCGAGCAAAGAGCAAGTTGCTCGAACGGTGATGTCGCTGGCAGGTTTGGGCGTTGCGCTCGAGTACGACGAGTCCGATGCGGCAGCGGTCGCGTTGTGTCACGCCTTCACGCACATTCCGGACGTGAAGTAGGTTTGGGTTTCCTTCTAGCTAACGAGAGACGAGAGCCAGGATTAGGTTACCGTTTTGCGAAGGTGCTGAAGGTCCGCCAAGGATCGTGGGAACCCCTTTGGTCATATTGATCGTGGTATTGATCAACGTCCGACGTCCGTCTGTCCAACGAACGCTTAAGCGGATCTTGCCGCGGTCGCCGGCCTGAGCTGTTAGATTTAGTTTATATCCCGAGCCAAGACTAATGCTGGATTCGCCTGGGAGCGATATCTTGGTTCCCGAGCGTCCTTGGAGCTTGTAGGATTTGTATTTGAACAAACGCTTGAGATTGCTCTCGTAGGATTTCAGTGCCGGATCGATTCCTCCTTCTTCAGAAGAAGCCAAAATTAAAGTCGCGCTTATGTTCGCTTCTTGAGCTTGGCTTTCGGGCGAAGCAAACAAGGCGATTGAGGCGAAGAGAATGGCGAATTGATAGATTGATTTGGTCTTCATGATAGAAAGTCCTTCATGTCGGTTTGGATGGCTTTGCGAGCATTGAAAATTCGAGACATCACGGTTCCGGTCTTACAGCCAGTTTTCTGAGCGATTTCCTTATAGGTGAGACCTTCGTTTTCGCGGAGCATGAGAGCGGTTCTGTGATGTTCTGGTAGCTTGTTAAGCGCCTCCATGAATCGATCGCGTATTTCTTGATTCTCAAGATTGCGGATTTGTTCGGGCGGCGCAACTACTGAAATGGACAAGTCTTGGATGGCATCGCTGGAGTCTTCTGGGTTTTCGTAGGAGAGTTCGCGGCGTGAATCGCGTTTGCGAATGGCGTCAAGGGCAGTGAATGTAGCGACTCTGTAGAGCCAGCTGGAGAAGGCTGATTCGAAACGAAATGAGTCGATTTTCTTCCAGACCTTAATCCAGGTCAGTTGGGTGATTTCTTTGGCGTCCTCTGAATTGCGTACCATGCGTAAAATTTGGCCATAGATTTGGCTGTGATGGATTTTAACCAATTCGCCGAAAGCCTTTTGATCGCCGTTCTGAGCTTGTTCAACGAACGTATGCGTCTGATGCGTATCAGTTGAATTCATTGCAATGGAACGGCACGAACAAGAATGATTCTACGGATTGTCTTTTTGATCATTCGGCGCGCTCTTAGGACTCGGCTAGGGGAAGCCTTATTCATTCTTTAACCTGGGGAGACGGTCAATCTTGGAATGCGTCCAGGGAGGGGAGCATGTTAAAAATGGCTAAAGTTGTCGCTAAAATGGTCGCAAATAGCTTGTAACACCTGAAATTCGCTTCTCATTAAGCGGTTCGTAATAAACAATTTGAATCTATGAATATCTGTTGTCTAGGAGCGGGATACGTTGGAGGTCCCACAATGGCGATGATCGCCTATAAATGTCCCGATATCACAGTTACGGTGGCGGATATAAATGCGTCGCGGATAGCTGCTTGGAATTCTGATGAATTGCCAGTTTTCGAGCCAGGCTTGGATGACGTGGTGAAATCGGCCCGCGGCAAGAATTTGTTTTTCACTACGGATAAGGTTAAAGCGATCAAGCAAGCTGATATCGTTTTCGTGAGTGTGGGAACGCCGACTAAAACGTACGGAATGAACAAGGGGCAGGCGGCTGATTTAATGTACGTCGAACTCTGTGCCCGCGATATTGCGGAACATGCCGAGCATTCCACGATCGTAGTCGAAAAATCGACGCTTCCGGTCAAGACGGCTGAATCCCTGAAATCGGTACTGAATGCTAATTCGAGGGACAATATTCAGTTCCAGGTACTTTCGAATCCCGAATTTCTCGCGGAGGGAACAGCGGTGGAAGATCTTAGCAATCCGGATCGCGTGTTGATCGGAGGCGAGGAAACTCCTGAGGGACAAGCCGCAATGGCGACTCTTGTTGACGTTTATGCAAATTGGATTTCTCGAGATAGGATTATCACTACGAACTTGTGGTCCTCGGAGCTTTCAAAGCTAGTCGCGAATGCATTTTTGGCTCAACGGATTTCTAGCATCAATTCGATTTCAGCTCTCTGCGAAGAGACAGGAGCGAATGTGGACGAAGTTGCTTTCGCTATTGGCATGGATTCACGGATCGGTCCGAAGTTCCTCAAAGCATCCGTCGGATTTGGCGGCTCTTGTTTTCAAAAGGACATTCTGAATCTGGTTTATCTGTGCAACCATTTTGGTCTACCGGAAGTCGCGGACTACTGGAAGCAGGTGATCGACATGAATGACTGGCAGAAACATCGTTTCTCGAAGCGTATAATCACTTCGCTTTTCAATACGGTGAACGGCAAGCGAATCGCCATGTTCGGGTTTGCATTCAAGAAGGACACGAATGACACGCGGGAATCGCCTGCTACTTACGTTGGACGCGATTTACTTGAAGAACAGGCTCGTCTTGCGATTTTCGATCCCAAAGTTTCACCGACTCAAATGTACCTGGACTTGCAGGCGGAAGAGGGCAGCGATCGTCGAGAATTGATCGACGTTTGTGGAGATCCGTATGAAGCGGCGAAAGGCGCTCATGCATTGGCGATCTTGACGGAGTGGGATATGTTCGCATCTCTGGATTATCAGAAGATCTACGATAACATGATGAAACCCGCTTTCTTGTTCGATGGTCGCAACGTTGCCGACCACAAGCAATTGAGAGAAATCGGGTTCGCCGTTTATACGATTGGCCAATAGGTCGTGCCATCTCGGTCCTGCTGAATGCAGGATAGCACGTATTAATTAGAAAAAGGGCGCCAATTAAAGGCGTCCTTTTCGCTAGAACAAGCTGGTCACGTTGAGACTGGCACTGTGTGTCAGGAAGCTCAGGATCGAGAGGATAGTCATTAACACGACCATCTTTGGGTTCTTCGAATGCTTCACTACGATAAACGCTATGGCGATTCCAAGCAGTGAATTGAGAACCAAATGGGTCGCGCTTATCGTTACGGCGAAACTCGTGCTGGTTTCCAATTCCGTGACGTGGATGAGATAGAGACTCACCGCTTTTAGAAAACCGAATGCGATCCCGGATAAAATCGGGCGTTTGGTTTTGTTGGCCATTGAGGCCAATACTATAAGAAAGAGAAGGTCGATAAGTGCGTCCATAAGGCTCTTTGATGAGTCATCGGATGTTGGGCACGTCTGATTAGTCAGGCAAGCGGTATTCTTACGGTGAAAGCCAGATTCGCTTTTTGTTACGATTATTTATTGATTTCGAGGCCTTTGAATAGCTGGCATTGGCTAGATACTGGTTTAGACACGAAATTTCCTTTACGATCGAATCAGCATTTGGGCTGATTCGAAACTCTTGGAATCCTCAGGAAACCTTTTTCTTTGCGACTTTCTTTGCCACCTTTTTAGCGACTTTTTTGGCTGCTTTCTTGGGAGCTCTCGGAGGAAATTCGAATTTAGTTTGGCCGCTGTCTTTGAGGACCAGATACGCGTCAAATGGGCGCTTGGTTCGCTTTGACCAAAACTTCTGCAGGAGATCGGTTTTGCCGGTTTCGAGCAATTTGATCATTTGTTCCTGAGGAATTTCACGGTCGAGAATCTTACGGCTGACGCGAATCGGTGTTTTTTCCTCTTCGCCTTCGACTACGCGAACGACATAGGCGTTGGCTGTTTCGTAGACATCACCACCTGTACGTGGGCATTTTGCGAACGGAGTGAGCTGCGTGAAGTCGATTGCGCCGCTATCGGAGTCACCGTTGCCGAAGTCGAATTTTACGCGTTTCGTTTCGTCATCAAGGTTTAGGTACGCGCTGTAGTGTTTGCCGTTTTTGGATCGGAAGTCATCGAGTGGACCAACGCGTTTCTTTTCTAGAAGTTCGCGTATTTCCTCTTTGGACATCTTTCGATTGCCAATGATTTTGTAGACGGCGAAGGAGTTGTCCAACGTGCGGTATGAACGAAGTGATTCGAGGAGGGCTTCTCCGCTGTAAGGAGAAACGAAATCAGTCGGGTCTAAATCGTCTTCAGTCTCTTCGTAGCCTTTGATCCCGTTGACGATCTCTTCGGTCATCGTGACGATCTCCTTCATGAAGGATTTGCGATCGAGTTCACCGTTTTCTATTTGGTGAAGCTTTTGCTCCCATTCTCCTGTAAGACCGGGTTTTGTAAGGGCTTCCGCTTTGATTGCCGCTAGGAAATCGAGTAGGTTTTCTGCCTTAGGAGTTGGAGCGAGGTTGCGGTGGTCGCGCTCCATGTAACGTTCGGCAATCAGCCGCTCGATAATCGTGGCTCGAGTTGCGGGAGTTCCGAGGCCACTATCTTTCATGGCTTCCGCTAGTTCGTCGTCTTCGACGAATTTGCCAGCACCTTCCATTGCTGAAAGAAGCGTCGCTTCCGTATAGCGAGCGGGAGGTCTTGTTTCCTCGTGAACTGACTCGGAACTTTCGATTTTGCTTTGAGTTGGGTTGCCGTCGGCGTCCGACAAAGCAGGTAAGGTGCCTTCGGTGGGGGCGTCCGAAGAAGACTTTCCATAGACCTCCATCCAGCCTGGAGCAATGAGAACCTTGCCATCGGTTTTGAAAATGTGGGACTCCACTTCGTTGATACGAGTGGTGATGGCGAATTCAGCGGATGGATAGAAAATCGCGATAAAGCGACGCGCAATCATATCGAAGATTTTCTCTTCGTCCTCGCTAAGCTTCTTAGTCTTTTCAGGAGTAGGGATGATCGCAAAGTGATCCGAAATCTGCTTGTTGTTGAAAACGCGTTTGTTGGATGGGACGATCCAGTTGTTGGATACTACTTTTCGAGCGACGCCTTCGAGTCGGCCTTCCAGGTTTTCGAGCGTTGTTTTACAAGTCTCTGGATAATCTTCCGGTAGAGCTTTGGAGTCTGTACGCGGATAGGTGATCATCTTGTGCTTTTCGTAAAGCGCTTGGGCGATCTGAAGCGTGCGTCTTGCGGAGAATCCGAAGCGATTGTTGGCCTCTCTCTGAAGCGTGGTCAGGTCGTAGAGTCGAGCGGCTGCTTGGGTAGACTTTTTCTTCTCTTCGGAAACGTTAGCTTCGCTATTGCGAGAGAGGGCTTCCATGACGACCTTGGACTCATCTTCGGTCCAGAGGCGATCTTTTCGGTCGTGTTCGTCATCGGATTTCTTGAATGTCGGTTTTTGGTAGATCCCTTGGTAGCCACCATTGGAGATTTCGAAATCGACGACGATCCGCCAGTATTCACGCGGTTTGAATTGTTCGATTTCACGTTCTCTTTTTACGACGATGGCCAAAGTCGGGGTCTGAACACGACCAACTCCAGCGACGTTTCCAGCACGAGATCCATAAAGACGCTTGGTGACTCCTCGGGTGCAATTGATTCCGATGAGCCAATCGGCTTCCGAGCGGGATTGAGCTGCGTCGGCTAGGTTCTGCATCTCTTCGCCAGAACGCATGTTCTCGAAAGCGGCTTTGATGCTGGCAGGAGTCATGGAGAGCATCCAGAGGCGCTTCACCGGCTTCTTGCATTTGGTAAGTTTGTAGAGGTAGCTGAAAATCAACTCTCCTTCGCGACCAGCATCACAAGCATTGATAACGGTTTCTATGTCTTTGCGATTGATGAGTTTTTTGACCGCCTTGTACTTCGTGTTGGTCCTCTCGATCGGCTTGAGTTTGAAAGTGGGTGGTACGAGCGGAAGGTTCGCCAATCTCCAAAACGCATCGCGTTTGTCGTAATCCTCAGGCATGAAAAGCTCGACGATGTGACCGACTGCGGAAGTGACGACGTAGTCGTCGTTCTCGAAATATTCGTCGAATTTCTTGAATTTTCCTCCGAGCACTTTGCAAAGATCTCGTGCGACGCTGGGTTTTTCCGCTATGACGAGGGACTTCATTGGCTGATCGGATTCTGGTTTTTCGGATTTGCTCATGGTCGCTTGTTGGACTTTCGGAAGGCGCTTGATTTTTGGATGGGTACGAGAAGTTTTTGGAGACGCCTCTCCAAATCGCTAAATTTCGGTCGATGAAGCGCTAATTGGCTTCTTGCAAGTACAATTTTACAATTCAAATTTTGAAGCAGCCTAATTGGCTCTCGTGAGCTTTGTTGGGCAGCCCGCTTGAAATTGGCAAGACGCAGGTGGATCGGGTAGTGCTTTTGCACTCGTCTTATGGAAGCGATTCGCTTGCATATTTCCATGTCGTCGTTTTTGGGTGACACACTGCATGGCGATTTCTCGATTCAAAAAAACGCTCTCTCAAATAGAAGAGTTCGCCGTCGATGTGTTTTTCGATCGGCGGCGGGGAAAGCGGGCGTTTGCTTTGGGGATCTTTCTTTATTGCTTGTCGCTGCTCTTCGGACTGATTGCGGGATTGCGCTTCTTTCTTTATAAGAAGCGCATTTTAAAGGATCAGCCTTTAGGGTGTTTGGTCGTCGTAGTTGGAAATCTCACTGTCGGTGGAACTGGTAAAACACCGGTCGTCGAAAAATTTGCCCGGTCCTTGCATCAACGCGGTCGGCGGGTGGCTATTTTGAGTCGCGGTTACAAGAGCAAGGATACGGTCAAGGAAACGGCGTTTCAACGATTATGGAGAACCTTTATTACCGGTGCGGAAGCGCCATTGCCAAAAATTGTAAGCGACGGGGAAAACGTTTTGCTCGATTCGGAAATCGCTGGCGACGAGCCGTTCATGCTCGCACGCAATTTACCGGGAGTCGTGGTCTTGGTCGACAAGAACCGCGTTAAGAGCGGCACTTATGCGATAAAGCATTTCGGTTGCGATACCTTGGTGCTCGATGACGGGTTTCAGTACCTGCCTTTGAAGGGGCGATTGAATTTGCTGCTCGTGGATAAGAGTAACCCATTTGGAAATCGGCACTTAATGCCACGGGGGATTTTGCGAGAGCCGGTGCGGCACTTGAAACGTGCATCGTATGTTTTTCTCACAAAATCCGATGGAGTTCCGGATCCGGAATTGGAGGCCCTGATCCAGAAGCATAATCCAGGTGTCGATGTTATCGAATGCGCTCACAAGCCGCAGTATCTCCAAGAAGTGAACGGGGAAGGCCGTCTTTCTTTGGATGAATTGCTTGAAAAGCGTATTGGTGCGTTTAGCGGGATTGCGGTGCCGGAGAGTTTCGAGGGATTTCTACGAGATTTCGGAGCGAATCTCCTCTACACGAAACGATTCTTCGATCATCACCGCTTCGAAGCCGACGAATTGAAGGAGATTTTCGACGAAGCAGCGGCGGCGAACTTGGATTTCATAGTGACGACAGAAAAGGATGCGGTGCGTATTGCTGACGACACGGAGTTCCCGCTTCCGTTGTATTATCTGAGGTTGGAAATTAAGATTCTCAGAGGAGTAAAGGATTTCGAGGCTGCCGTATCCAAAATTTGCTTTCCGGAAGAACGGCAGCGTCGCGAAGCAGCCGAGCAGTTAGAGTGAAATGGCTTGAGGGTTGCATTCGGCGGAATTTTTCTATGCAAACGGTGTAATGCTCGACCCTAGATTCACGCAACTAGCGCAAAACCTAACGGGATTTTCGACACGGCTGAAGCCGGGCGAAAAGGTGTTGATCGATGCTTTCGATGTTCCCGATGCGATGATCATCGAATTGCTGAGGGCGACTCGTGAGCGGGGAGCGATTCCGTATGTGAACCTTAATCACGCCCGTGTTTCGCGAGAAATGGCTCTCGAAGCGACGGAAGATCAAATGCGGATTCATGGAGCGATCGAGCTGCAGCGCATGAAGACTATGGACGCGTATATCGCTCTTCGCGGATCGATGAATATTTTCGAAGCTTCCGATGTTGCTTCTGAGCAAGTGCAAATGGTTTCCGAGGTAATGAAGCCAGTGCTCGACTGGCGTGTGAACAAAACGAAATGGGTCGTGCTTCGCTGGCCGACGCCTTCGATGGCGCAGCAGGCAATGATGAGCACTGAGGCCTTCGAGGATTTTTACTTCAAGGTTTGCAACTTGGACTACTCGTTAATGGAAGAGGGCAGCAACCGTCTGGCCGCGCTCATGCGAAATGCGGATCGAGTGGAGATCAAGGGCAATGGCACTGATCTGAGTTTCTCGATAAAGGACATCAATGCGATTCCTTGTGTGGGCGAGCATAACATTCCGGATGGCGAGGTGTTCTCCTGTCCTGTTCGGGAAAGCGTAGAAGGGGTCATTCAGTACAATGCTCCGACGGTGTACCAAGGTGTTTCTTTCGATGATATTCGATTGGAGTTCAGCGAAGGAAAGGTCGTTAACGCGACCGCGAACAACACGGTTAGGCTCAACGAAATTCTCGATTCCGATATTGGAGCGCGTTACATTGGCGAATTCGCGATCGGGTTTAACCCGCACATTCAAGAGCCCATGCGCGATATTCTTTTTGATGAGAAAATCGCTGGCTCGTTTCACTTCACTCCCGGCCAAGCCTACGAGGATGCCGATAATGGCAACAAATCGCAAGTTCACTGGGACATGGTTTGCATCCAGCGCCCTGAGTATGGCGGAGGCGAAATTTGGTTCGATGGCGAATTGATCCGAAAAGACGGCATTTTCGTAAGAGAAGACCTTCAGTCGTTGAATCCGGATAATTTACTCCAGAGACGCCGCTAGGCTATGGATTCGCTAGCGAGTCGGATTCAAGCGATTCCAAAAACGGAAACGCATCTACATATAGAAGGAGCGCTCCCGTACGAATTGCTACACGAGCTCGATCCGGACAAATTTCCGGAAAAACCGTTTTTCCGCGCTCCCGACTACCGCTACCCGAATTTCGTCGATTTCGAATCGCTTCTCATCGAGCACGCGGTGACCTGGTATACTGGCCCGGAACGTTACCACCAAGCCTGCAAGCGTATTTTTGCAGGCCTCGTTGAGCAAAACGTGAGCTATCTCGAAACAAGCCTCCATCTTCCGATGATCGAGTTCATCGGGGCTGATGGGCATGAATTGATTCACGCGATCAAGTCGGCAGCTCCGGAGGGATTGGATGTGAAGGTCATAGGCGGCCTGACCCGGGATAGTTATTCGGAGGTAATGGGACCAATTATCGAAGAGCTTCACAATTGGGACGACTTGGACGGGATTGACCTTCATGGGCAGGAGTGGCTCGAGTTGGAAACCTGGACGCCGGCCCTTTGGCAACGTTGCGGCGAAGCTGGCAAGATTCTTAAAGCGCATGCCGGCGAATTCGGCGGTCACGAAAACGTTACAGAAGTATTGGATAAGCTCGGGGCGACTCGCGTTCAGCATGGAGTGCGAGCTATTGAGGATAAGGATTTGATAAGTCGGTTGCGTGACGAAGGCGTGATTTTGGACATGTGTCCGATTAGCAACGAAAAGCTGCAAGTCGTCTCGGAGTTGGAAACACATCCTATTCGCTCGTTTTTCGACGCAGGTGTCATTTGCACGATAAACACGGATGACCCGCTTTGCTTTTCGAATACGCTAAACGATGAATATCTCGCTTTGTCGAATCGACTCGGCTTTTCTAACGCGGAACTTGCGGAAATCGCAAAAAACGGATTTCGGCACGCTCAGATGGACGAGACGCTGAAATGCAAACGCATGGCGGAAATCGATTCGCTGCTAATCGACTGATTTTGGAAACGGAAAACAAAGAATACATTGTTCCTGAAGGGACGCGAAAAACGCGTGCTGATAAACTGCTCTCCGGGGCGTTTGACGAGCATAGCCGATCGGATTTCGAACGAGCATTCGAGGCTGAACTCGTGCTTGTTAAGGGTCAGCCGATCGTCAAAAATCGAAAGCTATCCTTTGGAGACGTTGTCACCTTCAGTATGCCGAAGGTCGAGAAGTGCGATATGACGCCTGTCGACTTGAACCTCAGCATAATTTTCGAAGATGAGCATTTGCTGGTGATCGATAAGGTCTCAGGCCTGATCACTCACCCGGGAGCGGGAGCTCCGGAAACGACGCTCGCCCATGGTCTGCTTTTCCATTGCCAAGGACAATTGAGTGGTATCGGAGGAGTCGAACGACCTGGAATCGTCCATCGTTTGGATCGTGATACGAGTGGTCTGATAGTGGCCGCCAAGACCGATGTGGCGCATCGTGGGCTAAGCGAACTTTTTCAAACGAGAACGCTAATCAAGGAGTACTCAGCTTTGGTAGCGGGACATCCTGAATTGAAGAGCGGCTCCATTCGCAAACCGATCGAACGCAACCCTATGCATCGTCACAAGATGCGTATTTGCCAAGAAGGGTATGGGCGTGAAGCTCATACGGACTGGCGCATGGAACACCTTTACCAAGGGGGATATGCTTTGTTGCGTTGCCGTATTCACTCGGGAAGGACGCATCAGATTCGCGTCCACATGAAGAGCCTCAAGCACTCGATTTTGGGTGATATTGTTTATGGCTTCCGAGAGATGCCGTTGCTTCCTGCGGTGCCAGATCGCGTTTTGCTACATAGCGCTCGATTGGCGTTTACCCATCCGATCACGGAAGAGGAGCTCGATCTCGAAGCTCCGTTACCCGAAGCGTTTCAGCCGTTTGTCAATCCAAGGCTGGAGGTCGATTGAGCTAATCGCAGCAGAAGCTCGAAACGCAGGCTTGCGCGAGGCGGATCGACTCGCACACTGCCTCCCCATGCCGCAAGCAGACTGGAAGCGAGTTAAAGATTACAAAGATATTCTCTACGAAAAGTGGAATGGGATCGCCAAGATCACGATCAACAGACCGGAGAAGCGTAATGCATTTCGCCCTCAGACTGTTTTCGAAATGTTTGAGGCATTTTGCGATGCGCGAGAAGATCAATCCATTGGGGCTATCCTCTTGACCGGAGCTGGCCCACACACGGATGGAAAATATGCCTTCTGTTCAGGGGGCGACCAAAGCGTACGAGGGCATAGCGGTTACGTCGGTGAAGACGGAGTGCCTCGCCTCAACGTGCTTGATTTGCAGAAATTGATCAGATCCATACCCAAAGTGGTGATCGCCATGGTTTCGGGTTATGCGATTGGTGGCGGACATGTGCTGCATGTGATTTGCGATTTAACCATCGCCGCGGACAACGCAATTTTCGGACAGACGGGTCCTCAGGTCGGGAGTTTCGATGGTGGGTTTGGAGCAAGTTATTTGGCCAGTATCGTGGGACAGAAAAAAGCCCGTGAAATTTGGTATCTTTGTCGGCAATATAATGCCCAGGAAGCTCTCGATATGGGGTTGGTCAATAAGGTTGTTCCTGTGGAAGATCTCGAAGCGGAGGGCGTTCAATGGGGGCTTGAGGTTTTGGAAAAGAGCCCGATTGCGATTCGCTGTTTGAAGTCGGCTTTCAACGCGGACCTAGACGGTCAAGCGGGGATTCAAGAGTTGGCTGGTAACGCGACCTATCTGTACTACATGACCGAAGAGGGGACTGAAGGAAAACAGTCTTTCTTGGAAAAGCGAAAACCGGATTTTTCGAAATATCCTTGGATGCCTTAATCCAATTCACAGAGTTTCTTTTTAGTACAGCGGGCAGCAAATAGCTCCGAATATCAGACTTTCAATTCAATAGAATACTTTTCATGCAAACGATTCCCTTTTTAGATTCCAAAACCGCATTCCGTATTCGCGATGCCTTTGGAGCTCCCTGTTACGTTTACGACGAGGCCACGCTTCGTGATACGGCAAACCGAGTTTTGGCGTTTCCAAACACTTATGGACTGACCGCACGCTATGCGATGAAGGCATGCCCGAATGCCAATATTCTGCGTTTGTTCAGTTCGATGGGCTTGAAAATTGACGCGAGTTCTATTCACGAAGCTAACCGTGCGGTTGCGGCAGGAATTCCTGCATCGGATATTTCTTTGAGCACGCAGGAATTTCCTGACGATGGATCGTTGGTTTCTTTGGTGGAACAAGGGATGAGCATTAATGCCTGTTCGTTGTATCAACTTGAGCGCTACGGGAAGTTGTTTGCTGGCAAGGACGTTGGTATTCGTTTTAATCCAGGCTTGGGCTCTGGAGGCACTCAGCGGACGAATGTGGGTGGACCTGCTTCGAGTTTCGGGGTCTGGTTTAAGGATGCCGATCGAGCGAAGGAAATTGTGGAGAAATACGGCTTGAACGTCTTTCGTATTCATACGCACATCGGTAGCGGAAGCGATCCGGAAGTATGGCTTAAGGCGGTGTCGCTTAGCCTGGACCTTGTTAGGCAATTCGAAAGTGCGACCGCTTTGAACTTAGGAGGTGGTTACAAGGTTGGCCGTATGGAAGACGAAACTACGACCGATTTGCAGAAGATCGGGGAATCGATGAAGGTAGAGTTCGAAGCATTCGCTGCCGAGACCGGACGTGAGATTCGATTGGAAGTTGAGCCGGGAACTTACTTGGTTGCGAATTGCTGCGCTATCTTGTCGACGATTCAAGATATGACTTCGACTGGAGAATCTGGATACGATTTCCTTAAGCTGAATTCTGGGATGACCGAAAACACTCGGCCTTCTATGTACGGAGCGCAGCATCCGATGGTTGTCTTTCCCCAGACTGGAGAATCGCGAGGAGAGAAGGAGTACATCGTAACGGGACATTGTTGCGAGTCCGGAGATATCTTGACTCCAGGTCCTGGAGATCCGGAAAGTCTATTTCCGCGAACCTTGTCTGAAGCCAAGATCGGAGATCTCTTCGGTGTAGGTGGAGCAGGGGCTTATTGTTCTTCCATGTCCGCTAAGAATTATAATTCATTTCCGGAATCGCCTGAGATAATGATCCGGTTAGATGGTCAACTGAGCGTAATGCGAAATCGGCAATCCCTGGAGCAGATTACGGCGAACGAAGCGACTATCGGTTTTTAGTTCTACTTAGTTAATTGAGCCAAATGGTAGGGCAACGACGTCCCTTCTTTTCGGTCTATTCAAGAGCCTCTTAGTTATCGATTGAACTCGAAAGGTGGCGCCAGGTGTAACCGCAAGGCGTTTTTCGATAGCCAGTTGGAATTCCTTTTCAAAAAGGTTGTGGTCGGCAGATCTGTGATTAGCTTGTCGCTCGATGATTATTCCAAAGCTGCCGAAACTGACGGATGAGCAATTAAATGAGGTTACCCGTATTCTAGGAGATTTCGGGTGCCGGATTCAGGTGATTGAAGGAGCCGTTCAGAATATCTACGCAATCTTAGGCGATGAGCGGCATGAGCTTCTGATAAATCGAATCGAAGGATTGGACTATATCAATCGCGTGGATACGATTCAATCACCTCACAAATTGCTCGATGCTCGTTCGGAATTGAAGAATCATCAGACGGTTTTTGGTGGAGTCGAGTTAGGGAAAAGCCTTTTGACGATAGCGGGACCGTGTACGATCGATCCTAAGAATCCTAATTTGTTCTACGAAACCGCGGAGGCTCTCAAAGAAGCAGGCGTTCATGCGCTTCGTGGAGGAGTCTGGAAACCGCGGACCAATCCCTATTCCTATCAGGGCGACGATAAAGCTCTGGATATTCTGATGGAGGGATCGAGCCGAACGGGTTTGCCGGTGAATACGGAAGTGATGGATGAAGGGCATCTGAAGTTGGCTTTAGATGCGGGAGTGCACATGTTGCAGATAGGAACGCGTAACGCTTTGAATTACTCTTTGTTGAGACAGGTTGGTCAGGCGATCGCCGGGCGAGACACGGTTGTTTTGCTCAAGCGTGGAAGACACATTGGCCCGATCAACGAGTTTATCTCCGCAGCCGAGTACATCGTGAATTTCGGAAACCCGAATGTGATGCTTTGTCCGCGGGGAACGTTGCCAACTTTGGAGGGCTACCGAAGCCACCCTGACGAATCGATTACGCCGCTGCTCAAGGAAAAAACTTGGGCTCCAGTGGTTGTAGATCCATCGCATTCCGTTGGGAAGGCTATGTATGTCGAAGCGTGCTCGATGGCTGCAGTGGCTTACGGAGCTGACGGGGTTTGCATCGAAGCGAATGTCGATCCGTCGAAAGGTTTAGGAGATGATCCGAAGCAGGCAATTACGCCAGAGGCATTTGCTCTCTTGCTTCGCAAGTGCGAGGCTATCTGGGCTTTGCGGGATTGAGTTATAGTGTATCGAGATTTCTAACATGGACGATGCTTTGAAAAATCGAGTCGCTTTTGGGCGATCATTGGTGCGGAAGCATATCGCCTTTTTCGAGAAATCCTTTGGGCGGGTTACGAGTCAGTGGAAATATGATGGAACGCGCGTTACAGAAGCGGACCTGACCTTGTCGCGGGCTTTTGAAACCGAGTTGGCCGAACGTTTTCCAGAAGACCTATTTTTGAGCGAGGAACTTGATTCGGAGAGTGGCTCCATTCGCGTCGATTCGGAATATGCTTGGTTGGTGGACCCGATAGATGGCACCAATAATTTTGCTCGCGGAATCCCTGCCTGTTCTATCTCGGTCGGTTTGTTGAAGAATGGGCTGCCTGTATACGGCTTCTTGTATGACCAGATGAGTCGCTCCATCATTCATGGAGGTGAAGGTTTTGGAGTGTGGGTTGACGACCGCGAAGCGCGTATTTTAGATGAGGAACCGAACGGCCATAGTATCGTAGGCGCTCAGCACTGCGGGCTTGAGGAGAGCTTGAAAGATGACCGCACTCTACAGCAGCGTTTCAAGATCCGGAACTTCGGAAGTAGTGCGATTCAATTGGCCTATGCGGTCGTTGGTTGGACGGATGGAGTGATCGCTCATCGAGTGAATGTTTGGGATATCGCGGCAGGCGTTGCTATGATGCAAGCTGCGGGTGGGTGCTTTCATTATTTCGAAAGCGATCCATTTCCGCTGAAAAACTTCAATGTCCGAAGACCGACATTTGGGTATCTCGCGGGACGTCGCCAAATGATGGATGCGATGCTCGCTGTGACAGGAAGAGCTTAAACGGAGTGTCATAAATAGGAATGAAGCGACGGAATTGTAGTATAGCGCTTAGCGTTTTGATTATTGGATCCCTGCTTTTCGGAAATAGTGCAGTCGCAGAGGTTCGGCTTCCTTCGGTGATAGGGGAGCATATGATTTTGCAGCAAGAAACTGGCGCTCCGATTTGGGGATGGGCGACGCCGGGAGAAAAGGTGAAAGTTGACGGAAGTTGGGGAGAAGAGGAGACTGCAATCGCTGACACGGATGGAAATTGGATGGTCATGCTGCAAACTCCATCTTATGGTGGACCTTATGGTTTGAGCATTGAAGGTAAGAATCGGATAGAGCTGTCAGATGTGATGATCGGGGAGGTTTGGCTTTGCGCGGGTCAGTCGAATATGGGATGGCGACTCGGAGCGACGTTTGAAGGAAAGGAGGACGGCGACTCTGCAGAGGATTCTGACTTTCGTATCTTTCGTGCGGAGCGTAGTCATAACGTTGAACCACAGAATGATTGTGTGGGAGAATGGAAGCGCTGCACGCCAGTATCGGCTGAAGCGTGTTCGGCTGTTTCATTCTACTTTGCCCGTAAGCTACGCGAAGAGTTGGGGATTCCGGTTGGAATTGTGATTCAACCCTATGCGGGAACTCCGATAGAAGGATGGATGCCAAAAGATATTCAAATGGGTGATCCGCGAACGCGTGCGATTATCGAAAATATGGATACGGAATCGGCGAGTTACCATTTGGAAAAAGCGACGGCGCAACTTGAACGGTCGACTGCTCTTTGGAAAGCAGGTAAACGTAGAGGCGAACCGAAATTGCGTACGCCTTCGAATTGGGGACATCAATATCCAGGAAATATTTTCAATGGAATGATCAATCCCGTGCGGCCCTATGGAATTCGTGGGGCTATTTGGTATCAGGGCGAGCGTAATGCGAAGGATGTCGCTCAAGCGGCGAATTATGTGAATCAGCTACCGATGCTTATCGATTACTATCGCTCTTCATGGCATGAAGAGTCGAAGGGTAATGTGGCGGACGATTTCCCGTTTTACTTTGTGCAGTTGCCGAGCTGGCATCCGCGGCAAACCGAGCCAGTGGAAGCTGATGCAGCCTGGGCCGTTAGTCGCGACATGATGCGTCGCGTCGCGCGAGATACTCCGAATACTGGGGTCGCCGTTATAGTGGATACTGGAGACGAAATTTTGCTGCACCCAAAGGATAAGAAGCCAGCGGGTTTGCGTTTAGCTTATCTGGCATTGAAGCAAACGTATGGGAAAGAGCTTGTCGATTACGGGCCATTTTATCGATCTCATCGGATTGAAAGCGATCGTATCGTTTTGGAATTCGATTCGGTAGGCAGTGGTTTGATGGCTGGGAGGAAAGAACCATTAAACGGATTTGCTATAGCAGGGGAAGATCAAGCGTTCATTTGGGCGGATGCGGAAATTAGGGACGATACGATTGTGGTCTCGGCGAAAGGGTTGAAGAAACCCGTCGCGGTTCGCTATGCTTGGGCAATGAATCCTTCTCGTCGAAACTTGCTCTACAATAACGAGGGCATTCCTGCATCGCCATTTAGAACGGATGATTGGCCCTTGTTGGATGCAGATAATTACCAACCTAAGGATCAACTAAAGCCTGCGACTCCCGAAGGATATGAGGCGGTTCAATTGGTTCGTCCTCCGATGACTCAATAGATTTATGGCCGAGCCTCTAAAAAATCTTTATACGCGTGAATTAGTCGAAAGGCTGGGTTGCGAGATTGTTTCGGTTTGGCCGAAATTCGATTCGGCGGCTTTTGTTGAACGCGTTTTTTCTGATTCCTGGGACGAGTTGGAGTTGAAAGGACGAATGGCGCGAATTTCCGAGACGCTGCATTGCTTTTTGCCAAAAGGTTATAAGAGGTCGCTGGGGATTTTGTTAAAAGTAGCCCCGCGATGCGAAGGGTTTCAATATATGTTTTTTCCTGATTTCGTAGAGAAGTATGGAATAGACGAATACGATCTGTCTGTGGCGGCTCTGGAGGTTTTGACTGAGCGTTTTAGCGCAGAGTTTGCAGTTCGGCCGTTTATCGTGCGCTATCCGAAAAAGATGATGGCTCAGATGAAGCGATGGGCGGCTTCGAAGAACGAACATGTTCGTCGCTTGGCAAGCGAAGGATGTCGGCCACGATTACCTTGGGCAATGGCTTTACCTGTGTTCAAAGTGGATCCAGCCCCAGTGCTTGCGATTCTCAAAAAACTGAAGGCGGACGATAGTGAATATGTTCGTCGGAGCGTCGCGAATAATCTCAATGATATTTCAAAGGACCATCCTGATGTGGTTATTGATATCGCGCGTTCGTGGATGGGGAAACGCGAACGAACCGATCGATTGATCAAGCATGCTTGTCGTGCGCTTTTGAAACGGGGCAACTCGGAGGTTCTTGGCTTGTTTGGCTATCAGTCTCCGAAGCATGTTGGGATTGATAAACTTGTCGTAGCCAAATCGGTGGAATGGGGCGGGGCATTGGAGTTTTCGTTTGTGTTGAAAACTTTAAAAGGTCGAATCGGGAAATTGAGAATTGAATACGGAATCGATTTCATGAAAAGCAACGGTCGATTATCGAGGACGATATTTAAGATTTCTGAAGCCGACTTTCAATTAAGTGAAAAGCAGGTTGTTCGCCGGCATCCGTTCAAACCTATTTCCACGCGTAAATATTATGCGGGAACTCATGGTGTTGCGATTATCTTGAATGGAGAAGAAGTCGCTAACGGCGCATTCGAGCTGATTATGTGATTTGGAGTTAATTTCCCACTTCCAAGCTTAACATTTGAGCAGCGGTTCTGTTTAATCGCGAAATGGGAATTGTTCTAATTACAGGAGCTAATCGCGGGATCGGATTAGAGTTTGCTCGGCAGTATGCGCAAGAAGGCGTTGGAGTGATCGCTACGTGCAGGCGGCGGGAGGAAGCAAAGGAACTGTCATTGTTGGCGGAGGAGTTTTCGAATCTCTCAATCGAGCAATTGGATCTAAATTCGGACGAAGATCTTCAGGCCTTATGTTTGATGCTCGAAAAGAATGACGTTCGGTTGGATATTTTAATTTCTAATGCCGGTGTTTTGCTAAACGAAAAGTTCGGCGAATGGACACGTCAGAAGTTCGCGGATACATTTGACGTGAATGTTACGGGTGCAGCAATGTTGGCCCAGTCGACGCTTCCGTTTTTGTCGCCTGCTGGAAAAATTGTTCATCTGTCTTCTAAGCTCGGCTCTTTGGAGCTGGGTGGAGAAGGGATGATGGATGCAGATTCCTATTCGATGAGTAAAGCGGCGTTAAATATGCTGATTACTCGTTTGGCCTCGACGTTTAAAGAGTCATCAAAATGCGTTGTGTCGATAAGCCCGGGTTGGGTTGCGACGGATATGGGAGGAGCCTCTGCAACCTTATCGGTTGAGGAGTCGGTATCCAGTATGCGTAGGACGATCGGAGCGTTGACAGTTTTAGATTCGGGACGTTTTATCTCCATTCTAGGGAGTTCCATTCCCTGGTGAAACCCCATTAATCCAAACTCTCTCTCTCAGACGCCGCGAAGTTTAGCGCTTACGGTTGCCTTGGAGCCAATAAAAGGAAATCCAAAATCAAACAATCGATTTCAATATCGTTTCGCTCAATTTGGCTGATTGTAGGCTTTCTTTGGGCATTCAATGCGTCCTTATCTCGGGCCGAAAACATTTTGAACGTACTTGTCCTCTATACTGATTCAGTTAAAAGTTATCATAGTGAAGAGGACGGCATCCGGGCTCACGTTCAAGCGAGTTTTTCAAGCGCCAATATGGCATTTGAAAATAGCAGCGTAGATATTCGGCTGCGGTTCCAGGGGCTAGTGTTCTTGGATTATGATGAGGACTACGAAGATATGGGAATCGATTTGGATTTCATTACGGAATCGGTGGAGATTCAAAAATTGCGGGACGAAGCAGGAGCGGATCTTGTTTGTCTGTATAGGGGACGAGGTACTACTGACGCGGATGGAGAGGCTCGACTACGTGTCATATGAGTTGGATGGAAAAGTTGTATTCGATTTGCCAGAGGACGTTAGTAGACTCTATAAGCTCCAAGTTACTTACTAATTTCGTATTTAAGTGAAATCCAAACAATCCAAACTCCCACTCAGACGCCGCGAGGCACCAAGCGTACCCATGGCTCCGATGATCGACATGGTGTTTCTGCTGTTGGTTTTTTTTATGACGGTTAGTTCCATGTCTCAAGCGGGGCATCGGGTGGAATTGGAATTACCGGAGTCGACTTCTGGAGAAACGCCGAAAGATCTTTCGAATCGCGTAATGTTGTCTGTCCAGAAGGATGGAACGTTCTATTTGGGTGGTGAGTTGGTCTTGGCTGAAAGGTTAGGTTCCCGGTTGCTGAGTATGCACAATCAATTTCCCGAAATGAAATTACGGATTCGAGCGGATCGGGGGACGGCCTTTTCGGATGTGAAAAAGGCAATGACTGCGGCGACCGAAGCGGGAATTAGCGATTATCTCTACGGAACCCTGCAAGGCGAATGAGCGGAAAAGGCAAGAATAGAGGGAAACGTGGAAAGCTTCGATTCGGAAGCATTGAATTGCCGATTGCTCCGATGATCGATGTGGTTTTCTTGCTGCTTTTCTATTTTATGGTCAGCGCGACGATTCAGAAGCAGGAGGTTGACATCAGCTTTTCTCTGCCAGGTCGGGTTGAGCAGGACACGCCGATCGAAATGCCAGACGAGCAAATCGTTCGGGTTTTGGCGGATGGGCAGGCTTTGGTGAACGATTACGCTTATGATTCGCCGGATCAGCCACGATATTATCAACTGGAAACGATGCTCAATCGGTTTCGCGAAGCCAGCGAATCCAATAAAGTGGAGGCGCGGATCACGATCGCTCCAGTTGATGATGCTCGCCATGAGATGGTGGTGAAGGTGATGGACGCTTGCTCGCATGCCGGGATTGAATCGGTGACTTTCGCCTTTGGCCGCTAGTAATCGCCTATACGTCGACGGGCCATAATTTACCTGAAGGCACTATTGTATTGCCTTAGCCAATCGCATTCGGAGCATCTCTCGGCATGGCTAAAAAATCGCAGGCTACCTGGGGCGGACGTTTTTCGAAAGGACCAGCTGAATTGATGCTCAATTTCAGCGAATCGGTTTCATTCGATCATCGGCTAGCTCCATTCGATATTGCAGTGAACCGAGCTCACACCGCGATGCTGCATCATGTCGGTCTGCTTACCCGTCGCGAATTGAAGGCCATACACAAGGGGCTCGACGTCGTCGAAAAGCAGATTGAAGCCGGTAAGCTGAAATGGGATCCCGCTTTCGAGGATGTTCACATGAACATCGAGCAGGCGCTTACCAAGATCGCTCCGGAGGCTGCGAAGATGCATACTGCTCGGAGTCGGAATGATCAGGTCGCAACGGATTCTCGGTTGTTTTTCAAACACGCTTGCGAAGTCGTCATAGGCTTGTTGGCAGATTTGCAGCGGGCTATTCTTTCGGTCGCTGAAGCAAATCAATCTATACTTATTCCTGGATACACGCACCTGCAACGGGCCCAACCAGTGTCGATTGCGCATCATCTTCTCGCTTACGTTGAGATGTTTAGCCGGGATATTAAGCGTTTCGAAAAATTGCTTGATGATGCAAATTGGTG
Organism: Candidatus Pelagisphaera sp.; assembly: GCA_051275055.1. Classification (GTDB taxonomy): domain Bacteria; phylum Verrucomicrobiota; class Verrucomicrobiia; order Opitutales; family Opitutaceae; genus Pelagisphaera. Next base: position 37,724 of record JBNMOQ010000008.1, read on the forward strand.
TCCTTTGGGCTCCGGCGCTATCGCCGGTACTACGTTGCCAATCGATCGGGGATTTGCAGCGAAAGAACTTGGATTCGTCGATAAACGAGGCAAAGCGCGGTTGACGACCAATAGCATGGATGCTGTTGCAGATCGGGATCTGTTCTTGGATTTCGGACACGCTTGTGGCGTGTGCGCTATTCATTTTTCAAGAGTAGCTGAGGATGTTATACTTTGGAACAGTTCGGAGTTCGGCTACGTCGAATTGCCCGATGCGTTTTGCACTGGATCTAGCTTGATGCCGCAGAAGAAAAATCCTGACTCACTTGAATTGTTGCGTGGGAAGTCAGGACGTATAATCGGAAGTCTCCAAAGTCTCTATACGATGATCAAGGGACTGCCACTTACTTACAATCGGGATCTACAAGAGGATAAGGTGCAGGTGTTCGATAGCTTTGATCAGTTGTCTATCTGTCTGCAGGTATTGTCGGGAACGGTTAGCGGGATGAGCTTTCGGACAAAGAATTGTTCAGTTGCGGTTTCGGATGCGGGGCTTCTGGCAACAGACTTGGCAGATTGGCTCGTTAATGAAGGCGTGGCTTTTCGGGATGCCCACCATATTGTGGGAGCGATGGTGGCAAAGGCGGAAGCGTTAGCTGTTCCTCTAAACGAGGTGCCTCAAGCGGATGCGAAAGCGATTCACCGCAAACTCTCTGGCGATTGGCGGATTGTATTCGATCTTCAGCGCGCGATGAAAGCGCGGGAAGGCGTCGGGATGCCGGGACCAAAGCAAATCAAGAAGCAATTGGCACGTTGGCAAAAGGCTTACTCAGCGTGACTTCTGATTTGAAGTCGATAATCGAAAACTTTGGGATCATCGTATTGAATGGCTAAGATTTCCGTACTTTCGGATCAGGTTGCGAATCAGATCGCAGCTGGTGAGGTAATCGAGCGTCCTGCTTCGATTGTTAAGGAATTGATTGAGAACAGTCTGGATGCCGGAGCAACTGCGATCGAAATCGAGTTCAAGAAGGGCGGAACGAGTTTTATTCGAATAGAGGATAATGGCTGCGGGATGAGCGAGGAGGATGCTTCGCTTTCCTTGGAGCGACATGCTACGAGTAAGATTCGAGATGCAGACGATTTAAATGCTCTGACCTCCATGGGGTTTCGCGGCGAAGCTTTGCCCTCGATAGCGTCGGTATCTAAGTTTCAGTTACAAACACGAGAAGCTGATTCGGATTCCGGAACCGACATTCTGATCAATGGTGGAAAGGTCATCCATCATCGTGAGTGCGGAATGCCGTCAGGGACGCGAATGACGATCTCTCAACTTTTCAATACGGTTCCGGCTCGACGCAAATTCCTAAAAACGATTTCTACTGAGTCGGCTCATATCGTGCATTACGCGCGTCTTTACGCCTTGGCTCATCCGGAAGTGGCTTTCACTCTCATCGATGACGGTCGCACGCTTTTTCGCACACCGGCTTGTGTGCGTCTACGGGACCGAGTTATGGAGATATTCGGCAAGGCAGTTGCCGGGAAGTTGATCGAAGTTGAGTCTAAAGAAAAGGGGATGCGATTGAGTGGTCTGATTGGCGCTCCTGGTCATTCGAGATCGAGCCGTCACGAAATGCTTATTTTCGTGAATAATCGCCCGGTTGAAAATCGAACGCTTGGATACGCTTTGATCGAATCTTACTACGGACACATTCCCAAGGGGCGTTACCCGGTTGCGTTTTTGTTTCTCGATTTGTCTCCAAAGGATGTAGACGTAAATGTACACCCGGCGAAACGAGAGATTCGCTTCCGGAATGAATCTTCGGTTCGAGGGTTTGCGGTGCGAGCAATTTTGGAGGCATTGCAAAAATCGGTAGAGATCGTATCAGCGCCAGTTGTTCAATCTGTCCCGTTTGGGAAAACGCAAACGTTTGATGTAGGGGTTTCGTCCGAGAGAAGGCCGGCATCTAAGCGAACGCCAATTCTTTCAAGTCCGAAGATTAACACGGCTTCGGTCAAGAAGGCGAGGGTGTCAGAGAAGATCGAAACCGAACCCGAAATTAAATCGGTTTCGATTGAGACAGAGAAAATCGATTCCGAAATCGAAGAGGAGCCAGAAGAAGGGATTGCGAACGTGGTAGAACGCGATTGGCAGTTCATCGGTTGGGCTCAAGATGATTACGCTCTCTTCGACACGGATTCAGGCGTGGTTGTGTTGGATTTCAAAGCTGCTCAAAAACGTGTTTGGTACGCTCGTTTGCTCACTTCATATAAGAACCGAACTGTAGAGAGTCAAAAACTGCTGCTTCCTATACCGATTGAATTCGATCCCGTCTCGTCGGCAATGCTGACAGATAATGCGGAATTGCTTGAAGCTTACGGATTGGAAGTGGCTCCTTTTGGGCGAAATTTCTTTCGAATTGAAGCAGTGCCAAGTTGGCTTCCCGAAAAGGAAGCCGAGGCTTATCTCGGGGATTGGGTCGATCTGTTGCGAAATGGCAGCATCAGCGACAAGAAGGCGGGAGCGACTCAGGAGCTTCTTGCTAAGCACGCGGTGAACAAAATCGTTCGAGGAGCTTCAACTCCTGGCGAAAGAGAGCTTGATGAATTGCTCGATAGCCTTTTCCAGAGCAGTAATCCGCTTGCGGATCCGGATGGTCGACCGACGTTTATCGAGATCGCTAAGAGCGAACTCAATCGCCGCTTTCACAAAAACTAAGGCAAGCCCGTTGCCTCGGAGATGAGGGCTATTTTGGCGAAAGCAGGAGGCGATCTTTAAAATTACAACGTTGTATTCCTGAAGGTCGATGGGTTTTTACCTAGGGCGCGGCATATCAATATTGAGGGCTTGGGTAGGGGATTCCCGATAAAAATTTGATCAAACTGATTTTGGCTCGGTACGAGCTTAGTTTCTGGGCGAGGAAAGACTTGTAACTGGCGGGTGGATCTCTATCCGCTGTGTCTCGATTTACGACAAACTGATTTTCATGAGTACCGTAGTTAAGAAGAAAACCGCCGCTAAGCAGGCGAAGACGAAAACCACCGGTGAGGCGCAGCCTATGAAAGAGGCTATCTTGGGGCACCTTAAACTGACTCTTGCGCACGATCCGTCGATTGCGACTTCGCGTGACTGGTGGACCTGTATCTCGCTCGCCGTACGCGATCGAATGGTGACCAACATGATCGACACTCAGGCGACGCATTTCAAGAAGCGTACGCGTCGAGTCTACTACCTTTCTCTCGAATATTTGATGGGGCGGATGTTGGTAAACAACATGCACAATACTGGCCTGTATGATGAATCCCGAGCTGCAGTTGAGTCTTTGGGACTGAATTGGGACGAGATCGTAGAAGAAGAACTGGACATGGGTTTGGGCAATGGCGGTTTAGGTCGTTTGGCGGCCTGTTTTTTAGATTCACTCGCGACATTGGACTTGCCGGCAATTGGTTACGGCATCTACTACGAATTTGGATTGTTCAAGCAGGAGTTCGTCAATGGCCACCAGGTGGAGCATCCGGATAGCTGGAAGAAGTTTGGCACTCCATGGGAAATTGTTCGTCCGGAGTACACACAGCATATCAGTGTTTATGGGCATGTGGAGAAGATCTTCGATAGCAATGGCGATTGTCGTGAAGAATGGGTCGGCGGAAAGACGATCGAAGGGGTTCCTTACGATATCCCGATCGCTGGCTATGACACGAAGACGGTAAACTTCCTTCGTCTTTGGTCATCGCGATCTTCTGAGGATTTTGATTTGGACGAATTCAATAAGGGAGATTACGTCGAAGCGGTTCGTGAAAAAGCGATTGGCGAAACGATCTCCAAGGTGCTCTACCCAAATGACCAAACGGAAAACGGAAAAGAACTTCGCCTCGTTCAGCAGTACTTTTTCGTAACGTGTTCATTGCACGATATCATCCGACGTTTCCGTATGACGCATGATGATTGGGATGAATTCCCTGATCAGGTAGCGATTCAGCTTAATGATACGCATCCAGCAATCGCTGTGGTGGAATTGATGCGCATTTTGGTGGACGAAGAGCGTCTCGATTGGAACCAAGCTTGGGACTTGGTTACGAAGACGTTTGCGTACACGAACCATACGCTATTGCCGGAAGCCCTAGAACGTTGGAGCGTGCCGCTCTTCGAGAAGGTTTTGCCACGCCATTTGAATATCATCTACGGGATCAATGCCCAATTGATGGATACGGTAGAAGCGAAATGGCCGGGTGATGATGAGATGAAACGCAATGTTTCGATTATCGAAGAGAATCACCCGAAGATGGTGCGCATGGCAAACCTTGCGGTTGTGGCTAGTCACACGGTAAATGGTGTTGCTGCAATTCACTCGCAGTTGCTGAAGGAACGTCTGTTTCCAACTTTCGACGCGCTTTATCCGGGAAAATTTACGAACATGACCAATGGCATTACGCCACGTCGTTGGCTCGTGGCTTGTAATCGCGATTTGTCAGCATTGATTACTTCGAAAATCGGCAAGAGCTGGGCAAGCAATTTGGACGACCTGCATAAGCTGGAGGCGTTTGCTGACGACAAGAAGTTTCAAGACGCGTATATGGATATCAAATACGCGAACAAGGTAGCGCTCGCTGAAATTATCAAGAATGATTGCGGTGTTGAGGTCGATCCAAGCGCTATGTTCGATGTTCAAATCAAGCGTTTGCACGAATACAAGCGTCAGCATCTGACTCTACTACACATTTTGCATCTCTATCGCAAATTGCTGCATAATCCTGATCTGGATATCGTTCCACGTGTATTCATATTCGGAGCCAAAGCAGCTCCAGGGTATTATCTCGCTAAGACGATTATCAAAGCGATCAACGCTGTTGGTGAGGTCATTAATAACGATGAGCGAATCCAAGGAAAACTGAAGGTAGCGTTCCTTCCGAATTACCGCGTGTCTCTCGCTGCTCGTATCATACCTGCGGCAGATTTGTCCGAGCAAATTTCGACAGCCGGCAAGGAAGCTTCCGGTACGGGAAATATGAAACTCGCTCTGAATGGAGCTCTTACCATCGGTACTCTCGACGGGGCCAATATCGAAATCAAAGAAGAGGTCGGCGACGACAATATCTTCATCTTCGGTTTGGACGTGGACGAAGTTACTGAGCTGGACGAAAAGGGCTACAGCCCATGGGACCACTACTACGCTGATGAGAACTTGAAGGCTATTGTCGATTGGATCGGGTCGGATTATTTCGCAGCAGGCGAGCCTGGTGTATTGAAGCCTATTCGCGATAGCCTGCTTGATGGCGGTGATCCATATAAGGCCTTGGCTGATTTTAAAGCGTACTGCGATTGCCAGGAACGTGTTGACGAAGCATTTCGCGACAAACGTCGCTGGGCTCGTATGGCAATTCTAAATACAGCACGCGTTGGCAAGTTCTCTTCGGATCGCACGATTAGCGAGTATGCTGATCAGATTTGGAAATTGAAGCCCGTTAAGGTGAAGTAGTTCGGAGTGGATCAACGATTCGTTGTATGAGCGGGTTTATCCCGCGATAGAGTTAATATGTGAGATGGCGCGGGATAAACCCGCTCCTGCAGCTTAGGCATAGAGCGGCTCGTGGATGGCAAGACTTTCCGTAGTGATCGGTTACCTTGGAAATCGAAGCTTGGCCGTTACTGGATAGTGGTCTGACGGATAGCGTCCTTCAGTGTTGTTGTGTAGAATCTGAGCCTGGAGAACTTCGGTGGTTGGGGCTACGAATACGTAATCGATCTTGTTGCCATCGGTCTTTCCCGTCCATGCTCCAAAGGTGCCAACTGCTTGCGACTTGGGGTGAAGGACTCGAAATGTGTCTACTAGGGCTGTTGCAGACGTTCGGAGCAAGCTGAGGATGGCCTCATTGTCTTCGCCCGCATTGAAGTCCCCCATGAGGATGTAGGGATCTTCTTTTGAAGATCGCTCAGCTATGCGTTGAGCGATTAGCAAGGCGCTTCGCTCGCGCGACTCTTGGGATTTGTGATCGAAGTGCGTGTTAAAAACGTAAAATGAGCGGTCGGTTGTTTTGTCTCTAAAATGAGCCCAGGTGCAAATTCGAACGATTTGATTGCCCCAATGCGTGGATCGAGCTTCGGGCGTTTCTGAAAGCCAGAAAGTATCGGATTCGATTACATCGAAATGATCCTTCAGGTATAAGATCGCCGAGTATTCGCCGGTACTGTTCGGATCGCGTCCAATACCCAGGTGAGTGTATTGTGAGTGGGCCGATTTGATTTCTTCAATTTGAAAACCGAGTGCTTCCTGGACTCCTACGATTTGTGGCTGATGGTCGCCAAAAACGTCGAACACGAGTTCCTTTCGTTTATCCCAATGATTGTCTCCGTCTTTCGCCGTCCCGTATCGAATATTGAAGGACATGGTGTCGAGGGTAAGAGGAGTTTGGGTTGGGGAGCTGCATCCGCTAAGAAAAAGCGCGGCGCTCAGAGAAACTGAACTTAGAAAAACGAAAATATTGGGGGATTTCATGATCTTGCTGGTAAAGGGCGTCTTTAGGTTCATTTTATGGGGCGTTTATTTGCAAGTACGTTTCTGAAGTTAGTTTTGGATAAATTGAAGTGGAATAGCGAGTGCGAGCAACAAGTTCGCTGATTTTGAGACGATTTCGGGAATGGGATAGGTTGACAGAATGGCTTTTGAAATGGAATCTTGTTGGTAAGATTATTTCTCGTTCTTATGAAAAAGATACCCTTTCCCTCCATGGCTTCCAATCGTCGCCAATTTCTTAAAACTACGTCGTTGCTAGCTGGAAGCGCGTTTGTATTGCCTCGATTTTCGATTGGGCAATCCGGGCAGTCGCCGAACAATAAGCTGAATATTGCATTCATTGGCGTCGGGCCAGGCCAAGGCAGGAACAATCTGACGCAGATGGCCGACGAGAATATTGTAGCGTTTTGCGATGTTGACCCGGCTCAGATTGCCATAACCAAGGAGAAATTTCCGCATGCGCGTACATTTAGCGACTATCGCGAAATGTTCGACAAGATGGGCAACGAGATTGACGCGGTTGGTATTGCGACTCCGGATAACACTCACTTCGTTGCAGCGATGGCAGCGGCGGATTTGGGTAAGCACCTGTTTGTTCAGAAGCCCTTGGTTCACAATCTGTACGAGCTCAGAACGCTTTGCGAAAAGACCCGACAAAACAAATTGGTTACTCAGATGGGCAATCAGGGACGGGCCTTTGATGGAATGCGTCATATTAAGGAATGGTTCGATGCCGACGTGCTTGGAGAGGTGCGGGAGGTGGTTGCCTGGACGAATCGCCCTAACAAGGGATACGGTTTCCGATCAGGCGAGAGGACGAAGATTCCTGATGCTCAACCTGTTCCAGAAGGGATGGACTGGGATAAGTGGATTGGTCCGGCACCAATGACCGGTTTCAGCGAAGACTTGCATCCAGGGTATTGGCGCGGTTGGTGGGATTATGGTTGCGGCGGGCTGGGCGATATTGGCTGTCATACAATCGATATTCCGTACTTCGCGCTTCAGCTCGGTCATCCTACGAAAATCGAAGTGGAATTAACGGGGAAACCCAATTTGGTCTACACGCCTAGCGGTAGCGTTGTGACGTTTCATTTTCCGGAGCGCAATGGTTTGCCTCCGGTGAAGGTGAAATGGGTTGAAGGTCCAACCGTACCCCAAATAGCTAAGGACTATGAAGTAGCTCAAGCGGCGGCTTTGGCGAAGTCTGGAAGCAAAGAGGAACCCAAAACCTATGCTGATGGCATTTTCATGGTTGGGAGCAAGCAAACGCTTTTTTCGCCTGGAATGCGCCCGAATAGTCCGCGACTTTACGACGAAGATGTTTGGCAGGAGTTTCGTCGAAATCGTCCTCCCGAAACGATTCCGCGTATCAAAGGCGGTAACATAAAAGAGTGGATACGGGCGGTAAAAGGCGAAGGGCCAAGACCCGGGTCGCATTTTGACTATGCGGAAGGATTGACGGAGTTGATCCTCTTGGGAGCTTTAGCGATTCGCACAGGTAAGAACATTGAATGGGATTCGAAGGCCATGAAAATAACGAATAATCGTTCGCTCAATAAATACATTAAGCCAAAGGTTCGCAAAGGCTGGCGCGAGTACTATCGGGGTTAGTTATTGTATCCTGAAAATTGCGACGATTTATATGAGGTTTCGAATATTATCCCCGTTATTCCTCTTGTTCCATGCGTCGCTGGCGTTGGGGGCTGTTCGTTTTATTCCGATTAATACGCAAGCTCCTGGGCAAGAGCCTCCTTCGCCTGAAGAAGCAGCTGCGTTGATCTCGGTTCCCGATGGTTTTAGCGTCACTCTATTCGCAGGAGAACCGGATGTTCGTCAGCCGATCGCGATGCAATTCGACGATAGGGGAAGGCTCTGGGTCGCAGAGTCGTACTCCTATAAGGAGTGGGAGATGAAGGGGCAGGATCGAATCCTGATTTTCGAAGACATCGACAATGACGGTCGGTTTGATAAGCGAACAATCTTTTGGGACAAGGGAACGCACTTGTCGGGATTTGCGATTGGCTATGGAGGGGTGTGGGTTTGCAATTCGCCTCGCTTGGAGTTTATTCCGGATCGTGATGGCGATGATGTGCCGGACGGACCGGCTGAGACTATTCTCGATGGTTTTACGACGGATGCGAATCACAATCTCTTCAATGGTCTGGCTTGGGGGCTCGACGGTTGGTTGTACGGGCGTCATGGGATTACGGCTCCTTCTTTGGTGGGCGTTCCCGGTACGCCCAATGCGGAACGGATAGATGTGGATTGCGGTATCTGGCGGATGCATCCTGTAACGCGAGATTTCGAGATGGTGCTTCGCGGAACGACGAATCCTTGGGGCTTGGATTGGAATGACATGGGAGAGATGTTTTTTACGGGAAATGTGAATGGACACCTATGGCATGGGATTCCAGGAGCTCGATATCCACGGATGCACGGACAAGGGTTTTTCTTTCACATCTACGATCGTATCGGTATGGTGGCGGATCATCTGCATCACGAGGGGAAGTGGACTGACCGAAGGAAGTTTCGCGATAATGCGGAGGGTCTAACGGACGAGTTGGGAGGAGGGCACTCGCATGCGGGCGGCATGATCTATCTAGCCGATAATTGGCCGGACAAATATCGAAATACGATATTCATGAGCAACACTCATGGAAGACGTGTTAACAACGATATCTTAGAACGCCGAGGATCTGGATACGTGGGAAGACATGGAGAGGATTTTCTGATATCCAATCAACCTTGGTACAAAGGGGTAACGCAGATCTATGGACCGGATGGCGGTGTGTACATGTCTGATTGGACGGACCTTGGCGAGTGCCATGACAATGATGGCGTTCATCGCACCAGTGGTCGCATCTATAAGGTGGTGTACGGTGAGGTCGGGGAAATCGGAAAAATAGATTTGAAACAGGAGTCGAATCGAGCTCTTGCGGGATTCCAGTTGCACCAAAATGAATGGTTTGCCCGTCATTCGCGACGAATATTGAATGAGCGATTCGTGGCGGGGGTAGATGTGTCTGACGCTCGATCTTCGATTGAAGCTATTGTTGACGAGCGGAAAGCTTCGATAGCTAATCAATTAAGGGGTCTGTGGACGTTGCATTCAACGGGTGGAGTAGGCGGGGATCGCTTAACTCGATTATTGGGTCACTCGAATGAGCATGTTCGGAGTTGGGCGATTCGATTAATCGGAGAAGGTGAATTTCCAAGCGATTCGCAATTCAAGAAAATTGCGGGCATGGCGGAAGATGGCGAATCGTTGCTCGTTCGCTTGTATATAGCATCAACTTTTCCGCGTTTTTCTTGGGAACAGCAGTGGGTTCTGGCAGGATCGTTGTTAAAGGAATTTGGATACGAGTCGGATCAGAATTTGCCACAAATGATTTGGTATGCTGTAGAGCCTCTGGTTGCGTCAGATCCGCGTCGTGCGGTTGCTTGGTTAGATGGATGTCGAGATTCGATGGTTTATCGGTCGATCAGTAGGCGTGTAGCTTATGAGTTTAATGCGGACTCTGATTTGCTTTCTCTATTAGTCGCATCATTCGGTCGAGCGTTGAAACGAGGGGAGGAACATTACGCGCAGGCTGGTTTGGAGGGGGTGGAAGCTGCCTTGGTTGGTTTGAGTGGAATTGAGGAGCCGAATAATTGGGATTTAATTGCAGCGTCTGATTCGGTGGCAATCAGTGGATTCGGCGAACGCTTTGTGCCGATGTTCGGAGAGTCGTTGGAAATGTCATCCAGCGATTGGATACGACTATTGCAAGAGCCATCAAGTCGCCGTCAGGCAATTCGGGAATTGGCAGCGTTTGATGATTTTAAGGTTGGAGCCTTGTTGATGAAAGATTATCGCCGATATGGTCGAGAAGATCGCCAGGCAGTTATTGCTACATTGAGTTCACGGAAGTCCTTGGCTTCCGTATTGCTTCAAGCCCTGAAGGCGGGGAGTGTGAAGCGTTCAGAAGTGTCAGCTTACCACGCTCGACAAATATTCGAACTGGGTGACGATGATTTGAACCAGAGCTTACAGGTCGCTTGGGGGAATATTGGTCAATCTGCAACTGAGAAGAAGGTGCAAATTAAAAAATGGCAGGGGGTGTTAACGAGTGATTTTCTTAGCAAGGCGGACCTTGAAAGTGGTAGCGAAATATTCGAACAAAACTGCGTGGCTTGTCATCGGTTGTATGGGCAAGGAGGAAGCATTGGGCCGGATTTAAGTGGAGCCGATCGCCAGAATATCTACTATTTGCTCGAAAATATGATCGATCCTAGCGCTGTTTTACCAAGGGATTTCCGAATGACTTTAGTCACGGTGAAGGATGGAAGAACGTTTTCGGGAACGATCGCAGCGGAATCTCCACATTCGATTACGCTGGTTGGACTGGAAGGAGAACACGTTATCCCGAATGCTGACATATTGAAACAGGAGCAACTGGAGCAATCGATAATGCCAGAAGGAATGTTGCAGAACTTGTCGGAAGCGGAGGTTTGCGATTTGGTTGGTTATTTGCAGTCGAGATAGATGGATGAACATTAGTACTAACAATATGAATATGATAATTAGAATGAATTCGAGATTGAGGTGGATTACTTTACTGATGGTTAATTTGATGGGTTTTGCAGCATTTGGAGAAGTGATTGCGGATCCGCATCGCTTTGATGACGCAATTGCGGCTTTCGAAAAGGCCGATGGGGAATTTAAGCCCGAAAAAGGGAAGGTCCTGTTTTTAGGTAGCTCTTCAATTCGACGCTGGGATACGGCGACTGCGTTCGCTGGAATTGATTCTCTCAATCGTGGATTTGGAGGATCTCAAATCTCCGATTCGATCTTCTTTTTCGATCGAGTGGTGCTGCCTTACGCTCCAAGCGTGATTGTCTTCTATGCGGGCGATAACGATATTAATGCGGGTAAAACAATCGGTGAAGTGCTCGCTGACTTTAGAGTATTCGCTCGATTGGTTAATCGAAAGCTAAAAGGGACTAAGATTCTCTATATTCCGATTAAACCAAGTATCAGTCGGGAGAGTCTGTGGGAAGGTATGGGCGCAGTTAATAAGCGGATTCAGCGAATGAGTGCAAAACAGGAGAATCTTTACTATGCTGACATCGCAACTCCAATGTTGGCGACAGGTATGCCGCCTAGCGCCGATTTGTTTGCCAAGGATGGATTGCATCTTAGCGATAAAGGCAATGCAATGTGGCTTGAAGTCATCCGACCAGTCCTCGAGAAGGCTTTGAGCGATTAAGTCGTAGGCGCTTGCCGGAGGAAGTTTTCCCTCGGCGCTTTTTTATTGCGGCGAAATCTTTGAGAAACAAGATGTCGCCAGTAAGGTTCTCTCCCTGTCTTTAAGACGCTTTGCTATTTACCCTAACCCTGAGCTATCCCCATTATGATCTTTTCTATTCTCGCTGCTTCAGAATCCTCCGGTTCCTATTGGCCTTTCGCAGTATTGGCTATGGGAATACTCTTCGTAATTCTCGCGATTGCGGTATGTCGGATACATGCTTTTATATCTTTGATTCTAGCGGCTGTATTTGTCGGGGCGCTGTCGCATAGCTTACCCGGTGAAAGCGGGGGTAATCACATTGTCACGGCGATAGGGCTAGCCATGACTGAGTTTGGTACGACGGCAGGCAAAATCGCGTGGGTTATTGGA
>JBNMOQ010000009.1:0-48217 GCA_051275055.1 Candidatus Pelagisphaera sp.
CAGTCTCATCATACTGACGCATCGCGGCATCATCTAGCGGCGTAGCCGCGTATCCTGTTCAAGAACCCAACCTAGTAACTACGCGAAGGATTTGCGTGGAGCCTCATTCGCCAATCCCCTACGGTTTCGACAAAACGAACAGCACTACCACGGCTATCAGTAACAACCCCGCCAGGACCAATCGATTCCTAGGATTCTTTTGCTTGAGTGGTGCATTCTCTTCCCCCGGCAAATCCAATCCATCGTAAGCCGTCTCTTCATTCCATCCGGAATCCGGACAACTCCCGCATTCCTTGCAAGACGACGCGCCGGCCGCTACAAATTCACCACAGTTTGGGCAATCGCCTGGAGGAGAAAACGTGCTCATAGTAAAAGACTGAGCAACCATACAGCCGAGATCAACAGTCAAGCGCAGCGGTCAGCAGTATAGAGTGTGCAACAAATGCAACAGCTTCTGAATGTCCTCTCGCTCGACGCGGTAATAGACGCTCAAGCCTTCCTTCCGCGTTTCCACGAAACGCTCGGCCCTCAACTTCGACAGATGCTGCGATAGAGCCGACTGACTTAGATCCAAATGCTTGAGTAATGCGCCCACGCTCATCTCCCCGTTTTCACTGAGCAAACAAAGCACCTCTAAGCGACGTTCGTTAGACAATACGCTCAAAATTCGAGTGACCTCCTTTACCTTTTCAGGAGGAGGGAGAAATGTTGGCGACGAACTATTCGGTGGTTTCATGAATTAAATTTAGAAATAACTAAATTAGTGTTGACTAATTTAGTCCAGAACTATTTTAGTTATTTCTAATTTAGAAGAATCTGTTTTATTAACAAAATCAACCCCCTAATATTATGAATATCGATAAAGCCGTCATGTTTTTCGCTGGTTGCGTAGTCTTAACCAGCTTGGCTCTCAGCCATTGGGTTCACCCCAATTGGATTTGGCTGACCGTTTTCGCAGGATTTAATATGATCCAGTCCTCCATCACTGGTTTCTGCCCGGTCGTCTATCTTTTCCGACGCATGGGTCTCTCTGAAGGATCCGCTTTCAATAGCTGTAAAACGAAATCCTAATGAAATCATTGAGCGAACTTGGGGCGAAGCGCCCCCGTTGGGTTATTGGAGTTTCCGTAGGCTTGGCTTTGATTGCCTTGCTTCTGGCGGCACTGCCGAGCATTTGGCCATCCGTGCTGCCCCAACTCAACGGGATTCGCATCGATACGGATCCGGAGAATATGCTTTCTCCGGAGAATCCAACCCGAGTATTCCATCGCTCCTCGAAGTCCGAGTTTATTCTCTATGATCAAATAGCGCTCGGCGTAGTCAACGAGCAACATGATCAAGGTGTCTTCAATGCCGACACGCTCGCGAATGTTTTCGAACTGACCCGTTACGCTCAATCGCTAGACGGGGTCGTCGCCGAGAAAGTCATCGCTCCCTCGACTATCGACAATATCGAGCAAGCGGGCACGGGAAGCGTTTCCTTCGACTGGCTCATGGAGGCGCCACCGACAGACGATCAGGAAGCTCTCGAGATTCGCGATCGACTGCTTGGTCTCCCATTGATGAACGGTTCAGTGATCAACGAAGCAGGCGACTCGCTTCTTCTATACGTACCGCTCGTATCCAAAGATCAAAGTTATCGCGTATCGACGCTTCTACTCGAAAAGATCGCTTCCTTTGCCGATGCCAAGGAGGTCTACCACATAACTGGCCTCCCAGTCGCCAACGATACGTTCGGCGTTCAAATGTTCGTTCAAATGGCGATCTCAGCGCCCATGGCCATGGCTCTGATTTTTCTCTTGATGTGGTTTTTCTTTAAGCGAATTTCAATTATCATTTCGCCTATGATCGTAGCAATGCTCGCGGTCATCATTACGATGGGCACTCTGATCATAAGCGGTCAGACCATCCACATCATGAGCTCGATGATTCCAATTTTCATCATGCCTATCGCTGTGCTGGACGCCGTCCACATCCTTTCAGAATTCTACGATCTTTATCCAAAATACAAGGACAGGCGAAAAACCTTGGAAGCGGTGATGCATTCGCTTTGGCGACCCATGCTCTTTACGACCCTGACGACCACCGCAGGATTTGCATCGCTCGCCCTTGCCCCCATTCCTCCTGTCCAAACCTTCGGCATATTCGTCGCCCTCGGAGTTCTCCTGGCTTGGTTCTTCACCGTATCCTTTATTCCCGCTTACATCATGATGTTGCCTCAAAGCGCTCTGGAGGGATTTGGCCATAAACAAGCCGAGACAAGTCACGGGACGTCCAATGCAGCAAATCGATTCGCCTCCTTCACGAACAAACGATCCGGTTGGATCATCGGAGCAACCGTCTTGGTTGCCGCGATCTCAACAGTTGGAATCAGTCGCATCGTCATAAACGACAATCCCATTAAATGGTTCGAATCGGACCACCGCATTCGTATTGCCGATGTCATCCTGAACGAGCGTTTCTCAGGAACCTATCCCGCCTACATCGCTTTCGAAGCTGAATCGGAAGGCGCCTTCAAGGATCCTGACACCCTTCGCTACCTGGAGTCAGTTCAAGTGCATCTCGACAGTCTATCGAATGTCGGAAAAACCGCCTCTATCAACGAGCTCGTAAAAACCGTCTATCGAGAACTCCTCGGTGGAGAAGAGAGCAATTACCGCATTCCTGGTTCATCTCGGGCCGTAGCTCAAACGCTGCTAACCTACGAAAGCAGCCATCGCCCCGACGATCTCTGGAGCTTTGTTACACCCGACTTCCGCAAGGCGAACGTATTCGTTCAGCTAAACAGCGGCGACAATCAAGAGATGAACGAAGTCGCCGAATCGATTCGAGCCTTCATCGAATCGAACCCGCCTCCCATTTCGCTTTCAAGCAATTGGTTCGGACTCACCTACATCAACGTCGTCTGGCAAGATGAAATGGTCAGCGGAATGCTCGAAGCCTTGTTGTCTAGCTTCGCCATCGTATTCATTCTAATGGCGCTCCTCTTCCGCTCGCCACTCTGGGGTCTGCTTTCAATGATCCCGCTTTCCATTACAATCGGATTGATCTACGGCATCATCGGTCTAATCGGCAAAGACTACGACATGCCGGTAGCCGTGCTCTCTTCCCTCAGTTTGGGATTGGCAATTGATTACGCTATTCACTTCCTTGTGCGAAGCCGAGACTTGTATCGCAAATTTGGCGACTGGGATTCTACGCTAAACGCCCTCTTCGACGAGCCCGCTCGAGCCATCAGCCGAAACATCATCGTCATCGGCGTCGGTTTCTTGCCACTGCTGCTCGCACCGCTCGTTCCTTACAAAACCGTGGGCGTTCTCATCTCCGCGATTCTAGTGACCGCAGGAGCCGCATCGCTCATAGTCCTCCCGGCCATACTCTCCGTTGCCCGCAAATATTTCTTCAAAGAATCTAAACGCTCGAAATAATGAAAACCACCGCACTACTTATCGGACTCCTAATTCTCGCGCCATTTACTCAGGCCCAATCGGCGCAGGAAGTCGCCAACTCCGCCGCAGCAGCGGCATACTATCGAGGTGACGATGGACGGGCGCAAGTATCCATGAAGATCGTCGATCAACGCGGACGCGAACGCACCAGAGCATTCGCCATCCTTCGCCGCAATACCGGAGGTGCTCTGCAAGACCAACAATTCTACGTTCACTTTAATCAACCCACCGACATCGCCGACACCGCTTTTCTCGTCGAGAAACACGTTGGCCAAGACGACGATCGCTGGCTCTACCTGCCCGCACTCGACCTTGTTCGCCGCATCGCTTCCAGCGACGAACGAACCAGTTTTGTCGGCTCCCACTTCTTCTACGAAGATGTCTCAGGACGCGCTCCCGACGAGGACACGCACGAACTAATTGAAACCAGCGACGTTTATTTCGTTCTGAAAAGCGTTCCAAAAAACCCGAGCGATGTCGAATTCGACTACTTCAAATCTTGGATACACAAGGCAAGCTCGCTCCCAATCAAAACTGAATACTACAACTCCAAAGGCGAAGTTTACCGCACCTACGAAGCCTTGAAAGTAGAGGCTATCGACGGCATCCCAACCGTCGTACAATCGAAGATGACCGATAACAACCGAGGAGGTTCCACCACCCTCACGTACGCGACCGTTCAATACAACAACGGCATCAATGCCTCTATTTTCACCGAACGTTCTTTGCGAAACCCTCCAACCCGGCTTCTCAAATTCTAAAGGGATATTTATTAACTCAATGTAGAAGCGGGTTTACCCCGCGATTCAACAGGATAACTAAAGAATAAACCGACAAAATCGCGGGATAAACCCGCTCCTACAGTCATGAATCACAAGACACAGCCCGTATCCAAATACTCCCCAACACTAAATATCTCTCAATCAACATCATCTGTGTTCTCTGTGAAACCTGTGGTTAAATAGTCATAGAATACAAGCGAATCCTAATCGTTTATCCACACTCACCATGCGTGCCGCTTTTGCATCACTAATTCTATTCGCATCCCTCGGATTCGCAAACGATGGGGACCCACCTGCTTTACCAATCGGGCTCGGCCCCGAGACGCCATCGAATTCGAAGCCCCAAAGTGACGCTCCCTCCCTACCAACGGGACTCGGGACAATCGGCGATCCATCGAAGACCAGCGACACCTCTCAATCGCGCAACGAAACATCATCCTCGAACATTCGGCTCACGGGATTCCTAGAAGCCCGTTACGGAATCCGTTTGCAGTCCGACAACTTCGGAGAAACGGAGACGCTCAGTGAGCTCCGCCTACAAACACGCCTCGCGGGAAATCAAGGCCCGCTCAACTACCGACTCACTCAAGACTGGATCCTAGACGGACTCGCGCCTACTAGCTCGGTCGACCTGAACACAGGCGAAGGCTGGATCGATCTACGAGAAGCCTGGGTCTCCGGTCAGCCCACATCATTTCTAGATATAAAAGCCGGACGACAAATTACCACCTGGGGAACCGGCGACTTGCTCTTTATCAGCGACCTCTTCCCAAAAGACTGGCGAGCTCTCATTCTTGGACGCGACGAAGAATACCTCAAGGCTCCAAACGATGCGATCAAAGCCAGCCTTTACCATCCTTGGATCAATCTCGACATAGTCCACACACCCGAGTTCGATGCCGATCGCTTTATCACCGGCGAACGCCTCTCCTATTTCGATCCATCTCTTGATTCGCTTACCGGCGACCCAAATCTCATCCTAGCCGACTATCCCCATGATTCGGAATGGGCCGCTCGGGCAAATCGAATCTTCGGAAACGCAGAAGTCGCATTGTACTATTACCGCGGATACTGGAAACAGCCCGTTGGATACGATCTCAGCGCAGGACAACCAATATTCCCAAGACTCGAAACGCTTAGCGCAAGCTGGAGACAACCTCTCGCCGGCGGTCTCTTCAATATCGAAGTCGGAAGCTACGACAGCATCGACGATCCCTACGGCGACCTCTCGAATATACGAAATTCGGAAAACCGCTTCCTAATCGGTTTCGAACGCGAAATCGCCAAGAATCTAAACGGATCCATTCAATACTACGTCGAGCAAACCAGCGACTACCAAGCATCCCTTTCCACCGCTCCGCTAAACGGGCCGATCTCCAATAGACGGCGTCATGTTTTCACGACTCGAATCACCCAGCAACTGCGGATGCAAACACTCCAGCTTTCGCTCTTCGCATTCTATTCTCCAAGCGACGAAGACGGTTACCTGCGACCCAACATCCGCTACGCCATCGACGATCAATGGAGCGCCAGTCTAGGCGGTAACATCTTCTTCGGAAAAACGAATCGAACCTTTTTCGGACAGCTAAAAAACAATACGAACGCCTATTTCTCCGTGCGACGTTCGTATTGAGCCAATTGAATCAATCAAGTTCTTTAACAGACAAACTACGGAATTGAAACCGGTGTTTCGGTCCATGTCCTGAGAATCCAAGATGACCCTCGGAAAGCATTTTTCCGGGATGTTCCGAGTCCGCCATATACTCGGTTACTTTACTAAGATCGGTATTCAAAATCTCAACTCCATTGAGCTCTACTCGGATTGTAGAACCATCGACAGTGACTTCCTCATAATTCCATTCGCCAGCGGGGCGAAGATAGCCTCGGTGCGCACCCGTCATTCCATAAGCGCTGCCATGAGCCTGCCTCGGGTCGATTTCGGAATAGCTTTCGTGCCCATCGTCAAGGATCTGAAGTTCGCACATCGCATTGTAAGCAGGGTTACCCTCTCCAGGTGAACGAATAGCTAGGCCATTATTTCCGCCAGCTGTCATTGTGAATTCAAATCGAAATACGAAATCCGCATACTCTTTTTTCGTGTAAATATTATCGCCATCCGTCCACTTCAGAATTCCGTTGGACGCGGCTTTACCTTTCAGATCGCCCATCCAACCGTCGAGATTTCGGCCATTGAAAATCGGTTCGAATTCCGAACCGAATTCGTCCTCCCGCAAATATCCATTCGCCTCTTCCGCTCCAATTTCGCGAACGAACACATTGCGCCAGCGAATCTCGCCGCCATGAGTCTGCAGGTGAATCGGTCCCGTTTTGGGCATTGGCTTAGACTTATCGAAGAACGGGTGAAAAAGCGCATTATCTACTACTAGCTGCCCATTCAACCAAACCCACATACGGTCGCCTACGTGACGAACCCTTACCGTATTCCATTCGCCAAAAGGCTTGTCAGCGTAAACGAGCGGATTCTTGCCGTTGGTATCCGCATTTTCCTTAGGATTGTTATACAAGCCACCTGAACCTTTATTCGCTTCGATATGCCACTTGCCACCTACTTCCGTCGTGTCCCAGATTTGAACCTGAGGCGAACCGCGCAGATAGATGCCGCTATCGGCCAAGGCCACGGTCTTGTATTCAAGCATCAACTCAATATCGCCGTAATCGCGATCAGTGGTCGCATAGGGACCTTTCCCGTCATTGACGAACTCGTCGCCGTCCACGCTCCAATGCGCTTTGAAGTCCGCTTGCTGCTCGCGGATAGAGGTCGCCCGGTCGTCAGCCTTGCGTGATGCATGCGGATTGTCGCCGTACCAGCCGGAAAGATCCTTGCCATTGAATAGCGCAGTAAAGCCCTCTGGAGGATTCACAGCGAATCCCGCGATCGAAGGAATAAGTAGAAAAAGAGGGAGTAAGTATAATTTTTTCATGAGAATGAGTGGTCGCTCGAAAGTTATCTAATAATTCATCTGTGACAAGTTGAGTAATCTGTGGGTAACAATTCTTGTCCCGCTACAGTTCAATGGTTTTTCCAGTTCGAAAACTTTCATCGGCCGCCAACACGATTCGACTAGCATTGCAGGCAGCTTCCAAAATTTCCGTTACATCCAAATCTTCATTCAAGGCTTTTAGGAAATACTCTTGTTCGCGCTGGAAAAGCGTATCGTGATTAGGCTCGTTCTCCATCGACAAGAACTCGTCTTCACGAACGAACTTCCCATCCGCATCCAAAGCTCCATGATGCACTTGCAAACTCTGAGTCCCAGTGTGCGAATCGATGTTCGCGCTTTGCCCCTGAGCTCCAGCCTTATTCGCCACGATAGAAACACTACCTTTCGGTCCGACTACGTCTTTAATAAAGAACGCCGTCTCGCTCATCATCGGTCCCCAGCCAGCTTCGTACCAGCCAACGGACCCATCTTCGAAGGACACTTGCAGGTGAGCGTAGTTGATTTTTCCCTCCGGCAATTCATCGCTTAAACGTGCGCCTAAACCGGACACGCGAATCGGCTTCGAACGCGTCATCTGACACATGACATCCACATAATGAACTCCACAATCGACAACTGGCGAAATCGACGAAAGCAAATTGCGATGCGTTTGCCACTGCTCGCCCGACGATTGCTGATTCAAGTTCATCCGCATAACCAGCGGTTTGCCCAAAGTTTGCGCTTTCTCCACGAAACTCTTCCAGCTTGGATGGTGACGCAGAACGTAGCCGACTACCAATTTTAGACCCAAAGCGCGTGCCAGAGCCATAAGCTCTTCTGCCTGCTCTATCGTCTCCGCGAGCGGCTTTTCCAAGAACACATGGCAACCTGCCTCCAAAGCCATCTTGGTGTAGTTGTAATGCGTATCTGGATAAGTCGAAATACAAACAGCATCCGGCTTCGTCTCCGCCAAGCCCTGAGCATAATCGTCAAAGCCCGGGTACTCGACGCCCATTTCTTCCATTACTGGTTTTCGAGACGCAGCACTGCGTGTGCAAATGCCCGCGATTTCAAAACCGTCCAAACGATGATAAGCCAAGATATGAGAGCGACCGGTATTACCAGCTCCCACGCATAAGACGCGGTGATTTCCTTCAGATGCCATAATATATCTCTAAAAATTCTTCGATTCCTAGAACGATCGATATTCGCGACTCAAATACTGATTCGCTTCGCGATTGTTGGTAATGCGCATCGCCTTCTCGTTCCAAGCGAGCTTTTCGCCAGGATAACGACTCGCGACGACGCCCAACTGAAGCGCTTCGCATAAAGGACCGGCAAAGGAGAATGACGAACGAGCTACGCCTTTACCCAAACATGCATCGACCCATTCGCCGTGATGATCAATCGGATCGAGCTTCGGGCGCGGAACGCTCCGAATCAGCTCCTTTGGAAACGTCTGCGGACCGCTCATATGCGGCATCATCATGGAGCCTTTCTCGCCAATCAGAACACAACCTTGATTCGACAGTTTGATTTTGCCGTCATCGTTAAATCCCGGAATAACCGCAGGAGGGCCATTTTCGCCATCGTACCACGTCCATTTTAAAGACTTCGTCGTGTGAGCCGTCGCAGGAAATTGATACTCGGTCTTAACGCTTTCCGGATGAGAAAATCCATTCGGCTGACGGCAATGACTTCTTGCCCACTTTGGAGCGGTCAATTCCAAGGCCCGATACGGCGTATCGAAAATATGGACACCCATATCGCCAAGCGTTCCTGTTCCGAAATCTAACAATCGGCGCCATTGTCCTGGGTGGAAATAGCCTTCGCGAAACAAGCGCTCATCTGCCACGCCTAACCACAACCCCCAGTCGAGATTACTCGGCACTGGATTCGTCGCGATAGGAAGAGCAGCCTCGTCGCGGCCCCATCCTTTATTCGACCAGACATGAACTTCACTTACTTTGCCGATGAGTCCGCTCTTAATATAATCAACGGTCATCCGTTGCCCCATCGTCGCGCTAACCTGAATACCCATTTGAGTAACCAAACCTTTCTCTTCGGCCATGAGCCTCAGTTCACGATTCTCAAGCACGTTATGAGCGAGCGGCTTTTCGCAATACACATGCTTCCCAAATTCCATGGCTAGCTTCGTAATGGGAGCATGCATATGATCGGGCACGCAAACCAACGCTGCATCGATGCGATCGCCCATCTTCTCGAACAACTTCCGGTAGTCCTTAAACGTCTCCGCTTTCGGATGCTCAGCAGACACCATTGCCAACGCATCGCTATCCACGTCGCAGAGCGCTGCGATCTCCATATTCGGAAGACGAACTAAAGAAGCCATATTCCCCTTACCGCGACCACCCACGCCTATTTGCGCGATCCGCAGCTTACCGCTCGGCGAATTCGCCCAGATATGACTCGGCAGTATTGAGAATGCGGCGACAGAGCCTAAGCCCTTAAGAAAATCGCGACGCGACGATCCTTGAAATATTCCGTTTTTCATATCGATGTTTTTACTAAAAAACTCAAACTACACTTCTTCCGACTTCGCCTTGGACTCCTTGAAGAAAATCGCGAATACAATAATGATAACCGCTGCCATGACTGCAGGAATCAACCAAATCGTTTTCCAGTCATGTACGAACACCCCAGAAGCGAGCTCCGTTTCATACATTTTGACGACCATACCAGAAATTTTCGTACCGATCAGCAAACCGAGACCATAGGTTATCAAAGCAATAAATCCTTGGGCGCTCGCCTGGATTTTCTTCGGAGCGACATTATCGACGTGGATATGCCCGGTTACGAAGAAGAAATCATAGCAAATGCCATGCAGAATGATACCCGAATAGAACATAAAGATCAGACTGTCCGAATTACCCAAAGCAAAAAGCAGATAGCGAGCAGCCCACGCCAACATTCCAAACAGGAGCATTTTCTTAATGCCCAACCTAACCAGAAAGAAAGGCATCACAACCATGAAGAATATCTCCGACATTTGCCCGAGCGTCATCTTACCAGCAGCATTCTCCATGCCCGCTTCATTCAGAAAGAGATTCGTGAAATTATAATAGAACGCCAATGGAATACAGATCAGCATCGAGCCAATCGCGAAAACGGCAAACGAACGATCCTTCATCAAACTCAGAGCATCGAGATTCAGAACATCGCGCATCGTCACTTTCTGGCCTGCGGATTTCGGCGGAGTCTTCGGCAAGAAAAAGGAGTACACGCCAAGAACAACTGAAGCGCCTGCAGCGATCTTCATCGGCAAGGCAGTGTTCTCGATTCCCATCGTTCCGACAAGCAAACCCGCGACAATCCAACCAATCGTTCCCCAAACACGTATTGCTGGAAATTGCTTTGAAGAATTGTCCATTTGAGAAAACGAAATCGAATTCACCAAGGCCAATGTAGGGTTATAAGCCAAAGCGTATGCGAAGAGCACCCAGAACAACGAATTAGCATCAGTAACCGAAGCGGCGTAAAATAAAATTGCGGCCCCAACTAAATGACAGATTCCCATCACGCGTTCCGAATTGAAAAACCGATCCGCAACCATTCCAACAAAGAAAGGCGCGATCAATGCTCCCCATGGCATTGTACTATAGGCAGCCCCAATCTCGGCACCGTCAAAAGACATACCGCTTAAATACGTCCCTAAAGTGACAAACCAAGCTCCCCAGACGAAAAACTGGAGGAACATCATTAAAGACAGCTTAAAACGAATGGAGGTATTCATATAATATAGGGAGGGAGTTAAATTCTGTTCACCGCGGAATGATGCAGCTTTTCGCCCGTCTGTCTACTCATCACCATCGAGAAAAAAATGACCCCTTGAATCGGCCGACGAACCAAGAAAGCCGTCCCAAGAGGGTCTTCAACCTTAACACTACCAAAAAATCGAGGCTTCAACACATTAGGGGATCTGCATTATAGCAGATCACTAATGCGTACTATTGACATTATTACCCTATTTGTTGACATTTCTGACCGATAACAATGCTCCAAGAACTTGCAGACCTCAGTTCGACGATCGATATCCCCCAGGATTACTTTCTCGGTTACGAACAATCCGCCCTCGTCATTCCCAAACGAGTGCTCCTTTTCTCCCGCCAGACGACGACCACCCTGCGGCAGCGATCTCTCGAATACAAATCCCACCATCGATTCGTCCTAGTAATCCCGATACGGACCAATGGTGAGGTCAACCTCGACCACGCAGTGTTCAAGCTTTCACCCGAGCACGCCCTCCTCGTCTTTCCCTTCCAGTTCCATTTTTACGGCAAACTCGACAACGAGCAGCTCAACTGGCTATTTATCACCTTCGAGGGCGTAAAGCCCAACGACATCCAATCCCTACGCGACCGGAAGCTCCACCTCGATGAGCTCTCTCAGAATTTGCTTCTAGAAGCAGCCAGACTTTGGAAAAACCGCGACAAGCCCAATGTACCTGCTCACATACAGCTCACTTTATCCAAATTCCTTTACCAGTTAATCGCCACTCACACCCACAGCAACCGAGAGCAACCAAAGTCCGAGCCAAACAATCTCATCAGCAAAGTAAACGCCTGGATCTTCGAAAAAGGCCCCAGAGCCAGGACCATCGAAGTCCTCAGTAAATCAGTGGGCATCTGCCCATCCACTCTACGCAAACAATTCAAAAGCACATCCGGCGTCACTCTCGGGCGCTACCTCCGAGAGCAGCAACTCCTCCACGCCACATCCCTGCTGAGCGACTCCCAATTGCCGATCGGCGAAATCGCCCTTCGCTGCGGCTACGAATCATCCGCCTCTTTCAGCCGAGCCTTCCGTCACCAATCTGGTGAAAACCCCCGAAAATACCGGAGCCGATTCTCCGAAGCAAGCATGGCCAAAATCTAGGACAAAGATTAGCCCCAAAAAGGCACGAAAAATCCCAAAGAATTATCTCTCATCGATTTCAGAAAATCACTCATTCATCTCTCCCCGAGCCAGGTCTACCCCTCGGACGAAATGGTCGCTTCAGTAAACACAACCACTTCTGCTCCTCTTTACTACGGTCATACTCGAGACCGAAAACGACTTCACTCGGATCGCGCTCGCGATAACTCCCAAACAAACGGTCCCAGATTGCCAAACCACTCGCGTAGTTCGAATTCGTCTCTACCAAACGTATCGAATGATGAACACGGTGCATATTTGGACTGACCAAGAAATACCGATACAATCGATCCCATCGCTCTGGAAGAGCGACGTTACTGTGATGAAACAATACGTTTACATTGAAGATCAACTTGTAGACCACCATCATCTCGATCGAAATTCCGAGTATTGCGATCACCACTACATTGATAAGCGACGACAATAAAATCTCGCCAGGGTGAAATCTCAAGGCCGTCGACATATCCATATCCGTGTCATTATGATGCACTTGATGAAACCGCCACAAAAACGGGAACACATGATTTAATCGGTGCCACCAGTAGAGCCACATATCAAACCCCAGCGAAGCCACCAAAGTCGCAGCCCAAAACGGAATCTCCCACAAATGGAGTAATCCGATCCCATTCTCTTCTATCCAAATAAACAGCCAAATATTCATCCCAGCCGCAGCCAAGCCAGTGATCGCCGAATTGATCACCGCAAACAAAGCATTCTTCCCAAAATGCCGCCAACGACCCAGTTGTTTTCGGAATGGAAACAAACTCTCAAAAAACACGATCGCGACAAACAAACTGATCGCCATCCCCTCCCGAAAATCAAGTCCAATTTCCAACATCAACCAACCCCTACCTCCACCCCCGACAAAAAACAATCCAATACCCAATCACCAACGATCTCCCTCTCAATCTCTCCCTCCCAATTCATCCTTCAAAGTGATATCATATCACTTTCGGCATCATCCGACACTAATTGATTGAACCCCCACGTCCGCTTCCAAATAATCCGTAACATGCAGCGTCTTCACAATAAAAAGCTCGTAATCATCGGCGGCACCACAGGCTTAGGCCTCTCCGCAGCGAAACGTTTCATCGAAGAAGGCGCCCAAATCGTCGTTGTCGGACGCAACCCAGACAGCGCCGCCCAAGCAGGCGAGATTCTTGGCAGCGACCAGTGTTCGACATTGGTCGGCGACGCCACCGATCCCGAAACCTCCCGAAAAGCAATCGACCTCTGCCTAGAGCGCTGGGATTCTTTCGACGGTCTCTATCACGTAGCCGGCGGCAGCGGACGAAAACTTGGCGACGGTCCATTGCACGAAGTAACCGACCAAGGCATCCAGGCCACCCTCGAGCTCAATCTCCACTCTGTCATCCTCTCCAATCGAGCGGCCATCCAAACTTGGCTCGAACGCGATCAACGGGGCGTCATCCTCAACATGGCCTCCACCCTTGGCTATTCCCCCTCACCCGCTTTCTTCTCAACGCACGTCTACGCAGCCGCAAAATCAGCCGTATTCGGGTTCGTGAAATCAATCGCCTCTTACTACGCAGCCCAAGACATACGCGTAAACACGATCGCCCCCGCCCTTGTTGAAACCCCGATGGCCCAACGCGCGGCGCAAGACCCAGCCATCACTCAGTTCATCAAAACAAAGCAGCCGCTCGACGGCGGACGAATCGGCCATCCCCAAGATCTCGACGGTGCGGCCGTATATTTCATGTCTGACGAATCCAGATTCGTTACTGGACAAATGCTGGCAGTAGATGGAGGTTGGTCGCTCAGCGAAGGACAAATCTCTAAATAATGGATAGCTCTCAGATCATCGGCATCGACCTAGGCGGCACTCAGATAAAATTCGGACTCTTCGATTCCCAAAGCGGTACTCTAGTCGAACAAATCCAAACTCCGACACTCGACGGCGAAACGATAAACGGCAAACCCGCTTGGCTCGAAACCATCGGCAAACAACTCGAAAAATGGTCCCCGAAACGCGGTTCTCCAATTGGCCTCGCCGCTCCAGGACTAGCCTCCCGAGATCGCCTTTCCATAGACTTCATGCCCGGACGCATGATCGGTCTCGAAGGACTTGACTGGACCGATGCTCTCAACTGGCAAAAGCCCATCCAAGTAGTCAACGACGCCCACGCCGCCCTCCTTGGAGAAATCTGGATGGGCTCGGCCAAAGCCTGCAACTACGTCATTCTCCTAACACTCGGCACCGGCGTCGGCGGAGCCGCCTTCATCGACGGACGACTCATCCGAGGAGCCATCGGCCGCGCGGGACACTTCGGACACCTTTCCCTCGACCCATTCGGCGAGCAAAACTTCACCAATACTCCCGGAGCTCTCGATAGCGCACTAGGGAATGCTACCCTCCTAGAACGTAGCGACGGACGATTCGACAATCTCAAAGACCTCATCCAAGCCGCCAGCTACGGTGACGCCAAAGCTCAGGAAGTATGGAAAATTTCCCTACGCACGCTCGCCGCCGGAATGACCTCGCTGATCAACGCCTTTGACCCCGAAATATTTCTCCTAGTTGGTGGTCCCACCAACGCAGGCGATCAGCTCCTCGATCCCCTCAAAGCCGAACTCGACACCATCGAATGGCGGCCAGGCGGCCACCAAGTCGATGTCCGCATCGGAAGCCTCGGCAACTGGGCCGGAACCTACGGAGCCGCCTACCAAGCCCACTCGCAAGAGTAACTCCGAGCAAACCGCCTCACACACAATATTCAGATATTATGTACGAAGAAATGAACGTTAAATACTTAATCGTTAACCTCAAATATTCTGCGTATATTAAATTACAGATTGCATTGATATTTACCTGTCTGGTTGGAGCAGTTCTATGTTATCAATTTGCGCGAGGGGGCGACACTTGGTTTTTTAAAAACAGCTGGTGGCTATTTATCGTTGCCGGAATCCTGGAGGCTGTTGAATCACTAATTGCGATCAAAAAAGCGAAGAACGACTACGATGCCAACATGAAACAATCCGTATCAAAGCACCAAACCGAATAGCTCAAACATTGAATACCGTGCGGACTCTCCCAGAGAGTATCTGTTCATTCTGCAATATACGTATTTGCGGCCTGTAGGGGGCTCTCCTTACTGAGACCGCGTTAGAATAATTCTAGTTGCTTCTACGGTCGTCGCAAGTAACGCCCCAAAGGTCTTCGACGTATTGGAATCTCTCCCGAAGGCATACAGAATAAGACCCCACCTAATATTTTGCAAGCCTGCGGCGTCAGCCAAGATGGGGTCCTAACCACTGAAGGATCTTTTCCAACGAAGTTCGAATTAGAGAGCGTCGACGAAAACATCAAAGTTACGCTTACCTCGGAATTCGCTAAACCCCGAGAACGATCAATCCTCATGGCTAGCGAAAACGAGCTCATCGTCTCATTCAGCCCTATTGACACGACACCCAAGGTAGACGATCTTTCGGATATTGGATACAAGATTCCCGCATTGTATCGCATTATCTACAGAACCCGAACCTTGCAGTGCTTCAAAATCACCGACAAAGTAGAATACAAGTTCTTCGCCCATAGAAAATAACCTCGTCCCTCCTCAAACGTTCCTAATATGAGCATGATCGGCAATTTCAAGACGACCAGCGACGCAGACATTGCCGCGTTGCTGGAGAAACCCACCAGAATCCAAAAATTCCTCTACGGAGAGGAATTCATAATCGAGCCCGAAAAAAAGACCTTCTTCGGCTTTTTCAAGGACAAAGCATCGAAAGAAGCCGATTATTGGATGCCAAACGATAGCGGCGAAGAATTCGACGTAGACAAGGCCTGGCAAGGTATCCACTTCTTGCTATCGGGTGAATCCGAAGAATCGGAAAATCCGCTCGGCTTCATCCTTTCAGGTGGAGAGCTCGTTGGCGATGTCGATGTAGGGTACGGTCCGGCACGAGTTTTCACTTCGACTCAAGTGAAGGAAATTGCCCAAGCCTTGTCGAAACTCGACGAGAAGGAACTCAAATCCCGCTGCGACTCGGAAACGTTTAAGAAAAACGAAATCTATCCCGACATTTGGGATGAGGATTTCGACGAGTCTTTTGGCTACATTTTAAGCTATCTAGAAGATTTAAAGCCCTTTATCGCATCGGCCGCTGAGAACGGAAAAGCGCTGATCGTCTACATGAACTAGCGAAGATTCGTTCCCCTACATTGGAGAAAGGTAGGGCAGCATCGACGAGGCTGCATCAGAACCCAGGTTTCTCACAAAGCTCCGCTGCGGCCTCGCCGATGCCGCCCTACCACTTTAAAACACACCCCACGCCTACTCCACTCGCTAAAAGTTGTGGACACTTCCATTGCATTCTTGCTTATTAGGGGTTCACGCTAGGTTTCCCAACTAGCATTCCCCACAAATAAAATCGAAGGATTAAGCGATGACTATGACTAAAAAACTCGGAGCAGAATTCATTGGAACATTTTGGCTAGTATTAGGAGGTTGCGGAAGTGCCGTCCTTGCAGCCGGATTTCCCGACGTTGGAATTGGTTTAATGGGCGTATCTCTCGCCTTTGGTCTAACGGTACTCACTATGGCTTTCGCCATCGGCCATATATCCGGATGCCATCTCAACCCTGCAGTATCGATCGGCCTCTGGTCAGGAGGACGATTTCCGGGCAACGAACTCGTCCCCTATATCATAGCCCAAGTCGCCGGTGGAATATCCGGAGCAGTAGTACTATATATCATCGCTAGCGGGCAGGCAGGATTTGACGCAGCAGCTGGATTCGCTTCGAACGGTTTCGGAGAACATTCACCGGGCGGATATAGCCTAACCGCTGCACTCGTAACTGAAATAGTAATGACCTTCATGTTCTTGATTATTATTTTGGGAGCGACAGACAAACGCGCTCCAAAAGGGTTCGCTCCCATCGCCATCGGCCTAGGACTCACTCTCATTCATCTCATCAGTATTCCCGTCACCAATACATCGGTGAACCCGGCGAGAAGCACTGGCGTAGCCCTATTTCAAGGAAGCTGGGCTATTTCCCAACTATGGCTCTTTTGGGTCGCTCCCATCGTAGGAGCCATCCTTGCGGGCATCGTCTACAAATGGTTTGAATCTGACGAAAGCGCCTAGCGGAATCGTCAAGCATAACGAAGATTTCTCAAAGGTAAGGAGGACCAGCTCGGTCCTCCTTCCATTTGGAATCGAAAGCGCAATAACTTGAAGCGATCGAACGTCAACTGATCGAACTCAACTCCCACTGCCTTATGATTCCCAGGCCTGCAATCCTCACACTAACTCTATTCTTTTGCCAAGCTGCCCTCGGCTCTCCCATGACGGAGGAAGCCTTGCATGAATCGATAGCCGCTTATGCCGAGGTTCTCGACCAGCAACGCGGTCTTATAATATTCGAATACGACGGTATCCAACTGGTTTGCATTTCCGATGTAAACGCAGATCGAATGCGCATCGTTAGCGAAGTAATGGAAGCTCAGAAGCTACCCGTCGAACAACTAGTGGTATCGATGACCGCTAATTTTCACGCAGCCCTGGACGCTCGATATGCGATCGGGAACGGGCTACTCTACTCCGCATTCATCCATCCTCTCTCCCCGCTGACTGTCGAGCAAATCCAGTCGGCCATTCGACAAGTCGCTACTCTGAAACAGACATTCGGCACGGAATACACTTCAGGCGAATTGTTCTTCCCCGGAGGTCAAGAAACCGAAGAAGCAACTCCAGATATCTAGCCCACCATATGCAAATTTGGTCAAGGTGACCTCCGGTCACACAGGTGTTGCTAAAGCGACACCCATTTGGAGCGAAGCGACACCCATTTGGAGCGAAGCGACAACCTGACAATTCCATTTTCTGCATATCAAAATCTAGCAAATCGCTTTTCTATCAACTTTCCGGCAGCGCGAATGCGACGTAGCTATCGCCCGGATCCGTACCCATTTTTCCGCCACCACAAGCGATAACGACAAACTGTCTTCCATCCGCCTCGTAAACGCTCGGCGTAGCATAACCACCAGCCGGTAATTTGAACTTCCAGAGTTCCTCTCCGGTATCCTTATCGAAAGCGCGTATATGTTCATCTTTGGATGCGGCGATAAAGATAAGTCCTCCATCGGTTGCAACTGGACCTCCATAGTTCTCGGTACCGGTTTTCGGAATTCCTCGTTCAGTCAATTCCTCGAACTCCCCCAAAACACTCTTCCAAAGCAACTCGCCCTTGTTCAGGTCGATAGCATTGAGCGTACCCCAAGGCGGCTTAACCGCCGGATACCCTTCCTGATCGAAAAATCGATTGTATCCCGTATGCGTATACGGAAGAGCGACTTCATTAGAACTCATCCCCAGAGCATGCGGATCCATCTCACTATCTTCCCCCAACAGGAAAGCTGCAATGGCATCCATCTTCATTGCTCCAAGCTGTTTAAACGATGGCATAAACCCTTTTCCATTCTTAAGAAGTTCGACGATCGCCTCTCTGGGAAGCCTCTCTTTCACCGTCTGAATATTCGGAAACGTACCTGTAGGATCTCCCTGAAGCTCAGGCCCGTGGCAAAACGCGCAACGCCCCATGTACAACGACTTACCGTAATCGGCTAGACGGGTAACTCCCTCCGCATCCGGCTCCAATCCGCCTCCGGATTCGACCATCGTCATAATCCAGGCCATCTCGCTTCCGTTCACATACATGATCCCACTTGAAGGATCGACGGACGCTCCACCCCATTCGCCTCCGCCATCGAACCCAGGGAAAATCACCGTCCCCTCTTTGCTTGGAGGGATGAATTGACCATCGGAGCGAAGATTTTCCAGAATCCCCGTAACATACTTATTCGACGCCTCACTGATATCCGTAGCGTCTTTCAGGTCAAAACGCTGACGCGAGAAGGGCTCGGGACGAACCGGGATCGGTTGAGTCGCCCAAGCTTGCTCGCCCTCCAAATCGGAACGTGGAAACGGTAGTTCCTCCACGGGGTGAAGCGGCTCGCCCGTATCCCGATCAAGCACGAAAACGTGTCCAGACTTTGTAATCTGAGCAACCGCATCCCGACGCGTTCCATCAATCGTCAAGGTAACCAGATTTGGCGGAGCTGGCAAATCGCGATCCCAAATATCATGGTGAACCGTTTGATAATGCCACTTCCGTTCACCAGTTCGCGCATCCAATGCAAGGATACAGTTCGCAAAAAGATTCTCTCCGTGACGATTGCCTCCATAAAAGTCGAACGACGCCGACCCTGTCGGAACAAAAACCATACCTCGCTCGCGATCGACACTCATGCCCGACCAAGAATTGGCCCCACCCACTTCCTCATGCGCCCCCTCTGGCCATGTCTCGATTCCAAACTCGCCAGGCTGAGGAATCGTATGAAACGTCCACGCCACTTCACCCGTCCTAACGTTAAACGCTCGAATATGGCCCGGCGCAGCATCGGCGTTCTCCGACACTCGAGTACATACGATAAGCAAATCCTCGAACAACGCGCCCGGCGTCGTCGATATCACATGAAGATCTTTCGAACGCTCCCCTAATCCCTGTTTCAATGAAGTCCTCCCCCCGTCGCCAAAAGAAGCAACCGCCTCACCGATTTCAGCATCGATGCATATAAGCCAGTGACTCAATGTGACAAACACGCGGCTACCTCCATCGTCTTCCCACAGAACCACTCCGCGATTGGCATTCATTCCGAATTCAATGCCTGCGCTCGTTAAATATTCTTTAGGATCGAACTCCCAGATCACCCGACCCGTTGCCGCTTCCAAAGCGAACACCTTCAGCTGTGGGGCAGTACCGTACAAAACTCCGTTCTTAATAATCGGATTACACTGTATTTGCGTTCGCCTATCGATCTCCCCCGCCCGGTAAGTCCAAGCGACTTCCAAATCAGCCACGTTTTCCCGCGTTATCTGGCTTAGTTGCGAATATTGATTTCTCTTATCGCCCCCTTGATACGAGGGCCATTCACGTTCAATAGACTCTTCGCTCGGCCTACAAGCCGAAAACAAGATCACTAAAGGTAATAGATATATGATTACACAATCTCTCATAAAAAACATAACATCCCCCGAGACATTCAAAAGGTAGCGGCGATCTCCGAGCGGCCATTATTGTTGTAGTAGTTGATCCCGCTCAGCAAAATCAATGCCCGCTCGGAGATCGGCCGCGAACACTCCAATTCAGAAATCCGTATCGGGATCCGTCAAATCAAGTTCCTTGATCCAGATATTGCGATAGCGAACATCATGTCCTTCCGCTTGAAGCTTCAAGCCGCCAGGACGATCCGTTATTCCGAATCCTTTGTCATTTCCGCCGTCGAGTCCGGAATTCGGCCCGCCCCAAACTTTGTTGATCGTCTGATTCACATGGACCTTCTCTCCATTGAAATAAACCGTCACCAACGGCTTCTCAACAAGTTTGCCATCCTTGAACCGCGCAGCGCGAAACTGAATATCGTAGGCGTTCCATTTTCCAAGACCATTGTAAGCGTGATATGGCGACTCCGTTTCGTTAATCACCGCTGCCATGCCGTGCTTCGTTTTATCACCATCGAGAATTTGAATTTCGTAACGGTTTTGCAAATACACGCCACTATTCCCACCTTCGGTCGTAATTAGAAATTCAACATGCACTCGCTTGTCGCCGAACTTCTTTCGCGTTACGATATCCGCCGCTCCGTACAATCCACCCGCAGCAGACGGATCGTTCGCGCTAATGGCCGTTCCTGCATCAACCGGATCATTCACTTCTTCCCATTTAACCGGCATGGTCGCTTTCAAACGCGGACCTTTCCAGTAAGCCCAATTTGCGTCGAGCGTCGACTTGGATCCATCGAGATAGACGACAGCTCCAGCTTCTGGAACAGCACCGACGCCGATGCTGGATTTAGGAGATGGAGCGGAGCAACCTGCGATACAGGCAACGCCGACGAGCATCAAGAAAGGTAGAGAAAACGATTGGAGCTTCATAGAACGAAACGAACTAGAGGAAACGTCGACGAGGCACAAGACCGCAATTTGAGAACCAGCCTATCATCAAGTGTATCGAGGCGTCCCGACTCGGTTTTCAACCCGATCTTTCAAAACTCCCAGATAAGCTCTCAATTTAGCCCTTGGCCCCAAACCTCATTTACTTCAATTTGATCGCTACAAACACCACAGCCTCATGCGTATCAGACCCCTCACTACCCTAACGATCGTTTTATTCGCTACGCTGGCGATTTCCATCCAAGCGAAACCAGACCGACCCAACGTGGTCATTCTGCTAGCCGACGATCTCGGCTCTGGCGACCTCGGCTGCTATGGCGGCCCGGTAAACACTCCAGCCATCGATTCGCTCGCCGCTCAGGGAACCAAATTTGACGTTTTCTACTCGGGCTGCGCGGTCTGCTCGCCATCTCGGGCCACCTTGCTCACTGGGCGCCAGCACATCCGAACAGGCGTTTACAATTGGATCTTCGACGAAACCC
Source organism: Candidatus Pelagisphaera sp. (assembly GCA_051275055.1). GTDB lineage: Bacteria > Verrucomicrobiota > Verrucomicrobiia > Opitutales > Opitutaceae > Pelagisphaera. The sequence continues at coordinate 21,570 of JBNMOQ010000009.1, forward strand.
AAAAATCGCACTTGCTGGAACGCGAAATCACCATCGCCGAGGTCCTCAAAAGCGGCGGGTACTCCACAGCCCATATCGGAAAGTGGCACCTTGGCCTACCATTCGAAGGGCACGATAACTACAAACCGACTCCTGCCCAACATGGCTTCGATTACTGGTTCGCCACCGCCAACAACGCGCTACCCAGCCATCGCAACCCGACCAACTTCATCCGCAACGGCAAAGCTCTCGGTGAGATCGAAGGCTACTCCTGCCAAATCGTGGTCGATGAAGCCATTGACTGGCTCGACAACAGCCGCGACCCCGACGTCCCCTTTTTCCTGAATGTCTGGTTTCACGAACCTCATCAAAAAATCGCCGCACCCGAAGACATCGTCGAGAGCTACCAGGACCCCAAACAAAGCGAAGGCCTCCCCAAGACCCAAGCGAAATTGGCTAGCACTTATTCAGCAACGATCGACAACACCGATCGTGCCATCGCACGCCTAAAACAAAAGCTCGCCGAAATCGCTCCACTCGAAGACACGCTCATAATCTACGCCTCAGACAACGGCTCCTACCTTCGCAACCGCAATCGCTCTCTCCGCGGTCAAAAAGGCGTCAATTGGGAAGGCGGTCTGCGGGTTCCAGGAATTTTCAATTGGCCAGGGACGATCCCAGCTGGCAAGACCCTCAAAACGCCCGCCGGCTTGGTCGACATTCTTCCGACTCTCTGCTCTCTTTTAGATCTCGAACTTCCACGTGACCGTCACCTCGACGGTGCCAACATCGCACCATTGCTACTTGGCAATCCCACAGAGTTCGCCCGCCCCCAGCCGTTTTATTGGCACGTACATCGGTCCGTACCCATCGTAGCAATACGCGACGGCAAGTACTCTCTAGTCGCCAAGCGGGACAATCCCGAGCTTTCTTCCGCCAACAAAACGGACGAAGCCTGGATTCCGCTAATCAAGACTGGTGGTTACAAAAGCTACGAGCTCTACGACCTGATCCAGGACCCCAAGCAAACCACGGATCTCGCCAAAGCATTGCCCGAAACGCTCGAAATGCTCAAAGCCAAACTACTCGATATCAACGCTAGCATAATGGCCGATGCTCCAGACTGGCATTTGCAACAATAACGGCTCAAAAAAATGTAACCGTAGAGCCGGTTTGCGGAGTACAAGCTTAAGCAAGCATTCCCCACCTCAGAACGAATCAAGACTCTTCGCGCCTAACTCCCCAAATAATCCATATGTACTCACGATCCATGGAGCTGTTCAAATTCGGTATCTCGCTATCGGCGGTACTGCTCGCTTCCCTCGTCTCGGCTAAAGAGCACAATCATCTGAATATCGCCACTCCGGATGAACATCCTTTCGTCGATCCAGCAGGCAATCGCGAAGGACACTTAAACGCGGATATCGAGGTCAACGAATCTCGAGTATACGATTTCTACCAGCGCCAAGCCGACTTCTACATGGGAGATGAACGCCGCCCCGCAATTGTGCCAGCATTTCCCGGTCTCGATGCCGGACTCCACGGCCACTGGGGTAAGCACAGCCAGAACCAACACAACGACGACCGATGGAACGACATGGACATGGGACCCATCTGGGGACAAACGGTTCGTCGCGGCAAATTCGGCGTCGGAAAAGCGATCGCGGTCTCGTTGGATTCAAACAGCGAGCTATCTGTTTGTTTCGACCCGGAAACCTTCAACTACCCAACGCTGTGGAAGGGTGGCTTCGTCAGCTTCGATCCTTTCCGCTGGGGAACTTCAAGGAACGCGACGCCCGATGGAGAAATCTGGTTCGAAAACACTAACAAAACAATCGCTTGGTCTAAGAACGGTGCCATTTCCGAAACACGCTACCACGGATATTATCGTCACAATGGCCGAGCCATTTTCTCGTACGCTATCGATGGCAAACCTGTCCTTGATAATCCGACGGCCAAATTGATTGGTAACGATAGCGTATTCATTCGTTCAATGCAGTTTCCTGAAGGTTTCAACGGCGCGACGCTCTCGCTTGGAGCCTTGCCGGAATCGCTTTCAGTCGCGGTTCAATTCGAGAACTCGGACGCCACCGCCAAGGTAAGTTCATCCGATCGAGTCACCTCAATCGCAATTCCCGCATTCGACGCCGACGCAACCATCACTATCGCAATCAGCCAATCCAAGCTGACTTCCGAAAAAGCAGTCGCCACCGCAGCGACCAACAACCTATCCACCCTAACCCGAGGAGGTCCGCCCCAATGGCCTAACGCGCTCACGGTCCAAGGATCCACGGCAGCCGACGAAGATCTTCCTTACGTAATCGACACGATCACAGTTCCAACGGATACGGGATTCCAAAGCGTCATGCAATTGACCAGCGTCGGATTCCTCGAAAATGGAACAGCCCTTGTCGCCACGCTCGCCGGAGAAATGTGGGCCGTTTCCGGACTCACCGATGACCTAGCGAACGTCACCTGGAAACGATTTGCAGCCGGCCTGCACCAACCGATCGGGATACACATCGACGACGATGGGATCTTCGTCATGGAACGCGGTCAAATCACCCGATTACACGATCTCAACAACGATGGAGAAGCGGACTTCTACGAAGCCTGGGCCAATGATTTTGACGGCCACGACAAGAGTCACTCGCACTCGTTCGGTCTCGTTCGAGATGATTACGGATCGTTTTACTTCACCAACTGGAAAGACGTTTACCGCACCGGACCGGATCGCGTCACCGATTACTTCGCTTACGGCGTTCGCAATTGCATGGGCGTCGGCAGCGGAGTCGACGGCAGTATTCTCGTAGGACCTCAAGAAGGCACGTTTACCCCAGCTTCCATGGTAATCGACGTTCACGAAGGCGAGTTCTACGGACACATTGGCGACAAGCCGAGCGACACCATATCCCCTCCCCTCTGCTACATCCCGCGCGGCATCGATAATTCGACGGGCGGTTTTCTCCACGCGAACAATGATCGCTGGGGGCCCATCAACGATCACACAATCGGAATCTCCTACGGGTACTCTTCGCACTATCTAGTACTACGGGATCGCTCGACGAGCCGTCATCAAGGAGCGGTTGTTCCGCTCGTAGGCGACTTCCAAAGCGGCGTCATGCGGGGTGCTTTCGGGACGCACGACGGTCAGCTCTATCTAACGGGAATCGATGGCTGGGGTGACTATTCCGTTACGGATGGCTGCTTCCAACGCGTTCGCTATACCGGAAAACCCTTTCGCGACCCGATCGGTTTTCAAGTGCACTCCAATGGAATCCGGATCGACTTCGCCTCGCCACTCGACTCGAAGAGTTCAACAGCTCTGCATAACTTCTTCGTTCAGCAATGGAATTATGAATACGCGCCGCAGTACGGCTCGCCGGAATTCTCTCAGCGACAACCGCACTCGCTAGGACACGACGTCCTGTCCGTGCGATCCGTCAAAACGCTAAACAACGGATCCTCACTTTTCGTCGAAATCCCCAAGATCGAAACCGTAATGCAAATGCACTTACGTATGCACCTAACCGGTGCCGATGGAGTCGCTTTGAAAACGGATCTTTTTCCAAGTGTTTTGGAACTAGGTGAACCTTTCGAAGCTCCAGGTCTCGCAAAACCGATTACCGGTAAAGCTACCGAGATTTCGCTGAGAGTCCGAAACACAAAAGGCGCGAGCCCATTGCACACTGCATCTGGCGAGGTCGTTGTAGGCGAACGAGCCATATCGATCGATTGCAATGGAGCTCTTCAGTTTTCCACAAAGCTCATCGAGGCTCGAGCGAATGAGCCCATCAAACTAGTTCTCAAAAATGCCGATATCATGCCGCACAACGCGGTATTCGTAACAAAAGGAAACTTAAAGAAAGTCGGGGAACTGTCATTCTCGATGCTCAACGATCCTAAAGCCGTCGACAAACACTACACTCCAGACGTCCCGGAAGTTATAGCAGGTACGTTTATCGTTCAACCAAACGGCTCGCATACCCTTCATTTCACGGCTCCATCAGAACCGGGCGACCATCATTTCGTTTGCACGTTTCCAGGTCACTGGATGACTATGAACGGTGTTTTCAGAGTTAGCTCTAATTAGGCAAAGATCTCTCCATGAACCTCCACTTAAAAAGAACATCTTCCTTCATCCTGGCACTCGCAGCGCTTTTTCTAGCGGCCACCGGATCAACACAAGCCAGCGACAAGCCGAACGTAATTCTCATCTTCGCCGATGACCTCGGCCCTGGACTGCTAGGAGCTTACGGGCAACAGCTCATCAAAACTCCCCACATCGATCGCCTGGCGACCGAGGGAATGAAATTCAACAATTACTATGGAGGCGTCTTTTGCGCGCCCGCCCGTTGGACGCTTTTGAGCGGGCTGCACGATGGACGCATGGGTGGCTGGAAACAGAACAGCGCAGGGCTCCCCATCAAACGCGATTCCGGCGAAATTACCGAAGCTGAATTCCAAACGGAAATGGCCAAGGTAAAAGCCGGAGCCCATCCAATTCACCCGAAGGAAGTATTCCTTGGGCAAATCGCCCAACAAGCTGGCTACCATACGGGGCAATTCGGAAAACTGGATCGTGGCTTTTTAACCTGGGCAGAACGCGTAGAACGTTTCGGTTGGGATTTCCACGAAGGCTACTACGATCACCAGCGAGCCCACGGATTCTACCCGCCCTACCTGTGGCGCAATGGCGAGAAATTCGAACTCGAAGGAAACTTCGACCCACGTTGCGGAAAGATGTCCGAAAAAGGCGATGAACCGATTGGCTCTGGAGGAAAGACTTATTCCCAAAACGTATTTATAGATGGGATACTAAACTATATCCGCGAACGCAAAGACGAGCCGTTCTTCTTGTATCACTCCACACAACTACCGCACGGACCCGTCGCCATCCCTGAAATCCATCCGGATTTCGTAGACAATGATTCGCTCTCTCTGGCCGAGAAAAAATACGGATCCATGGTTAAGATGCTAGACGACCATGTGGGCCTTATCATGGCGGAACTCAAGTCCCTCGGTATCGACGACAACACGGTTGTCTTCTTCACTTCCGACAATGGCCACGAATTGTACTACGGCCCGAAACCGAGCTACCACAAACAGACTCTCCTCAATGGCGAAGCGGCCAATCTCGATGACAAGAAATGGCGAACCTCCGAATGCGGCGACGTATTTAATGGAGCCGGAGACCGAGCCGGCCTCAAGCGCACGGGTTACCAAGGCGGCATGCAGTGTCCTATGATTGTTCGCTGGCCAGGTCGTATCGCACCCGGGACCGAAACCAACGTCCTCAGCGCGCACTATGATTTCATGGCAACCTTGGCCGACTTGGTCGGGACCAAATCGCCAACCGGCAAAGATAGTATTTCCTACCTGCCGACGCTTTTGAAGAAAGCGCAGAACGAAACGCACGACTTCGTATTCGTTAATAATCAATTCAATCGCATGGGCAGCAGCGCTCTCATTTCGAAAGACGGTTGGAAGCTAATCGAAATTGATCGAAAACAAGATGAGTTCCAGCTTTACGATATTAAAAACGACAACGAAGAACGTCACAACTTAGCCGCCCAACATCCAGAGAGAGTTTCTCAACTAAAGGCCCTCTTCATGCAGCAGCTTAATGCGGAACGATCCGATATTTAGGCAACAAACATTCTTACTCAACACATGAAAACTACGCTCATTTCAATTTGCTTCGCGGCAGCATCCTTGGCGACGGCCCGAGATCAACCCAACGTAATCGTCATTGTTGCCGATGACCTAGGCTACGCCGATGTCGGGTTTCACGATGTCGTAGCCGATGGAGTGAATACGCCGAATATCGACAAGCTCGCGGATTCAGGAGTAATATTCCACAATGCCTACTCCTCCTCTCCCGTTTGCAGCAACTCGCGATTAGCGCTTTCGACCGGACGCTATCAACAACGCTGGGGCGCCTACTACTACGGCGACGGAGGATTGCCTTCCAACGAAAACACCATCGCGGAAATGATGAGGGAAGCGGGCTACCGCACGATGAAAGTCGGCAAGACTCACCTCAACAAAGGCCCCAAGGAAGATCCGATGAAGCATGGCTTCGATAACTACTTCGGATTCAATCACCACTCATGGGATTTCGAACTCCTAAGCGAGAAGGATGTTCAAGCCTACGAAGACAAAAAGAAAGGCAGCGGAAAAATCAAGATGATCGGCTGGGGTCCCCTCACTCGCGACAACGGAGAACTCGAGTCGTATGAGAATACCACTACAACCGAACTATTCGGCAAGGAATCCGTCGCCTTCATTAAAAAGAAAGACCCAAAGCCCTTCTACTTGCAGCTCGAATTCAACGCGGTCCACACCCCGCTTTACAGAGCCCCGAAAGCCTTAGCCAAGAAACACGGAATCCCCGAGCGGTCATTCGACCGAAACGCCGAAGTCTGGGAATACCCACATTGGGACCCGATCGTCCAACCAGACTTCAAACAATGGTACGACGATACTTGTCACCTAGAGGTCCCCGATCCTTATGGCCGAAAAATCTACCTGGCCCATCTCGAACTATTGGATACGACGATCGGGAAAATCATGCGCACTCTCGAAGAACGGGGACTGAAAGAAAACACGATTGTCTTCTTCACTTCCGACAATGGTGGCTCGGATCAATCCTACGCGAACAACGGCGACATCAATTCCTACAAGTACTGCCTCATGGACGGAGGAATCAAAGTGCCAATGCTCATGTCCTGGCCAAAGCAGATCAAGAAGCGTTCAAAAATTGAAGCAACCGTCACCCATCGCGACGTATTCGCGAGCCTTTCGGAAATCACCGGAATTCCGCCAAAGAAACCGCTAGACGGAAAGAGCCTTTTACCGCTAATAGACGGATCCGTAAAGTCGCTCCACAATGAAGCGATGTTTTGGGACTCCGGAAGAGAACAAAACTGGATCGCCCGCCAAGGCGATTGGAAGCTCGTCTATCGCGGAGAACAAAAAACCTATCATGCATACGAGCTGGACGCCAAAGGTCTCGTTAAACCTAAACTCCGTGAAGTTCCAATTCCCAATGGATTGCAGCTATACAACTTGAGCAGAGATCCCGGAGAGACTAAAGACCTCAGCTACCAAAATCCTGAAAAAGTAAAATCAATGAAATTGATGTACGAATCCTGGCGTGCCGAAATGTCCGATACAATCAAAGGAAAAAACGCAAAGTAAACCTCTCCATAAGACCATCGAAAATTCGTAGCTCCGTGCTTTAACCTGAGTCATCACCCTAGTAAATGCTCAGGGTGAAGCACTGAGCTACATCGAAAACCATCAAAGCGACGCATATCGCGGCGCTTTTTTACTTGGTAAACATGTCCAAAATTGAACGCTACAAAAACCTACTGACACCTGCTATTCTCCGTAACCATGGCGATTACCCATTAAATCGAAGACAGGATAAGAATTTGATACAACCTCATGAACATCTCTCAACTCATTCTTAGCTGCGCCCCCCCCTGGCAAGCGCGACAATCACCGCCTCGGCGGAGTCCATACTGACTGCCGAATCAGTGACGCTCGATAACATTTCTGCTTTCGAAACCCCGGGGCCTAACTGGACGCTTGCTTCGGATATAGCGGGCGAACGCGTTAAACTAACGTTCCACACCGGCGACGACATGCTGCACAATTTAGTACTCTGCAACCCAGGCACAGGACAAACGATCGGCACCGACGCCATGCAACTAGGAGTCTCAGGGATGATTATGAACTTCATCCCCGATACAGACGACGTCATCGTCCACACCACTCTCGTCCAACCCGAATCCTCGCAAACAATCTATTTCACCGCTCCCTCAAAACCAGGCGACTACGACTACGTCTGCACCTTCCCCGGCCACGCGATGCTGATGAAAGGCATCCTCCGCGTCACACGCTAACCGATACTCTTCAGGCAAAAAGGTGGATCGAGGGCCTCCGGACTCGGTTTAAAGTAGCACAGGCTTCCAGCCTGTTTCTCCACAGGCAAGATGCCTGTGCACCTATAAAATCCTCACCAATTCGTAATCGATCCATCAGATCGCTCAAACACCGGATGATCGTAAGCCGAAGGCTTCGTAATCACATTCACCAGATCAACAGTCTTCGGATTGAATTCCACCCCAAGACCTGGTCGGTCATTCGGATACAACTTACCGTCCTTAAACCCGAGGTAGTCGTCATTCAAATACGAAGTCTTCGTTTCGGAGTTTCCAACAATCTCAGTCAAAACAAATCCAGACGAAGAACCGAGCACATGCACAAGAGCCGCCGTAGAAATGGGCCCCGTAAAGTGAGGAATCATTCCGACATAATGCGTTTCGCAAATCGCAGCGATTTTTTTCAGTTCAGTAATCCCGCCGACATTTGGCAAAGTAACCCGAGAATGATCGATCAAGTTCTCTTCGATCAATTCATTAATATCCCAGCGATCTCCAAATTGCTCCCCAACCGCGATCGGCACATTGATCCGATCCCGTAGAGCGCGATACACACCAGGATTCTCCGACCTCACCAAGTCCTCAACGAACAGCGGTTTTAGCGGTTCGATCATCTTGGCCATCGTCACTGCCTCAGCCGTATCGAATCGCGTATGGAAATCCGTTGCCCACTGACCTTTTTCTCCAACCCCCTCCCGGACTTCCTCGTAGAAGCGAAAATTCTCGTCGAGAAATCTATGCGAATCGAATACCTTCCCATCGGAAACCGTTCCAACGCGATAGGCATAAAACCCCGCTTCCATACACGCTCTAGCCGTTTCCTTAACCGATCCCTGATTCGGAAACCCCGTTGAATAACACGGCAGATAATCGCGCGTTAAACCGCCCAATAATTCATAGACAGGCGTCTTGAAAAACTTTCCCTTGATATCCCAAAGAGCCATGTCGAGACCACCCATAGCATGGAGTCGCTCGCGACCTGACGGATAAAAATACTGCCGATAGACCTTTTGCCAAAGATGCTCGATACGGAAGGGGTCTTCGCCGATTAGCATCTCGGCGCAATTCTGGATCATCTCCTTCGACCCGCCCTCGCCGATTCCACTTATGCCCGCATTCGTCTCGATCACCACAATGTCTCGAGCCTGAGCAAACGTCGGCTTCAAAAACGTCGGATCACGATAATGGCTAATCTTCGTAATCTTTATACCGGACTTGATATCCGCGCCAAAAGCCAGCGGACCAGCCATCAAGGCACCTGCGCCAATTAAACTCTGTTTGAGAAACTCTCTCCGGGGATAATTCATAATTCTAAGATGGGGTTTAAGGTGTTGTTAAATAAGTCCCTACAACACCTATTTCGAAATGACAATAATCAAGATCCCCGGTGCATTCGCAAAGGTAGGGCGCTTCGACCAAATGCGTTTTTATTGCCACGAAAAGGCACAAAAGATTCGGTTGCGTGGCCTTCGTTATAACTTCGGCAGAGATACTCCCAACTTGGATCTATCAAAATATTGAAAGGTAACCCTGAGTTATAGCGAGGGTGGCAGTGCATCGGTTTTGTGCCTTTTTGTGGCCAAAGTTCATTAGAAAATCCTCAGGTTGACGCCCAGAGGGCCAGGCTCCGAATTCATCAGCCTACCCCTATAATCGATGTTTCCCAGAAAAGCCTTTCCGAAATGCTAACCTCGGATAGGATCAACCAACAACATATGAAAATCGGAATCATCGGAACAGGATGGGTATCGGACCTCCACCTCAACGCGCTCAAGAAAATCGAAGGCGCAGAAGTAGTGGCAATCGCAGGACGCAATGAAGCGCGAGCCAGCGAGCTAGCCCAACCATGGGGAGCCAAGACCTATGAGAAGCCGCTCTCAATGCTAGAGAACGAATCGCTAGAGGCTGTCTTCATTCTCCTGCCTCCCCACCTCCACGGCGATTTGGAGCGGATGTGTTCCGAACACGTAAAAGCTGTGCTGATCGAAAAGCCGATCTCCCAGTCGCTTGAAACCACTCATGAAATCAACGGATACTTCAAGAAAGCCGGAACCATCGTATCCGTTGGCTACATGAATCGCTATCGCCAATCCGTCCAAAAAGCGCACGAACTGTTCAAACAACCGGATAATCAAGGAATTCTGGCTAATGGTTGGTGGACAACCCAGATGCCGCCTCCTTTATGGTGGCGTACCTTCGACCAATCCGGAGGGCAATTCGCCGAGCAATGCACCCACCTCGTAGACATCTGCCGATACGCAATGGGTGACATCGTAGAAGTGAGCGCCTTCGCGACCGGCGGCTTCATGAAAGAGGTGCCCGACTATTCCGTCGATGATGCGATGGTCGTAAACGCCCGCTTCGCCTCCGGCGCACTCGCATCCTTCTCAACCGGATGTTTCCCGCACCATGATAATTCAGCAAACCCCGACGGCGGTATCGGCCTAAGTTTATCTTCCCGAAATCACCGTATAGCTCTAGCAACCTGGAACCTAGAAGGAACTGTGTATTCAGGAGAAGACGACAAAGAATCAATCCCAACCGAAGAAGACATCTTTTACGTTCAAAACAAAGCCTTTCTTGACGCAGCCGCCACCAACGACCCATCAGGAATCCTCTCCCCCTACGAAGACGCAATGAAAACGCTCGCCACCACCCTGGCAGCCAACGAATCCGCCCGCCACCAAAACGGCGCCCCAGTAAAAGTAGCGCACTAGCCAAAACCAATAAAACCGTATTTATTTTTTAACCACTGAGGACACTGATTTACACTGATATGTGGGAAGATAAAAAAAAGAGGGAGGGTAACGCAAACTGGATTGGGATTACCCTTTCTTTTTCTAGTTTGTGCATTAGGCATCGTTCTGTGGTATAAAAACCAACTAGAACTTCTGGATTCCGTAGAGTTTCTGGCCGGCGGGAGGAACGACACGCTTTCCCCGATCTCAACAACGGTTTTCTGCTCTTCGCGAGATTCTATACGCCATTCACAAAATTGATCTCCAAAAGAAAAGAAGAATTTCGGACAACTCAAAAGCATACTCGAATAACTGGATACACAATGATTGAATACGAGTTCGTTTCACTCTTCTGGTAGGAACATAAAAACAACCACACATATCAAGTCGCTTCCAACAACGAAGACAAGTTCCGCAACTCACTAGGACGATAGACCAAAAAACCCAAATTTCCCCAACCCAATTTCCAAATCATCAGTGTCCATCAGTGTAATCAGTGGTTAAAAAAAATCATATTTCATCCTTTCACCCTCCCTCCTCCTCCCAAAAAACATGCACCAACCAATCCTGAAAACCGCCTCCATCACCCTAACGCTCCTCACGCTTTCACTAAGCGTAAATGCTCAACCCAAATACACGAACTTCCCATCGGAGACCGCCGTTCCCAAAACCAAAAACGGACAGCTCATCCTACACGAAGATGATTTCTCGAAAGACACGCTTCATCGAATCTGGGGCACCGCATCCGACTCGACCAAAATTGAAGACGGCGTAATCAAAATTCTATCCAACGGAGGACCTAGTGGAAAGATCAAGGTCAGCGTCGAACCATTCGTGAATTGCCAACTGAGATTTCGATTTCAGTTTTTGGATTCGAAAAGCCTCGTATTCGGTTTCGACGACCTCACCGCCAAAGAGATCGTCCACGGCGGTCACATACTCGGAATCCGCTTCGACAAAAACGGATCGATTCAAATCAAGGACAACCTAACTGGCTCGTACAACATGGAGTACTACCAACTCGTCAAAGACAAGAAGGTAACGCCAGAACTCAAAGCGCTTTTCGCCCGCTGCGAAAAACAGGCGGACTACCCCTTTGAATCCGAGAAATGGTACGATGCTCTCATCGAAATAAACGGTGACACAGTAGCGATCTCCATGAACGGATCGAAGGTCATCGAATTCCAGTCACCCGGCTTCGCCCACCCCCGCAAAGACATGTACCGATTCCTAATCGGCAACGGCGAACTCCACATAGACGACGTCTCATTGATCTCTACTGGGAATTAGTAGGCAAGAAAAACCTATTGGCCCCGCGACAGCGAGGCCACCTATTTGTTTCGAAGAAACAACAAGCGTAGCGTTGTTAAAAAACACCTCTGTTTAGAGTTTAAACAACGGCCTTCGGCCTCGTGTCTCTGCAACACAGGGCCAATAGGTTCTCGCGTTGCGAGAAATAGACTTATATTTCACTACCAATGTCCGTCGCCCCGAAAAACATGTAACTCTTAGTACACCCTGTGGAGTAACACCGTCAAGCCCACCCCAGAAGCAACCAACGACCACCCTCTATCGATATGCAGATCAATCGACGCTCATTCTTAAAAGGAATCGGAGGCGCCTTATCGCTCCCTCTACTCGAATCGCTCGCCGCCAGCAGCAGTGCGAGCCAGGTTCCCACTCGGTTCCTCGTGGTTGGAAATCCTCTAGGCATGCACCCGGAACACTTCTTCCCCGAACAATTCGGAAAGAACGCTCCCCTTTCGCCAACTCTCAAATCGATGAATTGGCTGAAGGATCGCTTAACCGTTCTTTCCCATACCGATCATGGCATGGTGAGCGGCCACGGTCGCGAGCTCTCCTTCCTCAACGGTATCTTGCCTGCCAACAGCCTGGCCTATCCGGAAAAGAATATCTCCATCGACCAGCTAATCTCCCGCCGCACAGGCAGCAGCACTCGTTTCGGGTCAATCCACACCGCCCTCGAACGCGGCATTCGCATGAGCTGGAATTCGAACGGCGTCGAAATCAAGCCCTACACCGATCCGCAAAAGCTCTTCGACCACCTCTTTCTCAATCTATCCGCCAAAGAGAAAAAGACTCGCCGCGAACTGATCGAACGCAATGGCAGTATTTTGGATACGGTCAAAGACCAGCTTTCCAGCCTGAAACGCAACGGCAGCCAAGCCGACAGAGATCGCCTCGACCAATACGAAACATCCGTCCGCGAACTCGAAGGCAGCTTTTCCGATCGCGCAAACTGGATCGATCGCAACAAGCCGGTCTACGATATCTCAGAGCATTTCAATTCCTTCGAAGTCACTGTCGAAAATCGATACAACGCGATTTTCGATATGATCGGCTACGCCTTCCAAACTGACCTCACTCGCGTCGCATCTGTCGGATTCCCGAACGAGCTGAGCTACACCGATGTAAATGGCGTCACACGCGGTTACCATGCTTGTACTCACAATGGGAAAAAGGCTGACGTAATCGCCGAACTGGTAGCAATCGAATCGTTCCAGATTTCTCAGCTCTCACGCTGCCTCAAGAAACTCGACTCCATCAAAGAGCCGAACTCGGATGGTACCATGCTAGACAACACGGTTGTCCTATTCGGCAGTGGTATGGGTTACGGAGGTACGCACTCCAATAGGAACCTACCGATCATGGTTGCCGGTGGTGGGTTCAAACACATGGGCCACGTCGACACGCGCAACAGCGCTGGCGAAAACATGCCTCTGTGCAACCTTTACGTCACTTTACAACAGCGCTTCGGAATCGAACGCGACACGTTCAACACCAGCACGGGAGCCTTCGAATTCGGTCATGCATAAGCACGCTTTAAAACCAAACCCACTACCTACTGTAGGGCGGGTCGCTGACCCGCTAAATCCGAATTGTCGCCTCAGCGAGACGACCTACAATTTGACCTCGACCGCATCTCGCATTCTCTCAGCGGCGCTCGCCGCAATTCTCTCCCTCTCTCCATCTCTCCACGCCAACCCGGAGCTGATGGAGATGCACTGCGGGAAGTGTCACAATGACGACAAACTAAAAGGCGACTTCAGCCTCAGTCACCTGGGAGGCAATCCGGACGAAGACAACGCATTCCTCTGGGAAGACAGTCTCGACTACGTGACCCTCGACGAAATGCCTCCACCGGAAAAGAGCGAATTGACCAGCGCCGAGCGCGATGAGCTCGTTGAATTCCTCACCGCAAAAGTCCGCAGCTATCACGAACAAGATAACACGCCGAAACGGATCAAACCTCGGCGCTTAAACAACCGCGAACTGGCCAACAGCATCCGCGACGTATTGATGATCGAAGATCTTGGTACTCACCAACCCGTCGCCAACCTCCTAGGCGACACTCTCCACGACGGATTCGACACCAATGGCGACGTTCTAGGACTGAGCCAATTTCATCTGGAACAATACATCACTTCATTTCGAAAAATCGTCGACGCCTCTATTTTTTCCGGAAAACGCCCCGCAACCAAACGAATCAAAGTAGACCCGACGGACTTTAGAATAACGAGTCTCAATCAACGAAGAAGAGATCCTAAAATCAATCCTGAGTCCCAGAGTATCGATCTTCTGGATATTCGTCTTCATGCCTATTTCGATAACTTCGATTCCATTCCTCAAACTGGCCGATACCGTATAAAAATCCGCGCTACAGGTCTCGACCGAGGTCGCTATCACTCCGACGACACAGGAATGTACCCTGGGGATCCCATCAAACTAGGCATCCATCTCGGCGATAGAATCAAGACCTACGATCTACCCGACCAAAAAACGCATGAAATCGAATTGGACGAATGGATAGCCGCTGGAACCAGGATCGAACTATCCCATTCAACCGATGGTCTGCGTATGAAAGGAAACGGAAATTTTAAGTTTCAAAACCGAATCGCTCACGACTATATTCAGAAAACCAATCCGAAGCTGTACCGCAAAGTAGTAAACGAGGACGTACCTAAAGCCAAGAATCGTTCCGACGCACCCTCACACTGGGTCCACTGGGTCCCCTATTGGCAAGGGCCGCGACCGCGCTTATTCAACGCCGAAATCGAAGGACCCATCTATGAAAGCTGGCCTCCCCAACGGCAGATCGCTTTGCTAGGCGAAAAACCAAAAGCGAGAAACGCCGAAGCGATCCTTCGCCCAATCGCCGAAAGAGCTTGGCGCCGGGAAGTCCGCGACGGCGAACTCGATCGGATCGTCGACCTCGTACAATCCAACGCAGCCACGCTTGGCGATATCGAAGCGTTCAAGGAAGGCATCGTAGCCATCCTCGTATCGCCTTCCTTCCTCATCATCAATCCCGAAGACGGCGAACCCGCGAACCGCTTCGCCACGAAGCTCAGCTACTTCCTAAAGAGCACCACTCCGAACGAGCGAATCCTCGAAGCTGCCTACAGCGGTAAGCTCCAAGACCACCAATCCATTCGATCCGAAGTTGCCCGACATTTCAAACAATCCGAAGCCAACGAGTTCCTCAAAGAATTCCCCAACGCATGGCTCCAGCTAGATCGGATCAACTTCATGTCCCCAGACCCGGAGCACTATCCACTCTACGATCGTAAGCGCCTAAACGAAGATATGGTCGCCGAGGCCATCCGATTCTTCGAACACGCGATAAATAAGAATATTCCTATCCCCGAGATGCTATCGGCTGACTACTCGTTCATCAACGCCGACCTTGCGAAAGTCTACGGGATCAAAAACGTACCTCAAGACTCGAAACTGCGCAAACACACCTTCAAGGACGGACGACGCGGCGGACTGCTCGGCATGGGAGCGTTCCTAACACTAACTGCCGACAGTCTCGGAACATCTCCAATTCACCGCGCGGTCTACGTGATGGAGAACTTCATGGGCATCCACCCCAACCCTCCCCCGGCCGACGTCAAAATCGAAGAGCCAGACGTCCGCCAAGCCAAGACGATTAAAGAGATCCTCGCAGCCCATACCGTAGACGAAAACTGCGCCTCTTGCCACAAGGCGATCGATCCTTTTGGATACGCTTTCGAAAATTTCGATCCCGTCGGAGCATGGCGAGATGAATACACGATGCAAATCGCTCCCAAGCCATCCAGAAACAAACTTTTAGAGATCCAAAAAGAAGACAAACGACTCGCTTTGCTAGGATTGCCTCCGCTTCCCAAACCTTGGGAAAATAAACCCATTCCCGTCGATGCAACCTCCGTTTTCCGCAACGGCACCGAGTATCAAGATATTATCGAATACCGCAAAGAACTGCTCTCCGACAACAATCGAGATCGTTTCGTACGCTGCTTCATTTCCAAGTTGCTAACCTACGCCAACGGAGAAGAGCCCCACGACCGCTGGGAAATCGAGAAAATCCTAGAAACGTCTTCAGAAAACGAATACCGAATAATCGACACTATAGCCGCCGTAATCGACAGCCCCCTATTCCGAGAAAAATAGGTAGGGCGGCATCGCCGAGGGCGATGCTTTCGGATCGAATTTCTTCTGCATCCTGGCTCTCGTAATTGCAGTGGCTTCATGTGCAATAGGCACAGCCTGGACAAAGAAAGTGAATCCCGGAGGGTCTATCGTAATGAAGATTTCACTACAGATGCTTTGGGGCGGAGCCTTTAATCTGATTGTTGCGGGAAGCAGGAACGAACTCGTGAGTTTTGAGTTAGAACGTGTTTCCTTCGAGAGCCTGACAGCGATGGCATATCTCATCATTTTTGGGTCAATCATCGCCTTTCTTTCTTACAACTACCTTCTCGAAAAGGCTTCAACCACAATTGTAGCGTCGCATGCCTACATTAATCCAGTAGTGGCAATCCTAGTTGGAGCCTTGTTCCTGGGCGAACGTTTCTCTAGTCCGGAGCTCGGCGGCTCGGCGTTGATAGTCATCTCAGTTATTGTGAGTATTAACGGAGAGTGGAGCACTCGTTTTTTGAGGGGATTCAAAGGAACGATGCTTAAGCTGAAAGCTGCGTAGAACCTACAATGCCTCCTCTTTCCCAATCAAAGATTACAATTTTGTAACTTTTATAGCGGTTGTTTCGTAATAAACCTTAGCTAGGCTCGTCCACCTCACCCTCCTCTTTTCCTGGACGATCGAAATTATGAAACGCCTATCCAATACACTTCTCCTGCTAGCGGTAGCTGCAGGTCCACTCGCCGCCCAACCGATCGTCACTTCCTGGTACTCCGAACAATCCGGTGGCTACGCTCGAATCTACGAAACCACGGCTGCGGAGTCAGCAGGCGCCTCCGTCACCACATGGTCCCGTGGTCAGGGCGTTCAAGCCCAGCCGACCTACGCCGGCGTGCACGAAGTTTCTGTCACCGATACAAACGTCTACATTCGCACCAGCGGTCTCGGTTTCCATGTCATGGGTCCCTGGTATGGAAACGAAGCCAAAACGAACCTCTTCGTCAATTACCCGGCCAACCAAGCCATCATTTACGAGCTCCCTCTCGACCCTGGTAGCATCCCGTCCTCCAAGAGCGGCACTGGTCTCGGCGCTATTGGCTACTTCGTAGACGGCATTGCCATGTTCGATTCCCGTGACGCCTTCTCCTATTCGACCTCAAGCGCGACCGACTCCAGGCCCAACAACGGAGTCCAAGGCGACGCAGTCTGGAACCGCGATGCATACGTAAACGAAAGCGTCACTTTCGACCCCGCCAACGCGCACCAAGCAGGAGCCAACCACCACTACCACGCTAATCCTCCCGCCTTGCGTCACCTCCTTGGCGACGCCGTTACCTACGACTCTGCCACCAATCGCTACACCGAACAAATTGGTGGAAACAGCACCCACTCCCCGATCCTCGGCTGGATTAGCGACGGACTCCCAATCTACGGTCCCTACGGCTACAGCAGCCCCATGGACCCCACCAGCGATGTCCGCAAAATGGTGACCGGATACCAGAAACGCGACGGAGCAAACGGGTCTACAAATCTCGCATCCACGAGCCGCACCACCCTTCCGCAATGGATGGTCCGCAACGACTCCTCCGTCAGTTCCACCACCCTAGCCTCCAATCGCTACGGTCCAGACGTTAATACCACCTACACCCTCGGCCACTACCTCGAAGACTACGCCTACAAAGGCGATCTCACTGGTCTCGCTCTCTACGATGGTACCGGCGTCTTCAATGCCAACATTCACTTCGATCTAAACGAATACAATGTCCGCTACTGTGTGACTCCCGAATTTCCCGAAGGTACCTGGGCCTACTTCACTTGTATCGAAGATGATGGCACACCCGAATTCCCTTACAACATTGGCCGCTACTACTTCGGCACTCCCCAGGGCGACCGAGTCAACAGCATCCCAAGCGAAGCGACCATCGTATTCCAAGGCGGTCCCGAAGCCGCCCCGCAAGTCACCAGTTTCACCGTCGATGGCCAAAACGACACCATCACAATCGCCTGGTCCGGCGCCGATGGCGGTTCCTATGTAGTCAAACAATCGTCCGACTTCGACGAATGGATACAAATATCCAACCCAGTCGCCGTAGACGCCAACCAAGAAGCATCTACAACCGAAACCGCAGGCCTCTCCGAAGCGGACTCTCTGTTCTACCGAGTAGAGCTATCGGATGTCGCGGATTTCGACGATGCCGGATTCGACCTCTCAATTCCAACATCATCCCAAACTCCAAGCGGCGACGCCACCTTCCAGGTATCCTTTTCCACCACTCCGCCGCTTCCTCCGCAGGACGCCGTCGCCATCTCAGTCAACGGCACCGCAGCCACCATCCTAGCCTACGACCAGTCGACCGGAGCCGTAGAATTCGAAATCGACACATCCGCGCTCGACCCAGGTAACTACAACGCAAGCCTCACGTTCACGCCTCCCAATGGCACAGCGACCACGATCGCTTCCACCGATTCCATAACGATCGAAGCCTCCACGGCGAACAACATCCTCCTACTCATCGTAGATGATTGGGCGATCGACTTCAGCCCCTTCGACAACACCTCTCCAGGCGCCCAACTCCCCGTTCTTCCAAACATGGAGAAACTCGCCGAACGCGGTATCCGTTTTTCAAATGCATACGCTCAACCACTCTGCTCGCCCACGCGGGCCAGCATGATAACAGGCCGACTCCCTTTCCGCAACGGCGTAGGCAACCCAGGAACAGACAACACTCTCGCCGATAGTGAAATCGCTCTCCCCGAACTCCTCGCCAGCGAAGGAGCCCCACATGGACTCGCCTCGTTCGGCAAGTGGCACCTAGGCGGTGGCCGTTCAGGTCCTGCAGATCGAGGCGGTTGGCAAAAATTCGCAGGTATCCTCCAAGGCGGAGTATCCGACTACAACGAATGGAGCAAAGTCGAAGACGGTACCCTCACTTCAAATGTCACGACCTACACCACCACCGACCAAGTCAACGAAGCAGTCGAGTACATCGTTGACCGCGACGACAACCCCTGGTTCGTCTGGATGGCATTCAACGCGCCGCACACACCCTTCCACGATCCAGCTCCCTACGTAACACCCGAAAATGGATACTCTACCAGCGGCAGCTCAAACACCGACCTCTACATCAAAACGCTCGAAGCGCTCGACTCTGAGATCGGCCGCCTACTCGAGTCCGTTGACCTAGATAAAACGAACATCATCCTGCTCGGCGACAACGGAACTCCCGGCCAAGTTGCCCAAACTCCCTTCGGCGATGGCCACACAAAAGGCGATCTCTACGAAGGCGGCATCCATGTACCCATGCTCGCCGCAGGCCCAGACGTCACAGCGACCGCCGGCAGCACGGAAGACACCTTCGTTCACTGCGCCGACCTATTCCCTACAATCCTCGAACTCGCGAATGTCGATGTAGTCGAGGCAACAACAGACCTCACCCTCGATTCCCAAAGTATCGCGCCCCTCCTCCGAGGAGAGGACATGGACGATCGATATATCGTATCTGAATTATTTGGACAAGATTCCGGAAACGGCCGTGCTATCCGTTCCGAAAGCTACCCAGACCTCAAGCTCATCATCTTCGGCGACAAAGACAGCACCGCAGACACACCAACCTTCGAATTCTACAACATCGCCTCCGACGAAAACGAGATGTCCCCCCTAAACATCGAAACGCTCACCGGCACCGACCTCGAAGCCTACAACCACCTCCGCAGCATCGACACCACCCTAGGCGGCGGCTACAGTGACCCACAATCATAACCCTGCGTAGCTCAACGAACGAAGCACGGGCACAACAACCGACAACCTTAAACCACGAGGCACACGGAGGTACGGAGAAAACAAACCACAACCAAATCAGTGTAATCAGTGGTTAAAAAAACACAACCCAAGTCCCAAATCAAAACCAGCTAATCAGTGGTTAAAAAAAGCGCATCCCAAGTCCCAATCTTACTCATTCTAGCTCTAGCGTTTTCCGCAAAAGCGACAATCGCCGCACCCCTCCGTCTCTCTTTCACCCACACCGTCGGAGATCAGCCTCTCCAACTCGACTCGCTGCGCTACCAGAACGCTGCCGAGGAGCGCTACTCCTTCACCCGCCTAAGCTACCTCATCAGCGAAATCGCCTTCGAAACCGAAGAAGGCGAGTGGCTACCCGCCAGTGATTCATCTGCTTTCATCGATGCCAACAAACGTATCCTAGACTTCGACACAGAACTCCCACCCAACAAATACAGATCCCTCCGTTTCTCGATCGGACTCCCTCCAGAGGCAAACCACTCCGACCCCGCCCAATACCCAGCCAAGCACTCCCTTAACCCCGACTTCAACCGACTCCATTGGACCTGGACGACCGGGTACATATTCATGGCCTTAGAAGGTCGTTTCTACAAAAACGACAATTCCCTCAATGGCTACGTTTACCACTTCGCCAACGACCCCAACAAAACAGTCGTCAACATACCCATTCAGCTCGAACACGAGCTAGGCTCGCAGCTCCATTTGGAATTCGACCTGGGCAAGCTCCTCGGTTTCCCCTCGCCACTCTCCTTTCAAAAAGACGGCAACTCAACCCACTCGCACCCTAACGATAGCATCGCCCAAAAAATTCAACAAAATCTTCCCTCATCTTTCTGGCTAAGTAGTATCCAACAAATCTCGACAGCTCCAATTATCGCCAAACCCAAACCAATCGACTTCCCCGCAAATCAAACTCCATTTCCCTTCAAAACCAGCCGAACATTCCCGATACCGGATCTTCCAACGGATAACCCTCTTACGGTCGAACGCGTCGAGCTGGGAAAAAAGCTCTTCTTCGATGCGAATCTTTCCCTAAACAAAACCATCTCCTGCGCCAGCTGCCACGAGCCCGACAAAGCCTTCTCCGATAGCCGCGTCCTTAGCCAAGGAGTCAGCGAGAACCTAACGCGCCGTCACTCCATGCCGCTCTTCAACCTAGCCTGGAAAGATGAATTCTTCTGGGACGGCCGCGTATCAACGCTGCGAGAGCAAGTATTCAACCCGCTGCAACATCCAGACGAGATGGGGATATCAATCCAGGGACTCGTAGATCGCCTACAGGCCACTCCAGAATACCAACAGGAGTTCGCAAAGGCATTTACGCCCGGAGAGATCACCCCGGAACACATCGGCCTCGCCTTAGAGAACTACCTTCTCAGCCTGACCTCCTACACCTCCAAATTCGACCAGGCTGCAGCTGGGAAAACCAGCCTGTCCAAACAAGAGAAACGCGGCTTCGAACTGTTCATGACAGAATACGAACCACGCTCCGGTCGATACGGGGCCGACTGTTTTCATTGCCACGGCGGAGCCCTCTTCACCGACAATCAATTCCACAACAACGGCCTCGCCCCCAGCGCCGACAAAGGCCGTAGCGAATTCACCGGCAAAGCCTCCGATGAAAACAAATTCTCCACCCCATCCCTCCGTAACCTCAGTCTAACGGCTCCCTACATGCACGACGGTCGATTCGCCACGCTCGATGAAGTCGTAGAGCACTACAGCACCGGTATTCACCAGTCAGATACGCTAGACCCAAACATCGCCAAGCACCCAACCATAGGCCTCCAACTCACCAGCGAAGACAAAGCCGCCCTCATCGTTTTCCTAAAGTCACTCTAGACGTAGGCCGCAACTCAAACCAATAAAACAAAACCCTCAACAAACCTGTATCTGTTTTTTAACCACTGATCACACTGATTTACACTCATAAAATTAAAGAACGAAGCCCCATAACGGCCAAAAGAGACGATGGTCGCGGGAACCAGATCATCCCTACTCCCCACATCCCCAATCAGCATCAGAGTCCTCAGGGGTTCTTCAATTTCGCCCCTCCCCATCTCATGCTTCAAAACCTCAACAACATCCTCCTATTCCAATAAGAACAGGTAGGACGGCATCAGTCCACCCCTCCGTAGTCAAAGTCGACGAACGGGCCGAGTTCTTTGGCTAAGCGGCACGCAGTGATCGGAGCCATTGCGGCTCAGATTTCGATTTTTTCATAAGAGTTGGGAGCATTCAAAATATAGCAACAGGGAATCCCGTCTCCTGTTATGCCGCGATTTTTGTCGTTAAACACCGGAATCCGATCAGATGTTTAACGACTCGAAACGACACATAACGTTGACACGCCCCAGGGAAGTAAGTAATAACCCTTATCAAAACACGTCATTAAACACTTTTTGTTATGCCGTCATTTTTGACATGTAAACCACACTGTTGGACTATAAGTATGAAGAGAGTCAGCGACTACCCAAGGATTACAATTGGACTGATGGTCATGGTTTCTTTTCTACCGGCATTTGCGATCTACGACGCTCTGCGAAGAATCTCTTTTCGACATGACATTCTAAACAAAGAAATCGTAATCTTAGACTATGGTCCTGTTCTTTTCTTCTCAATTATCGAAGTCTTTTCACTGTTCGTACTATTTGTGGTTCTAAAAGCGAGAAGAGGGAAGAAGGTCTATTCGATGCCGCAAATCAAAAAGAATAAATGAAGTGATGATTGAAGCGAAAAATATTATGCAGATGTGGACCTCGTCCAACAAGGCGGAGCACTCAATGACTCTTAAACCCGCGACACACAATGGCAGCTCAACTCTTCGCCATCGAGTGTCCTAGACGTTATAAGAAAATGGATACTTTCACTACAAGCAGCAGATGCGTTTCAATCGGAGATCCCACCATGGGGTTGGTGAACGTAACTCTTCCAGAGAATGGAACATTCAAGCTGCTCCCAGGCTGCCTGATCGAATCCACCGATGAAGACGAAGTAATCGATTTGGATTCTCCAGGACTGTTTGTGGTTGATTCAAAAGATAGAGAAGAATTCGAGAATTGGTATCACGAGATTGGCAATGAGACGAGCTACGTGATTCCAGTCATCACTCAGCGATTAAACGAAATAGAAGAAAGAATCGGCGGAAAAGTTGCATTTAACTGGGAAGAGGATCTTCGCTAAGACCGATCAAAACCCGTAATAGTAATATTTGAAAATTGAGCTAGAATAGAAGGCAAACGACCTTTTGATAATTTGACAATCACTGAGGACACTGATGAACACTGATATGCTAGAATTGAGCCTAGTCATCAGTGCATATCAGTTGCTCAGTGGTCCAAAAAAAACCAGGAACTATATGCGGATAGGAACTTCGAAATTGTCATAATATAATGGATATAAATAATGCACTGCTAGTGCCCGTGGTTCTATACCTCGCCTTATCGCATGGAGCTTTTGCTCAATCGACTGGAGAACGTCCCAATTCGGTCGATCACGCGGGAATCCTGCAGTCCCTGGACAAACAGGATTTCGAAGCGGGCAAGTCGATTTACATGAACCTCTGCGCAAACTGCCACGGTTCAGATGGGATTACGCCGCCGTTGCCTACCGCCCGCGCTTTCGGAAAAGGGGAACTCAAGTTCGGGTCGGACCCGTATTCAATGTTTCTTACGCTCACCGATGGAAACGGTCTAATGGGACCGCAAACCTGGATGACTCCTAAAGAGCGTTACGCGGTCATCCACTACATTCGAGAAACGTTCATGCGTCCGATGCGCGACGACTTCAATGAAATCGACAATGGCTACCTGGAAAATCTTCCCACGGTAAATGTTTCCGTTTCGGAGGACGAAAAAACGGAGCGCGACTTTGGTCCCGCACTGGCTTCCCAGCTTGGTCGCGAGACCTCCAGTGTTCTCTCCATCAAGATCGATCCAGAAACGACCATTTCGTACGACCTCCATTCCATGGATCAGGCGGGTATTTGGAAGGGCGGATTTCTCGATTTGGATAACACCCAGCACTACCGTGAACGTGGCGGCGGGGTTCCCATGCCTGAAGGAGAACCGCTTGAAGGTTTAGACGTTTGGCGATGGGGACATGAGGAAACATTAGCCTATCCGCGAGAGCACCTCCTGCCACGCGGGCCGATGCCGTCAAAGTGGATGCACTACAACGGACACTATCTTCACGATGACAAAGTGGTCCTCTCCTACACCATCGACCAGCGCGAGATTTTAGAACTGCCCGACGCGCCCAGTGGATTTCCAGCTGTGCAGCACACGCTTCGCATTGGTCCAGGTAAGAAACTCATCCTAGCGGTCGGATCGGTTTCGAATTCGAAATCCGATTTCTCGGGGAATCTCAAAGCAGACTCGGTCGAACTAAAACTTGGGGAAGAAGGAGAACTCGCTGTTCTCGGTTCACCCTCAGCCGATCATGAAGACGTCCTTGGCAAATTCGTCACAGCAGCCGTTTGGGGCGATACTGATGGTCTCACTTGGAGTTGGAATGAGGAAAATAATCTCGTCCTCGAGATTCCAGAGGATGACGAGGAACGCCTCATTCAGGTGGTTCGTTACACAGGAACCGGCGAAGGCAGCCTATTCTCCTTCGCCAATTTCCTCCGCTCGAAAAAGCTAAGTAGAGAAGCTCCTCGCGATCCGGGTACTTTCCTCGCTGGCGGAAGCGAACACTGGCCTCAAATCTTGGATACTAAAGGCGAATTAGGCGATCCTTCGCTGGCGTACACAATGGATACCATCGGGCTTCCTCCTAACGATGAAGGAAACCCTTACAACGCTTGGTTCCGCACTTCCGCCCTAGCCTTCTTCCCCGACGGTCGCATGGTAGTGACCACTCACGGGGGCGATGTGTGGATCGTCGATGGCGTGGATGCCAGTCTCGAAAACCTACGCTGGAAACGCTATGCAGCTGGGCTCTACGAACCCTTCGGCGTTCTCGTGGTCGACGGTCTGGTTTACGTTACCTGCAAGGATCGCCTCACTCGCCTCCATGATTTCAATGGCGACGGAGAGGCCGACTTTTACGAATCCTTCAGCGCGGATGACGATGTATCCACTTTCTTTCACGCGTTTAACTTCGATCTTCAGCGCGACCCGGACGGCAATCTCTACTATGCCAAAGCAGGCATGTATACGGACTATCGCGAGGCCGGATCGATCATGAAAATATCGCCCGACGGAAAGACTCGCGAAATCTACAGCACCGGCCTTCGCACACCCAACGGAATGGGAATGATGCCTGATGGACGCCCTACTGTTAGCGACAACCAAGGCACCTGGATGCCCGCTTCCAAAATCAGCATCGTTGAACCGGGTGGATACTATGGATACGTGCAGGACCACGCAAATCCCAACTGGGCGCCCGACGGCGGAGCGATCGATCACACAAAAGTCGTACCGCCCAGCACTTTCGATCAACCCATAATCTGGATGCCACAGGAATTTGACAATTCCTCGGGCGGACAACTGTTCGTCGACGATCCACGTTGGGGACCTCTCTCTGGAAAGCTCCTTCACACGAGTTTCGGTAAAGGCTGGCTTTACTACACGATGATCCAGCAGGTCGAAGGAACCGACCAAGCCTCCATCGTGAAATTCGATTTCGATGCGTCAACCGGTATTCACCGCGCGCAATTGAATCCAGCAGACGGGCAAGTATACGCGACCGGTCTAAACGGCTGGAACGGAGGCGGTCGCCTTGGCCTCGCCCAGGGAGGTATCCACAGATTCCGATACACAGGCGAACCTGCCAAGTTACTCACAAACGTGAACGTGGAAAAGAACGGCATCCGTCTTGAATTTAACTTCACGCTTGCTCCAGAAGCAGCTACCAACGTAGAGGCATACCGCCTTAAGCAATGGAATTACCTTTGGTCCACGAACTACGGCTCCGGACAATACTCGCTAGAGAACGACTGGGAATCAGGGACCGATAAGGTAAAAATTGAAAAAGTGGTGCTAGGTGAGCGCGGCAAATCGGTTCTGCTCGTTATACCTGACATCCAACCCGTCAACCAGGTTCAGATTGACCTCGACCTTTTGGCAGCCGATGGAAACGTATTCAACGAGCAGGCCTATCTCACAATCAACGCCGTACCCGGTGGAGCCCATCCTACGATGAAAGAGCTCATGGTAGAGCGGTCCGAGTTTGCCATTCAAAATGATACCCGCTTAAAAGCCGAAGCCAAAAAAGCCAGCGCAGAGAAAAGAGCCCGCCGAGAGGCCGCTGAAAAATTGCTGAACTCAAAATAAGAGATTCTATCGTAATGAGATGCTTTTCTTTCCTTGTATCCAAATATTCTCCTACAAAATATCCGACCAGCGGAACTGAAAAGCATACAGATCAGCGTCTTTAAGTTCGAAAAATATCTGCACAGGCTGACCTGCGTGAACGGACAGGTCAGTCTGGTTATTCCAAACGATGGTCTTGGCGACCGAGTCGCCGAAATAGGTCGGACAGTCCTCTAGCGAAAAACCTGGGAGAGCATTGCCTTCTATATCTCGGATTTCTACGCGAATGCTTCCGGCGGCGGATGTGGAGAAATTAAGCTCGAGAGAGTCGCCTTCGAAGGTAACCGGTTTGGTTAGCAAAGAGCCGCCTTTCCAATTAGCGGAGGCGGAGACGAATCCGTCCAGTCGTAGCGTATAGCGGCGCAAGGCGCTACCCTTTCCGTGCCAATAGTTTTCGAGCGCGTAAAGCGATAATTCGTTGGGCGCGCCGGGAAGATG
>JBNMOQ010000010.1:0-45622 GCA_051275055.1 Candidatus Pelagisphaera sp.
CATCTGTTTGTGCCCTTCATATTTCACGGGCCTAGGTGGTGGAATTGGTAGACACGCCAGATTTAGGATCTGGTATCGCGAGGTGTGGGGGTTCGAGTCCCCCCCTGGGCACCAAAAAAGGAGACCGCATTTTGCGGTCTTTTTTTGTGGCCAGTGGGAGGGACGAGAACGAAGTTCGACGTAGCGACCCAAGGAGCGAAGAAGGGATAACGCGAAGCGTTAGTCCGAAGGACTTGAACCGTTCTAGGTTCAATCCACCCCCCCCTGGGCACCAAAGAAGACCGCGTTTTGCGGTCTTTTTTTGTGGCCAGAGGGAGGGACGAAGTTCCGAGCGTTAGCGACAAGACCGGACTCTCCGAGGACCGGAACACCCCGAGTGAGCGAAGCGATCGAGCAAAGGGTTCGACGGAGAGAGCAGTGCGAACGGAGATGGGCAATGCGCAGCATTGGGACAAAGTCCTGAGCGAAGCGAATCAATCCCCCCTGGGCACCAGTTCAAATCTCAAGTAGCTATTGATAAGCTACTTGAGAATGAGTTGGAATAGTTCATACAATTCTCACACAGAATTGAAACCGCCCTCAATTCCAGCTACTCCAGCCCTATCACGCCCTGATTCGCTTGAAGCTGCACAAATAGCCACTTAGCTTGTCCCGAAAATGGCGGAATATTGTCGATCAGAAGTGTCTTTAACCCCGTAACTTTGATATTATCTTGGGGAAGATGAGGAGTGCCATCCAATCATTCCGCACCCAACTAAATGCCCTTTTAGCGCAAACGAGGTGAAGCCGAAAAAATAAGGAGATCCTTGGTCTGATTCTCCTCATCAACAGTCGGACAGACTCTGACCTGAATTTTAGAGAGAAGGCGGAGGGTTCTGCACTCTGTAATTAACGCTAAATCGAGCCGTCACACACCGCTTGCCATCTCTCAATATGTGGCCGGGTTGGTGTGCATTTTGAAGAATGGGTCCGGGGATCCTGAAGGTCTCATTTCGCCTCTTTTCTGCCCCATAATCCTGAGCCTTACGATTGTCGTATTTGGCATAGAAACTGTCGCACGTCTCTACAAATCCATGCTATGATCAAGCTAACTTCATAAAACCGATGGTTTCCCACCTGGCAGATCTCAATTCCTCAAGATAACCCATTTGAAAATTCATGAAGGTAAAAATTATCCTTTCAGCATTAAGCTCCTTACTACTCCTTCAGCCGTTCACCTTCAGTCTTGGTGCAAGCCAGCCCAACATCCTCTTCGTATCCATTGATGACTTCAATGATTGGGGGCCCACCCAGTTGGACGGCGCGCCGTTTGAGGTGGATACCCCGAACTTCGACGCGCTGGCAAATCGGGGTATTCTGTTCACCAATGCCCATTGCAATGCCCCGTCATGCAACCCGTCTCGCACTTCAATCATGTCGGGGCTCCATCCCGCGTCGACCGGCGTCTACGCCAACGGACATGACTGGCTGGCCAATGAACGATTCGATGACATCCTTCTGCTCCCTGAGTATTTTCAACGGCATGGCTACACGACGCTGGGAGGAGGAAAAATCTATCACGCCAATCAGGGTAATGATTTCAATCGCAAAGGACTTATATCGCCCCGTGGCTGGAAAGATTTTTTTCCGTCCTTCGAGGAGCAATTGCCGGTGCCGAGCATGCCAGATATCAAGCCCAAGCGTGGCGAAGGAAATTTCAATTGGGGCGGAACCGGTAAACCGCTCGAGGATATGGGGGACCACAAAGTCGTAAACTGGGCCATCGATCAACTCGAGACTCCGCAAGATAAACCGCTCTTTCTCGCCGTCGGGATCTATCGCCCGCATATGCCTTGGTTTGTTCCAGATGAATTTTACGATCATTATGAGGACGTCAAAATCACGCCTCCAACGAATCCAGTCGGATGGAAGAAAAACATCCCTGAGCCTCTCGCCAATCGTTGGGATCGACACAAGGAATATGTTGGCAAACCGGGGCCCAGCCGTGGCTATGCGGCATGCGTCACCTACGCTGATTTTGAGCTGGGTCGGCTCCTGCGAGGTTTGGAAGCTTCACCGCTCGCGGATAACACGATTGTCGTAATCTGGTCAGACCATGGCTGGCACTTGGGTGAAAAGGACCATTTTTCAAAATTCACCCTCTGGGAGGAATCCACCCGCGTACCTCTACTCATCTTGAAGCCCGGGGCAAACAAGCGAGAAGTCGATACGGCAGTGAGCTTGTTGGATGTTTACCCTACGCTGCTCGCTCTTGCCGGACTCCCCGAAAACGAAGACAACGACGGTCAGAACCTTCTCCCGATTATTGAAGCCAAGACAGATCTCAAGCGGGCTATCCTAACCTCCGACAATGAGCATTACCATGCCGTGCGCGATGGACGTTATCGCTATCTCAAGTCGGACAATGCAGAGGCCTTGTTTGACCATTTCAACGATCCGCGCGAATTCAACAATATCGCCAACCAACCCGGCAGCGCCGCTATTATAAAGCGCCTTTCGAAGACTCTGCCAACGAGCCCAATTCCAAGCATGCCCCAGCGCAAAAAACCGGACGACCTATAGGGTCTGCTTGCGAATGATTCCAAAGCTGCTGGAGATCCAACGTATTTGGAAATGAAATACCGTCCTACCTCATTGTTTGTAATCCTTATCGGCTCTCTGCTGGCCCTGATTTCGCTGGGCTGGGCCCAGGAGAAGCCCAATGTCCTCTTCATCATGACTGATGACCTGAACTGCGACCTCGGCGTTTACGGCCATCCGCAGGTCAAGACACCCCACATCGACCGTCTGGCCAGACAGGGGGTCCTGTTTAAAAACGCCTTCTGCAACTTTCCCCAATGCGGACCCTCCCGGGCCAGTTTCATGACGGGACTGTATCCGGAACAAAATGGCGTAACGGTCCCCCGTCGCCTGTTTCGTGACTACGTGCCCGACGTGATTACCCTGCCCCAGCATTTCATGAACCACGGCTATACCGCAGCGAGGGTGGGCAAAATTTATCATTATGACAATCCCAACGGCATCGGCACGGACGGCCATGATGACCCCGCTTCCTGGAATACACGGATCAATCCCAGAGGCCGCGACAAGGATGAGGAGGATAAAATCTTTTCCCTCAAACCCGGTTCCTTTGGCTCGTCCCTCAGTTGGCTGGCCGCCGATGGAAAAGACGAGGAACAAACAGACGGCATGGTGGCCACCGAATCGATCGAACTCCTGAAGCAGTACTCGACCAACAAGACGCCGTTTTTCCTGGCGGTGGGATTTTACAAGCCACACACCCCCTATGTCTCTCCGAAGAAATATTTTGAGCTCTATGACGAGTCACAGATCGTGATTCCGAAAGTTCCGGAAGGTTACCTGGACACCCTGCCTGAATCCGCCCGCAAAACGGTGACGGCGCATAAGAAGGATTTAAACCTTCCCGAGGAAACCGCGCGCAAAGCCATCCGCGCCTACTACGCGGCGATCTCCTTTGTCGATGCCCAGATCGGCCGCGTGTTGGAAGCCGTCGATGAGCTTGGAATCAGGGACAATACCATAATCCTCTTCAGCTCCGACCATGGCTACCACCTGGGTGAGCACGGTCATTACCGGAAAGTAACACTCTTTGAAAACGCCGACCGGGTCCCCCTTATCATTTCCGCACCGGGGATGAAGGGAAAGGGAAAACAAACCGACGCTTTCGCCGAAATGATCGATTTCTACCGCACCTTGACCGACCTGGCCGGTCTGCCGCCCCCTCCCCCCTATGTCAAAGGAGTCAGCCAGCGCCCGGTGCTGGAGGGCGTATCGAATCAGCAGCGGGTCAATGCGCTGACCCAACTCACCAATGGCTACACTCTGCGCACCCGACAATTCCGTTACACCCGCTGGATGGATGGAGCTCCGGAAAACCTTGAGCTCTACAATCGCCTGAAAGACCCGGAGGAAATGGTCAACCTGGCCCACGACCCGGATTATGCCTGGGTGATTGAAGCCCTGAACCTTGAACTCCAAAAACGCATCATGGAGGCGACAAGCGTACCCAATGACCTTGTTTTCACAGCCCCCTTACCGGGTGATAAAGGCGTTAAGAAAACCTACGAGTAGCGCCCAAGTATAAAATAGAGGAAGCAGAAAGCGGCTTAACAAATATAACATGAAATATGAACACTGAACTCTTAGGTCTCTCCCCGTTCGAAGGTAAAATCATTACTACAGGAGGATTCGCATGAGTCGACATTCGCTCGATGGAGAATGGGAGCTCATTGGCGGCCCACACCTGGCGATGCCAGAGCACGCGACTGAATTCGAGAATGAATCCGCGATCAGAATTCCAGCACGAGTGCCGGGCAATGTGGAAGACGATCTAGTCGAAGCAGGCTTGCTCAAGCCGCTCGAGATGGGCGAAGGCGCGTATCAAACATTGGACTACGAAGGACATCGATGGTTCTTTCGCAAAACATTCAAAGCGCCTGCGATTGATCCATCAGAACAGCTATGCCTCGTCTTCGAAGGCATCGACACAATCGCTGAAGTATTCCTTAACGGCGATTCGCTGGGCAAGACCCAAAACATGCTGATCCCTCACTCCTTCGAAATCGGAAACTGCGTTCGACACGGCGAGGAAAACGAGTTGATCGTGCGAATCGATCCGGTCGTCGTAGCGGGTCGCGAGCGTGAAGCGGAACCCTGCGAATTCGTCAACGGATTCACGGAGCGGGCTGCTATTCGAAAGGCCGCTCATATGTATGGTTGGGATATACTGCCACGCATAGTTTCCGCCGGATTGTGGCGACCCGTTTATCTGCAAACCGTGCCGGCCGTTCACTGGCGGCAGGTGTTCGCTCAAACACTGTCAATCGATCTCGAAAATCGCAACGCCGAGGTTGCGGTTTTCTGGGAGTTCGTCGTACCGCAGATCAACTTGAACGGATGGAAACTTCGCCTCTCCATCGATGACAATCAGAGAAACCGCAAGAATCTCAAAACGGTATCCATATTTGCATGCAGCGGTCACCTCATGCTGAGCCTGGAGGACATCGACTTTTGGTGGCCAAGAGGACTAGGCGACCCCACTCTGTACTCGCTAAGGATCGAACTGCTTAACCCCCAGGGGAATGTTGCCGCTGAGCATGTGCAAACAATTGGCATCCGTACCCTCGAATTAGTCCAAACCGAAATTACAACGGAAGAAGAACCCGGTGAATTCGTATTCGTAGTCAATGGCCAAAAGGTATTCATAAAAGGAACCAACCATGTCCCTCTAGACGCGCTGCACGGAAGAGATAACCGCCATCTCGACACGCTGCTTTCAATGACCGCAGACCTGAACTGCAATATGCTCAGAATCTGGGGTGGCGGTGTTTACGAAACGGATACATTTTACGATCGATGCGACGAACTGGGAATCATGGTGTGGCACGATTTCATGTTCGGCTGCGCCCTTTACCCACAGACAGATGATTTCTTGGAACAGGCGCGCGAGGAAGCAGAGGTGGTAGTCAAGCGCTTGCGCCATCACGCCTGCATGGCGCTCTGGAGCGGAAACAACGAAAACGACGTGGCTCACGACTGGTTCCCGCTTCACTCCAAACTCAATCCGAACGACGATCGCATAAGCCGTGAAATTCTGCCGGAAGTGTTGAGACGTCTGGACCCGCTTCGCTCCTATCTGCCCAGCTCGCCCTACGTGAGCCAAAAGGTCTTCGAACGCGGAAAGAAGACATCGGAAATACCCGAAGATCACCTCTGGGGACCGAGAGACGATTTCAAGGGACCGTTCTACCAGAACTCGCCCGCGCATTTTGTCAGCGAAATTGGATACCACGGCGCGCCTTGTCTGGAATCGCTCAAACAGATGATTGAACCGGAACACCTGTGGCCGTTCGAGAACGACGGCGAGATAGACCCGCAGTGGCGAGCGAAAGCGGTCGCCAGCTTTCCCGATGAATCGCTACATGACGGTCGAATCCGGCTGATGGCGAACCAGGTCTCGATTTTGTTCGATGTGATCCCCGACCAGCTGGAACCGTTTATCCAGGCCTCGCAAATAAGCCAGGCCGAAGCGATGAAGTTCTTCATCGAGCGATTTCGAATGGGCAAATGGCGACGCACCGGAATCCTATGGTGGAATATCCGCGACGGCTGGCCATTGATTTCCGACGCGGTGGTCGACTACTACAACCGTCCCAAGCTGGCCTACTCCTACATCAAACGAGTCCAGCAAGACCTATGCGTCATGGTGGATGAAGCCGAGAATGAACGGCACAAAGTCATTGCGGTCAACGACACGCTTAACGATGCCAAAATCGAAGTAACCATTAGCGTTATCGGGCAAGCGGATACGCTTTTGAAGCACACCCTCACCGTGCCTGCGAATGGTCGCGCCCAAGTCGGCGAAATTCCCGCCTCCCCTGTTTGCGCCCTGTACCTGCTGAATTGGCAGACAAACGGGTCGACCGGTCGCAACCATTATTTAGCAGGGCCACGTCCCTTCAACTTGGAGCAATACACGCAATGGGTGTCCCAACTGGAACTCGAGGCGCAGCCCCCTGCATTTGTGTCGCCATAAATTCCTGAGAGAGTATTTAATATGTCGAAAATTGTAGGGCTGGCGCTTGCGTCATGCCGCGATAGAAGATCGTTTTCTAACTACGCGGCGTGGCGCAAGCGCCAGCCCTACATCGAAAATATGGGTTTATTAGACAGCCACTTAGACAACGGAAGCAGAATTTAAAGATGAGTATCCTAAAACAAAATACACAAGAAGCAGCCGAACTTCTCCAACAACTGAACGCCTTCTCGGACACGATCGAAAACGCAGCCGATGACGTGGCGAATACTCTTCGTTCAGGCGGACGCCTGCTCGCCTGCGGCAACGGTGGCAGCGCCGCGGAAGCCGCCCATCTAACCACCGAACTCGTCGTGCGTTATAAAAACGATCGTCCCGCCTACGCGGCTCTGTGCCTAAACGCTCACGGTGGAGATTTGACTGCTATCGGCAACGACTACGAGTTCGACCGCGTATTCGAAAGGCAGGTGGAAGCCTTCGGCCGCACGGGCGACTGCCTGGTAGCATTCAGCTCCAGCGGTCAATCCAAGAACATCCTGCTGGCGCTCGAGAAAGCGAAGGCCCTGGGATTGAAAACCATCGCCCTCCTCGGCAAGGACGGAGGCGTCTGCTCGGGCAAAGCCGACCACGAAATTTGCGTTTCCAGCAATACCACAGCGAGGATACAGGAAGCGCACCTGCTGCTGCTCCACACGCTATGCGATTTAGTTGAAACAAAGCTAGGGCATGAATAAAGGGCGACACTATTTGGGAATCGACATCGGCGGGACCAAATGCGCCGTTCTCGTCGGCACCGATGAAGGCGAAGTCTTGGCCCGAGAAGAAGTGGCAACCGCGAGGTTCGAACCCACCTGCGAGTGGATTCTGACTCAAATTGAACAGTTGTCCAAACGCTACGGCGATTCGCTTCACGGCGTCGGAATTTCCTGTGGGGGTCCTTTGGA
This sequence comes from Candidatus Pelagisphaera sp., assembly GCA_051275055.1. Taxonomy (GTDB): domain Bacteria; phylum Verrucomicrobiota; class Verrucomicrobiia; order Opitutales; family Opitutaceae; genus Pelagisphaera. The sequence goes on from JBNMOQ010000010.1 coordinate 7,501, forward strand.
TACAAATGAAGGACTCGTTCTCAGTCCGCCCAACCTCCCCGGCTGGGACGCGGTTCCTATCGTACAACTCGCCAATAAAGCTTCTCAACTGCCAACCTATTTGATGAACGATGCCAATGCTGGAGCCCTCGCGGAAGGCAGGTATGGAGGGGGACGAAATTGCGACAACTTTGCATTTTTAACCTGCGGTACCGGAATGGGATCTGGCATCGTTTGCAATGGGCAAATCCTCGAAGGGACGAACGGCTTCGCCGGTGAAATCGGTCACATGCGTCTTACCGATGATGGCCCGATCGGCTACGGAAAGAGCGGCTCATTCGAAGGCTGGTGCAGCGGCGGAGGTTTCGCTCAATGGGCCGGCTTATCCGCAAAGGAAGCTGCGAAACTGGCCCTCCAGGAAGATGAAGCCGCATTGAAGGCATTCGCCCGTTTTGGAGAACAACTCGGACGAGGATTGGCCGTTCTGGTCGACATTCTCAATCCCGAACGGATCTTGATCGGCGGCATTTATCCTCGAGCCCGACCATGGATTGAACCAGCGATGCTCGCATCGCTCGAGAGAGAGGCGCTCTCGCCGGCTCTATCCGCTTGCGAGGTGATGCCCGCAGAACTCGGAGAATGCATAGGCGATTTAGCCGCCATCGCAGTGGCCGCCTATTGGGACGAGAGAAAATGAAATCGAAAAAACACAAGGAGCCATTCCTTAAGAGAATGTTGCCCAAACCCATTCAATGGCGTGACGGTTTCTGGCTCTTCTCTCATTTCAATCGAACAGAGCGTTCACTCCGCGTACCAGCTGAGGCAGATACACTGCAATCGTTTCCCAGACAATCTCCTCGTCTACCGAATCGTAGCCATGAATAAGCCGGTTTCTCATCCCAACGATCTCTCGACCATATTCGATCTTCGCGAATACATCCGGATCATCGTCGCGAATCCGCCGTAGCGCTTCGCCGATTACTTCGAATTTCCGTTCGACAGCCGACCTCACAAGATCGTTTTCGCAAAACGCTTCGAATGTGAGCTTGGCAGTGAAATTCAGGATCGCTTCGGCTGAAGCTTGAACATCATAGAGACACTTAGCTGTGAGCTCTTTCATATACGACCTTCTTCTGCCTCATCACGGAATCGCGAAAATAAGGGTTCTTTAACGAACGCTCGGTGACCAGATCCACCGGCTTCCCCAAAACGTCTTCCAGCGAGTCTGCCAGTCCAAGAAAATCCTCCAAGAGTCGACCTCGGCTTTGCTCGCTTAATTGGACCAGAAAGTCATAGTCGCGAGCGTCCGCTTCGCTGACAAGGGCCGATCCAAACAATTCTAGCCGCTCAACGTGATGCAACCTGCAAGCTGCCTCGACGGCACTTTGCTTTTCAAGACTAGATCCTCCTCGTTTCATTATTTTGCCAAGTCAATACTCTAACTCATTCTAGTTCAAGAACTCATTCATCTCTCCAAGAGTGCATCAAACCGATGGGTTTCCGCAGGCTACTCGCTCGGGTTTCCGGCATTAGGTATTCAGACTATCTAGAATCGGTCATGTGGATTTCATAGCCACAAAGAGGCGCAAAGAATCACAAAGACATTCAGTTGAGCTCTTGTTATTCTCGCTCCGCATCGTTGAGGTTTCACTTCTTTCGGCAGTGTCTTTTCGCGCTTCATTTTGGCGAAATAATATAATCATTCGTATCCAAAATTTATTTGCGCGCAATGCGATCTTTGCGGTTCATCCTCAGTAAACTAATTTCCTATCAACCACCCCTCGCATCAAATCGGAACAATTGTACCGAACGAAGTGACACATTCATTTCCCATAAATCGCTGCTGGAAGCGATGGGGCTGCCCAATTCCTGTGGGTGTGCTTGATTACCCTCCACTCCAGTCTCACGGGAGTAACCCACACACGTATACCGTGTAGTGAGACGGAGGCTAGATACGCTCTTTCCAATAATTTGGCTTTCGGTGCAACTCAGCTACCGCAACAATCAGTATTTCTTCCCCTCGAAGCTGATAAATGATCCCGTAAGGGAACACCTTAGTTCGACAACGGCGAGCATTCTCAGATACTTGATACCATGCCTCTGGGTATGACAAAATACGATCTACCGTGTTTTTCACTTCAGCATAAAAACGAAGCCCTAGCCCCGCCTCCATAGCCTCATAATGAGTAATTGCATGCTCAAGCTCCTCCTCGGCAGCACTCAGATAGCGAACGATCACGAAGCAAACTTCTTTGCAATTCGTGCATAGACATCGGAAGCATCCGAAGCAGTCATCTCCCCTGCCTCATAAGCACGGATTCTCGATTCAGCCTCTTCAGCCCACTTTTCGTCTAGTAAGTGCTGTTCCCCGGAATCCAAGCTGGATAGCAATTTCTCAGCCAAAGACGCACGCTCAATTGGCGGAAGCTCCAAAACCTGAGATTCAATATCTTTTGGTAAAGCACTCATTGAAAACAAAACCTAGCCCAAGCCCCTCTGACTGTCAATGGCTGTCACCTAAACCCGCCCACCCTGTTCAACCGAAGGGATTTCTTATAGCCTGACTCTACACCGATCACTGGAGAGTTGAGTTCCCCGAAAACAGCATACCTCAAAAAGCCGAACTGCCTACGACCACGACCAAGCTCTCCCCGTCCCGCACGAAGAACAGGATTCCTATCAACAAGCCTTGTGGTCCCATGGCACGCCGTATTGAGTAACACGAAAGCAGGAGGCAACCAATCCACGGAATTTCTAGTCCGATACGGCAAAACCAAGCCTTCACCCTACTCCCAAAAACAAATCGGAACCATTGTACCGAACGTACCGAGCCGTAGGCGACATGACCACAAGAGCCCAGTGATACATTCATTTCCTAGTGACCATGCGGACACGCATTCGGCGGCAAAGATCGGGAAGAAAAAAGACGAAGGCGATCAGTCATAGACGTCGCTTCGGTGGCCGACTTTCACGACTAGGACGACGAGCTCTCCGTCGTCGATTTTACACAAGATGCGGTAGTCTTCGACACGGTAGCGCCAGAATTCCCCGAGGTCTCCGCGGAGAGCCTTACCGAACTGGCGAGGGCCCTCGGTGTCTTGAATCCTCTCGTCGAGGAATGCAATCACCTTGCGGCTGGCTTGGGGGCCGAGCTTACGCAGCTGCTTGATCGCCCGTTCAGTGACTTTATAGTCCCAGCTTACGCTTGGCTTCTTCGCTGGTGAACGTGCGGCCTGGGTTCTTCGCAGCAGAGGCGGCGAGATAATAGTCCTCGAGGTCCTCCAGGTGCTGGAGGATGGCCTCACGGGCGTAGAAGGTCTTGGTTCGTCCGGTCTTCTTGGCTAGGCGATCGAGGCGCTTCTCGATGTCGGGTTGAAGTCTGATTGCTAGCATGAGGTCGATACTGATTCGCAATACATGTATAGCAAGTCTTGAATCAACCAGTGCCAGCCATTTAACTCGACCAACGGTACCGATAAAGCCTTTCGGTCCCAATAATCCACGGATTTTCTAACTTGATAGTTGCCCAATTCAGCACTTAGCCTCCCCTCCGAATCAAATCGGAACAATTGAATTTTCTAGCAACTTGATGGTGAGATCGAGCCAGCAGGAGCAACGCTAGAATTAACATCTAAAGACTGAATACAAATAACACTATGAAACAATTGCTTACTCTCATTCTGTTCTTGTCGACCCTTGCATCCTCAATGGCAGCCACCACCTCATGGACAGCGGGCGCTTCCGACGAAAACGGCAAGCGCATGAACGGCACGGAGATTTTAAAGCTCGCGAGCCACAAGGGAAAGCTTTTCGCGGCGACAAGCATGTGGATGGAAACGGACAGCTCCCTCAGTGGCTGCCAGGTTCTAGTGAAGGATGCGGCGGATTCACAATGGAAAGTGGATCTGGAACTGGAGGCGTCTCACTCTCGCCTTACAGCTTTGCAGTCGTTTGAGTTCAAAACGGATTATCGCGGCAAGGCCATCGGACCAGCGACCATGCTGCTGGCGGCTCCTCTTTCCAGAGGAGGCGTAATATCGATCTGGGCACGCCAGGACGAGCACGGCGGCTGGATGGAGTTCCCTTTAGGAGAAAGCAGATCCACCTCTCAGGTACGCGGCATGGGCTTCCACCGGGATACGGTTACCGGGGCCGATATGGTGTTTGCCGGTGTGAGTGGCAGCAAAAATGCCGAACCCTCGCTCGGAATGCTCACAGCATCCTACAACCCGGATGCCAAGGGCAAATTGGTGTGGAGCCGCAAGCCGGAATTGATGCTGCCGAAAGGCGAGCGTTTCATGGAGTATACCGTCTGCAATGGCGCTCTCTACGCTTCGTCAACCAAAGATATTTGGATTCGAAAGGATGGAAAAAAGCCGGAGTGGGAGTCTGTCTATCACAATGCAAGAATGACCTCCGGAGGTGGTATCCGTGGTTTGGTTACCGTTCCCGCTCCCTCAGGTAACAAAGAAGCGCTGGTGTTCATTACCACCGGGGTCACCAGGATGCTTGATCCAGGCCAGAACAACACCGTTAAGAAAGAATTGGATATAGCGGATTTCCTGGCGAAGGAATGGAACCTTCCCATTGACGGCTCCCTGGCGGGTTACAATAAGATCGTGCACGACAAAGGGCCTGAGGGCCAGGACCAGTGGCTCATCGGATTCCAGTGCAGCTACGATAAAAGGTATGTCGAGAACGGAGGAATGAAGAAGCAAAACGTCCGCGTGAGAGATGACGGCCGCCGCCCGATCCGCTACTTCGCTTCGGAACGTAATTTTCTCATCCGTACACTCGAAAAAGGAAAACCCGTCTATGCCGTCAGGTCATTTGATGCGGCGGGCAAAGGGACAAGCGGCGCGGTACGCTCAATCTGCAGGTCGCCCTTTGAGGGTGAAGAAGAAATCCTGTATCTCGGCGGCGGAGAGTGCAACGGCATGCCCAGCCATGACACCGGATGGATTTACACTGTATCGGCGATCCCGACACAGGACACGACCTCAAGCTCGGTCTCAGCATCAATCTCCGCCTCCGCTTCAGCTACAGTCAGGGCCGCTAAGGTCAAGGAGCGCACCGCAGATCGACCGAATATCATTTTGATACTGGCAGATGATCTCGGTTACGCCGATGTAGGCGTCAACGGCTGCGAGGATGTACCCACGCCGCGCATCGATTCGATCGCGACCAACGGCGTGCGCTTTAACAACGGATACGCGACTCACCCAGTCTGCTCCCCTTCCCGCGCAGGCTTGATGGCGGGTATGTACCAGCACCGTTTCGGGTTCCAGCACAACTCCGGTCCGGAGCGCTATGCCGCGGCGAACTTTGGCGTACCGCGTCGCATCCCCCTGCTCTCGGAGAAACTCAACAAAGCTGGTTATACGACGGGTATGGTCGGCAAGTGGCATATCGGATTTCGAGAAGGCCTGCGCCCGCATGAACGTGGCTTTGATTTCGCTTACGTGTTCCACAGCGGCGCGAGAACTTACTATCCCGAGACGAAGAGCAAAGACCCTCTTTACCGCAATGGGGTCGTCGTCAAGGAGGAGCCTGACTACCTGACCGATGCCTTCGCCGAGGAATCCGTCAAATTCATCAAGCAAAACCAAAACGACCCGTTCTTCCTTTATATGGCATTCAACGCGGTGCACACACCGATGGAGGCGACGGATAAATACCTGAACCGCTTTCCAAACATCAAAGACAAAAAGAGGCAGGCGCTTGCCGGAATGCTGTCCGCAATGGATGACGCGGTAGGGAATGTTTTGGATACACTAGAAGCACTGGACCTCGCCGAGAATACGCTTGTCATGTTCTACAGCGACAACGGCGGTATCCCTCCCCTGAACGCCTCGCTGAATGATCCTTTTCGCGGAATGAAAGGGACTTTATATGAAGGCGGAATTCGCGTTCCTTTTATGCTCCAATGGCCGGGCACGGTGCAGGCGGGAAGTCTATACGAAAAGCCCGTCATGGGATTTGATTGTCATGCCACAGCCTTGGCTGCAGCCGGGGTGCGGGACACAACAGTGCCCGAAATAGATGGTGTCGACTTACTTCCTTTTCTAAAAGACGGGCGCAACAGCGATCCTCACAAGGAGCTCTTCTGGCGTACGGGCGCGAAATACGCCATGCGCCGGGGGGACTGGAAACTGGTCAATGAAAGGACGGGAGGTCAGGTTTTGTTCAACTTGAAGAAAGACCCACAAGAGACCACTGACGTCTCTTCCCTAAACCGGAAAATATTCAGCGAGATGAAAGCGGGTTATCAAGACTGGAGCGGGAGCCTGATGAAGCCGCAATGGAAGAGGCAGGATCAAGATAACGCCTATCCCGGCGGAAAACTGAAAACCAATCCTCAGAACAGCGGTCGGAAAAAGAACCTGAAACGCGATGTTCCCGCGACGAAATAAGAGAGTATCCAAGAATTCATTTTATTTGACCAGATCATTTGTAGGACGGGTCGCTGACCCGTCTTTCTACTTCCTTACCGCGGTTATGGGAAAGGTTCGGCCCTGAAAAGGTGTCGAACGCAAAAGATAAAGATTCTTAGGGTGCTAAAAATCCATGGTAGTTGAGCCAATCTTCCATCCGATCGGGCCAAGAGGTCACGGGTTTATCAGTGCGACGAAGCCCGTAGCCGTGGCCTCCTTCGCTGTAGATATGCAACTCAGCGGATACCTTTGCTTCCTTGAGGGCAATGAAGCCCTCAGCCAGGCCAATGGAACGGTCTTTGTCGTCATACGTGATCACCATGAAGAACGGAGGGGTGGCTTTAGATAACTCCGCCCCCTCCGGCATCCACCACCCAGAATAAATCGGCGCCGCCATGTGGTCCAACCAATCCACGGATTTTCTAACTTGATAGTTGCCCAATTCAGCACTTAGCCTCCCCTCCGAATCAAATCGGAACAATTGTACCGAACGAAGTGACACATTCATTTCCTATCAGCTGCATAGGATCCATTTTTTGTAATCTCTAATTGTATTACCAGCAAAGCGGAATGTATTCAGCTCTTCACACCATCTACTTGGGGATACAGGGTTTCTTTTCGGCTCGTTCAGCTGAATTCCTGGAGATTGTCTCTTCCAGCTCTTTTTCCATTTTGTAATCGATCTTGTAGAAAAGGGTAACAAATGCCGTCAGGAACGCGATGCAGGCGGGAATGATGCTCATCAGTAGAACGATCCCGTTAAGGGTATCTGGCGCCTGCTCCATATTTGCTTCAAATCCGTAAAAGCCGAGCATGAATCCAGCAGACGATCCGCCCAGCGTCCAACCGAGCTTCTGCGAGGTTGTACCTGCAGAGAAGATCAGGCCCGTGGCGCGGCGACCTAGCTTGTACTCTGCATAGTCAGCAGTATCCGCAAACATTGCCCAAGTTAGGGGCATCAACGGGGCAGCCAGAAAAGCGCCAACCACTTGAAGGCCAAACAACAAGGCTATGTCAGTCGGGCTTACAAAGTAAAAGGCCAGCGTAATCGCCGCGGTCATCAAGGTCAGACAAATATATGCCCGTCGCTTATCGCGAAACCAAGCAAGAATGTATTTAGTACAGGATACGCCCGCAATGGCGAAAACGCTTCCAACCACCAAGTAGCTTGAGGCAAGGCTCTGGTTTCCAATGTAGTATTTAAAGTAATACAAAGTAGCTCCGCCACGTACTGAAATATAGATGAGCGTGAGCACCCCAACTACACAAAACACAAGCCAGGGACCGTTCTTTGTAAGGTCCTTCAGATCTCTCAAAACTGTGTTTTTCTTGAGCGGTGGCAGCACGCGCTCACGTGTGTATTTGAACGTTATAAAGAAGAGCGCCCCAGCGATGACCGCATACAGGCACATCGTATAAAAAAAGCCTCTTTGTTCATTTCCCTGTCCTAATGTCGCGACCAGCCAGAGAAGCGTTCCGTTCACAATCAAACTCCCGGAATTCGCCCCGAGAAACCGAAATGAGGCGAGGATACTTCGCTCCTTTGAGTTCGATGTCATTACGCCCATTAATGCGGAGTACGGAACGTTGATCGCGGTGTACGCCATGCCAACCAGAGAATACGTGACATACGCCCAGATTAGCTTCCCGGTCATACTCAGATCCGGAGTTGTGAATACCAATATCCCGGTAAGCATAAACGCTGGGATCATCCATAAGATCCAAAAACGGAACTTTCCATGTCGGGAAGTCGTTCGGTCCGCAATCATTCCCATTATGGGATCATTGGCCGTATCCCAGAGCTTAGTGATCAGCATCATTAACCCCGCCGCCGTAGCGGTAATCCCAAAGACGTCCGTGTAGAAGAACAACAAGAACTGAGCCAAGGTCGAGTAGTAGAGGCAGGACGCCGTGTCCCCCAATCCATAGGCGACCTTTTCAGAGGTTGGCAGTTTACCTTCCAGATTATTTTCGGTGTGCGCGTGTTGAGATGACATAGGAATGGGGTTATTTTTTTACTTCGGCTGATAAACGCCTCGGACCTTGGCGTGGTCGATTTGAGCGCCTTGACGGGGGTAGGAATCAAGCGCGGCTTGGAGTTTCTGTCGGGCTTGCTTCACCGCTGGAGCAGCCCTTTCAAGGTCGATCGCTTCTGTCTCCATGACGTCGATCTGAGTATCGTAAAGAGCACCGTTGTCGTAGAGCTTGTAGCGTTGATCCCGCGCATACCGCACCTCTGGGTGATTGTTTGAGTCATTGAACTTTTTTGCGTAGGGATGTGGGAAGTAGTAGCCGTAGATCCATTCTCTAGGATCTCCGCGCTCGCCCAGACATTGAGGCCAAAAGCTTAGGCCATCGGCATTGGTTGGTACTTTGGGCGGCAAGCCCGACGCGGCGACCATGGTGGGAAAGAAGTCAGAAAAAGCGATCAGGTCACGGCTGACCTGGTTTGCGGGAATATGCCCCGGCCAGTTGGCGATCAGGGGCACATGAGTGCCGTGGTCGCGCGTGAAACCTTTGCCCCCCGGGAGGGGTTGGCCGTTGAATTCGGAAACGAGGGTTTTGTTGGTCCCGTTGTCGGCGGTGAAAACAATCAGCGTGTTATCGCGCAGTCCAGTGGCTTCGAGCGTATCGACGAGGCGGCCGACGAGCATATCCATGTAGCTCACCATATCGACGAAGTTCTTCTTGTCGCCGGTCTCGTCTCGATCCTTGCTATTCGGCGTGGGGAGAAACGGGTTATGAACGAGAATCATGGGGTAGTAGGCGAGAAAGGGCGTGTCGGTCTCGGCGCAGGACTTTATGAAATCGGCGAGGAAATCCGTGCAGACATCTGGCCCGTAACTGTCATCCGAGAGGTCCATTAAGGCGCCATCCTTTTCCAAGGAGGGGTTCCAGTATCGCTCGCGAGTGGTTAGGGGAGTATTCCACAAACAGTAGGTATCGAATCCCGCTTCATTTGGACGGGTACCTCCTTCCTCGGTTAGCAGTTGCCACTTTCCAGCTACGGCGGTCGCGTATCCCGATTGCTTGAAGTGATGGGCGAAGGTGGGTTCTCCTTTGGGATAGATCCCGAAGTCCTCATAGTTGAAAACGTTGGACTTGCCCGACAGGAGATTGACGCGACTCGGCGTGCAGATTGGCGTTGAGTGGCAGTTTTCGAAACGGATTCCCGCTTCCGCCAATGCGTCCAATCGTGGGGTAGAATACTCTTTGCTGCCATAGCTGCTGAAACACTCGAAACCCACATCATCCGCCATGATGAGCAGGATGTTTATCGGTTTGTCAGCGGCCGTGGCTACGGACGTCAGCATCGCTAGAAGAGTCAGAGTGGGTATCAAAAACTTCATGGGGTTAAGAAGATCAAAGCGGCTCCGGGTATTCTACTCATTGTCTGAAATTGGCTTTTTTGTGGCATCTGTGGAGACCGCTTCTGGAAATTGAAATTTTGATCGTTTTGTCTTTCGGGCAATTGGATCGGGGTAGTGCTTCGATTTCCAAGCGGCATGAAGTTCGACCATCTCCGTTACCATTTCGGGATGCTGATCGGAAAGATCGCGCGATTCGGATATATCAGATTTAAGGTTATAGAGTTCGGGCTCCTTCCAGAATTGATGCACGAGTTTCCAATCGCCTCGCATCACCGCCAGGTTGTGTTTGGTCTCCCAGTGAATGGCGTCTGTCCTGGAATAGTCCATACCTGTCAGCAAGGGCATCAATGAGTCCCCATGAATTTCCATGTTTTCAGGAACAGGCAGTTTAACCGCATCGAGAATCGTCGGTAGCACATCCATCGTCACCGCGATTTCGCTGCGTTGTAGTCCAGGTGGAATACGACCGGGCCAACGGGCGATGAAGGGCACTCGAATACCGCCTTCGTAGGTGGAAAACTTCCATTCGCGCAAGGGACCGTTAGAGATGCCGGCTCCGCGGGGGCCGTAGGCTTTAGGTTCGGCCGATGGCCCATTATCGGACATGAATATGATCAGGGTATTTTCGCGGAGGCCAAGGTCATCAACGACGCTCAGTATTCGGCCGATACCCGTGTCGAGTTGCTCGACCATAGCCGCATAAATCGCAAAGAGCTCGTCGTCGTATATCGCACGGTATTTGTCGATGAGATCCGCTGGAGCTTCCATAGGTGAGTGAGGCGCGGTATAGGACAGGAACATAAAGGTAGGCTGGCTGGCTTCATGTGTCTTCAGGTAATCAATGGCTTTGTCGGTAATCGCGTCCGTATAGTAGTCGGTGATTTGGATTGGCGTTTCGTTGTGATAGGCGCCCGTTACATCGTAGTAATTGGATTGCCCGGCAATGGTGCCCCAAAATTCATCGAACCCATGGGTTCGCGGCCAAGAGCTCGAGTCGAATCCAAGATGCCACTTTCCGATCAGGACAGATTGATAATTACGCGCTTTGAGCACTTCGGGTATCGTGACCGCTGAATGGTCCAAAGAGAGTTTGGGTGCTCCCGGCTTCGCCTCGGGCGCGGCTAACTGGGGCATACCCACACTATGTGGATACCGACCGGTTAGTAATGCCGCTCGCGTGGGCGAACAGATCGGCGCTGACGCATAGAAGCGAGACAAGCTTACCCCTTCCTTGGCCAATTGATCGAGATGCGGCGTGTCTATGTTCGAAGCCGGTCCAAGGTCTGCCCAACCCATATCGTCGGCAAGAATCACAAGTATGTTCTGGGGCGGGGACGAGTCGCCCTGTAGGGCACAAGCGGATAGAATCAATTTTCCGAGAAGAAGGTATTTAAACAGGATATGTGTCACTATTTTTTCATTACGTTTACACGCTGGCCCGAATCAGCCGATGTGTTTGCCGCTTCCAATACCTGAAGCACACGCAGGCCATCTGAAAAATCAGGGGAGATGGACTGGCCTTTCGAAATCGCGGTCAAGAAATCCGCTACCGCATGAACAAAGGTGTGCTCATAGCCGATTGCATGTCCCGGTGGCCACCACTTCCCGACGTAAGGATGCTCCGGCTCCGAGGCGAGAATGGTTCGGTAGCCCCGCAAATGGCTCGGATCCTCCTTCGAATAAAATTCAAGTCGATTGAGATCCTCCAAATCCCATCGAAGCGCTCCTTGACTCCCGAAAATTTCAAATTGATTGGCATTGCGCTGACCGGTTGCGAAGCGGGTTGCCTCGAAGGAGCCTAAGGCGCCGCAGTCGAAGTTCACGAGCATCTGCGACGCATCATCCACATCGACTGTATCCATCGTGCTACTACCCGATTCGATAGGTCGTTCGTTGATAAAGGTGCGCTTCTGGCAATAGACGGAATCAATTTTGCCAACCAGAAAATGGGCGAGATCAACACTGTGGGAATTCAAATCCCCATGAGGTCCATAACCCGCGTGCGCTTTCTTCAGCTTCCAGCCGATCGGCGCTTTCGGATCCACCAGCCAATCCTGCAGATACGCGCCACGCCAATGACGAATCTCACCGATTCGTCCTTCTTCTATGATTTGCTTCGCCAGCGAAACGGCGGGACTGCGCCGATAATTATAGTTTACGTAATGACGCACATTGGCTTTTTCAGCCTCACGCATCATTTCCTCGGCCGCTTCCGCGGTTAGAGCCATCGGCTTTTCGCAAAAGATATGCTTTCCGGATTTCGCGGCCGCAATGGCGACCTCGGGTTGCAAGGATTGCGGTAGGGACAAGTCCACTACATCCACATCCTCCCTCTCTACAACCGTCCGCCAGTCTGTCGAAAATTCCTCGAACCCCCATCGTCGCGCGAACGCTTCGGTCTTCGCCGCATCGCGTCCGCAGACCACTTTCAGGATCGGTTCCAACTCCGGTTCGAAAAAGGGTACAACCTGCCTCCAGGCATTGGCATGGGCCCGGCCCATGAACTCGGTTCCAATGAGAGCAATTCGTATTTTTTTCTTCGTCATTTTGATGCGGAAATCTTTCGCTAAGAACTAGACGTTTCCTTTTCGCATTTCCTCGACCGCGCGATTTGCCGCGCGGGCAGTCAGGGCCATATAGGTCAGGGAGGGATTCTGCGTGGAGGTGGAGGTCATACAGGCCCCGTCTGTGACAAATACATTCTTACAGGCGTGCAGCTGATTCCATTCGTTCAGAAGAGAGGTTTTAGGATCCTTGCCCATTCTCACCCCACCCATCTCATGGATATCGATTCCAGGGGCCTGGCGCTTTTGGGTCGTTTTTATATTCTTAAAACCGGCGGCGGCAAACATTTCGGAAAGCTGCTCCATTGAATCTATTTCCATCTTCCGATCATTCTCGTCGAAATCGATATCGATATTGAGAAGCGGCATTCCCCATGTATCCGTTTTCTTAGCGTCAAGGCTTACGAAGTTGCTTTCCTTGGGAATCGTTTCGCCCATCATTTGCGCCCCCACAGACCAACCGCCCAGTTTCGGGTTCAAGAGGCTTTCCTTAAGATCCGCGCCAATACCCGAACGGTCGCTGTACATATTTCTTTTAGCCGAAAAGGCGGTCGCATAACCTCTAAGAAAACCGGTTTCCTGCCGGAACATATTCCGGAATCGGGGGATGTAAGTCGACCCTGGGCGGTCGCCGAAGGTGGCAAACTCGCTTAGTCCCTCAAACTCCGCCCGAACCTTTGTATTGTAGTTATGAAAGGCTACAAATTTCCCCATCAATTCATTGTCATTGCCCAATCCCTTCGGGAAGCGGCTCGATGTGGAATTCAGCAGAATGAGATTGGTGTTAATTGCGGAGGCGTTTACGAAAATGATTTTCGCATAATATTCGGTGACTTCCTTGGTTTGGCTGTCAATGACCCGCACCCCGGTCGCTTTTTCCTGCTTTTCATCGTAGATAACGGAATGGGCAACCGAATGGGGCCGCATTGTAAGATTTCCGGTTTTCTCCGCCCAGGGCAGAGTGGAAGAATTGCTGCTAAAGTAGCCACCAAAGGGGCAGCCGCGTTTACAGAGGCGTCGGCTCAGGCATTGAGAGCGGCCTTGGGCGAGCTGCGTTGGCGTCGATTTCGTCAAATTGGCGAAGCGAGAAGCAATGAGATGTCGCCCTTCGAATCGCTCGCTCAACACCTCCTTAAAATGGTCCTCAACGGCATTGAGTGGATTCGGAGGCAGGAACTCCCCGTCGGGCAATTCGGCGAGTCCGTCTTGGTTTCCGGAAATCCCGGCGAACGATTCAACATGACTATACCATGGGGCGATGTCCTCGTAGCGAATGGGCCAGTCGACCGCGAAGCCATCGCGAGCTGGGCCTTCGAAATCGTATTGGCTCCAGCGCTGCGTCTGCCGGGCCCAAAGCAGCGACCTTCCACCCACCTGGTATCCGCGTATCCAATCGAAGGGCTTTTTCTGAATGTAGGGATGCTCGTTGTCTTTGACGAAGAAATGGTCCGTATCCTCTTGCCACGCACCCGCTCGGCTGAGAATTGGATTGGCCTCACGTGTGGCGTGAGGGATCTCACCACGATGCTCAAACTCGTAGGGCATTTTATTGGCGGTCGGATAATCCACGATGTGCTTCACATCGCGACCCCGCTCGAGAACCAGGGTCTTAAGCCCTTTCTCCGTTAACTCCTTAGCCGCCCAGCCACCGCTGATTCCGGAACCGATGACAATGGCATCGTAGCTGCGTTGCTTAACGCTGTCTATATTCGTGTTAGCCATCAAATTTTCCCTCCCAGTTTGCTTGCAGGATAATAACCATCGTAAGGATCCGGTATCATTTTATGTGGAATCACCTCAGTCATTACGTATTTGGATTCAAGATACCCCTGAATCGTTCGGCTCTTGGCGATCTGGATAAACGCCTGCAGCTCCGGACTGGCGTCGGATTTTTTGTTCACGCTATTGAGAGCCTCAACTCGAGTATCGGCGTCGCACGAGGCAAAAGATTGCCCAAAGCCTTTTTCGACAAACGCGTCCATCGAATGCAGACCCGAGTAAAAGGCTATCTGGTCCTGCTCACTGTGGCAGTCGTTCACCATCAGCAGTACAAATTGGTCCACCCCCAAGTCCTTCGCGCCTGGAGTATCCGTCGTCGGTATCAACGTATCAACTACCATTTGCAATAGGCGTTCCTCCTTGGGGCCAAACGTGGCGCTTGTTGGAATGGATAGACTGGAATCCTGCCCAAACAGTGAGTGATTGAGGAGGACCATTCCTCCTGAGAGCAAGGCAGCTCTCTTAATGGCTTGGCGACGGTTCATAAGCCTAGAGGCTGTCCAAATATTGGGGTCTTCTCTGGTTTTCATTTTGTTCTTTTTAAAGCGTTTTCGACTCCGAGAGCAGCCACTGTGGCGGCGCCATAATCGCCGATGGATTCACCGAGCTCTGCGGGAACGATCTCGCAAGCCTTGCAGGTTTCAGGCATAGTTTCCTTCGAAATAGAGTCTTCGATCGAAGGGCGTAGCAGAGATTCGCAACGAGTGAAAATCGACCCCAGGATAATTCTTTCGGGATTCAGCAGATCAATGAGAATCGCCAAGCCTTGGCCAAGCTTATGGCCGCACTCTTCAAGTATAGACAAGGAAAGAGCGTCTCCTTGACGCGCTGCCTCGGCTACGTCTTTTGCGCTGGGTTCTTGCGGCAAAAGAGGACTCGGATTCGTTCTTTGCCTGTCTTTTGCCAGCATAGCGATTCCCGCGCCCGAAGCGAATCCTTCAAGACAACCAGGCTTTCCCCGTACCGGTGGTCCCGTTTCTGAAACACGAATGGCTCCGACTTCACCGGCTAATCCGGTCTTTCCACGGTGGAGCTTTCCATCGAGTATTAAACCGGCGCCCAGTCCCGTTCCGAAAGTTAGAAAGATAAGATCGTCGCAACCGCGACCCGCGCCGAAACGCCACTCCGCTAATGCGCACGCGTTGGCGTCATTTTCGCCAAACACCGGTGCGTCCAACGCTTCGCTCAGAGAAGAAACAATCGGAAATCCATCCCACAAGGGAAGATGTGGAGCATGCCGCATGCATCCCGAATGAACATCATACATCCCCCCAACGGAAACGCCAATCGCCTCCGGAGAACTTCCTGCGTTTTCGATCCAAGCGCCAGCAATCCCGACGACACGATTGATCGCGTCAACCGGATCACATTGAATTCCCGTGGGGAACCGCTCGACTTCTACGATTGAAGATGTGGATACATCAAAACGCGAGACGCCAATTTTGGTGCCTCCGATGTCTACGCCTATATACCAGGGTGATTCCATTCGATCGTTCAATTTTAATTAACCCAAACGTTTCCTAAACCACGGAGATCACGGGGGAACGGAGGCGAAGGCATCCATCTACTCTCCATTCCTCCGTGATCTCCGTGGTTTAAAATATTTCTTTTTTCTATCTTCACATTCAGTGAGGTTTCGAAAGTAGGTGATTCTAAACTAAAAGCGTTTTCTGCCAAACCGTTGCGTATTTGATTGTTCGAATTTTTGAAACTTTGAAGCTAAACTAGCTTATGGACGCGAGGGTCCGTTCGATCAGCGTTTTGGTAAGCCGAATACCTTCCATTTCCGGCGTTGATCTTCCCTCATATTCGATGCCGATATATCCTGTGTATCCAGAATCTACCACTATCTTCAGCATGCGGCGATAATCCGTATTCACTTCGTTTCCTTCCACGTCGAAATCGTGCGACTTGGCGCTGACTCCTTTGGCGAACGGCATTAGGTCAGTCACTCCCTGGTAACGGTCATACTCCAAGCCAATTTCGTCTTCCCGATAGATTGGATCGTTTTCGTAGGGCTTTTTGCTCTGAGCGTATCGCTCAGAATTGCCTCGATTCCTCGCCACATAGAAATTCCCAAAATCCGGCAAGGCGCCGCAATTGTCTTGGCCAACGCCCGCGAGTACGGAAGCGAGCCAGGCTCCGTTGGAAGAGAGCCCCCCGTGGTTTTCAACAATCACATTGAGTCCATGCGTTTGGGCGAACGTGCAAAGCCGACCAAGACCATCGATACAAAGCTTCTTCTGTTCTTCCGAACCGAGTGATGGATCGGAGGCTGCGTTGACCCGAATCGAATGGCAACCGAGAAACTTGGCGGCTTCTACCCAGGCATAGTGGCCCTCGACGGCATTACTCCTCAGCGTATTATCAGGATCTCCCAGATTTCCCACATGGTCGCACATGATAAGGAGATTGGTTAGACCATAATCATCCGTTACTCGTTTGGTTTCGGTCAAATAGGCTTGGTCCTTCGGCTGAGCTCCGAGTCTAGCGTGTTCCACATTGAGGAATTGACCGGACCATTCGATGGCATCGAAGCCGAAGTCTTCCCGGGCAATGCGCGGGAAGTCAAGATTGTCCAGCTCTCCGGCCTTTAGGGCTTTATGCAGCGACCATTGGGCCAAAGATATTTTTGAACCTGCCTCCTTTTTTGAAGAATCACCAGCAGATGCATTTTTATTACATGCGGCTAAGGCGTAACTGCCCAGAAAAGCGGCGGAGGATTTAAGGAACACACGACGGTTAGTTGAAGCACTCATTTTATTGGTTTTGTTTGTTTTCTACGTTTGACGATCGCTCCTTTCTCAAGCGGACAAATTCACAAGTGGGATTAACGACTCGGGCTCATGTAACTCAGCCTCACAGTTAACGTGGTGGGAGGTCGTCGCGCGGGGCGTTCGGTTTTATTCGCTTGGGCATACTTAGGATCGGAGCCGTGGGCAGTGCTTTTGATAGGCGCTTGATAATGGCAGCGCTTCCGGGACGGTTGGCGATATTGTTAAACTCGCGGGGATCGTTATAGTGATCGAACAAGGCTTCTGCATTGTGTGATTTGAAATAACGATAGCGTCCATCGCGCACTGCGTGGTAATTCTCGTTCTTCGAGGTTACGATGGCTCGATGGAGATCCGTCTCTGCCTCGATAATCGGGAGCAGGTTTTGGCCGTCGTTGTTCTTGTTCTCTGGTAGACCCGCAAGAGCGAGCAGCGTGGGATAGACATCAATCAAGCTGACCGCTGTATCCACTTTTTCAGGTTTCGCGCCTGGCTTTGAGATGAGCAGCGGTACGCGTGTAGATTCTTCCCAGAGAGTAAACTTCGAAAAATGCTCCTTCTCGCCTAAGTGCCAACCGTGGTCCGACCATACCACCACAATCGTATTATCCGCAATCGGCGAATTCTCCAAGCCTTTCAAAAGTCTACCCAGCTCGAAATCCGCATAGGTGACACACGCCGCATAGCCGCGACTCGGGCCCGGTTTTCCGGTAAATTCCTTAAACCGTTTGGGTGGCAAAAGAGATTCCGGAATGTTCTTATCCCATCCATTCGGATTGGTGGGAGGCGTGATTTCAACATCCTCGTACTGATCGTAAAACGTGTCGGGAACAAACCAGGGCATGTGCGGGCGATAGATCCCAACTGCCAGAAAGAGCGGTTCATCGCGAGAAGCCTCAAGCTGCTCGATCGCCCAATTCACTACCTTGTGATCCCCCATCTCCTCAAGGGGCTTACCGGTGCCGCCCCAATCGAACTTCCCCTCGCCACGGTCCGGCAGGACATCCGGCATGCTCGGCACTGGTAATTGGAAATTAAAAGACGGAAAGAAATCATCCCACCCTCTAGGCGAGAAAAGCCCTTTCCGATCGAATGCGGTTCCCTGGTTCGCATGGTAGATTTTCCCGCCTCCCAGCGTAGCGTAGCCATGTTTTTTGAAATATTCAGGCAGGAGTAGAATGTCATCGTATCGTTCATTCGCTAGCCAGTCGTGACCATTGCCATAAACGCCTGTCGACGCTGGATGGAGTCCCGACATGATAGAGGCGCGCGACGGATTGCACACAGGGGCATTGCAGTGGGCGTTGTTGAACAATATCCCTTCAGCCGCCAGCGAGTCGAAGTTGGGTGTATCCACATCGAACGGCTCGCCGTTCAGCTGAGTGGGGCCCCAGTCATTGAAGTCATCAATGGATATGAAGAGAATGTTTGGTTGGCCTGCAGCCGAAAGGCTGAAGGCTAAAGGGTGAAGGATGAGTAGGAGAAATAAGGCGATGCGATTCATGAACTTTGATTTTGTTTAGATTCTTTTTCGATGAACCAGAAAGCGATCAGGTGATAGATCATCATCTGCATATCTTCTACGCGGCCATAGTGCTCATCCGGCAACACAATGGGCAGGGTCGCCAAGTCGGACATCCGCCCGCGCTTGGAACTCGTAATGGACACGGTGGTCAGTCCCTGCTCTTTGGCCCACTCGAACGCTTTCACCAGATTCGGCGAGTTTCCGCTGACGCTTCCGCTGATTAATACATCTCCGGGCCGGGCGAAATTCTCCAATTGCCTGACGAATATATCCTCATAGGCATAATCGTTTCCTATGGCAGTTAGCCATGCTGCATTGTCGTTTAGGGCGCTTACTCGGAAACGCTTTCCCAGGGCATCCGAAGAGCCTTTACCCATGTCGCAAGCCAAGTGAGACGCGCTGGCCGCATTCCCGCCATTTCCACATAAAAACAACTGTTTGTCGCTATTGTGAGCCTCTTCGACGATGCCGATAAATGCCTCGATGTCCTTAATAGGAAGCGACCGTATAAGTCGCACTTCGGCATCTATATAATTGTTAATCCAATCTTCGCTAGTCATTGTAGTTTTCTTTTTGAATAAGGTTTTTAAGAGTGTCCATTAAATCGATTCCATTAATTGATTGAGGCTGTAGGGCGGGTCGTTGACCTGCCGATTGGGATGAATGTCGCCTCAGCGAGACGACCTACAATATAACAACCAGTAGAAAATGAATCGGGCGACATGAGTGAGCTTGTCCACATGGGCTAGTTTTTAGGTTCATAATTGGGGTTGATACGTGGGAAATTGGCACCCATTTCCCATAAACTTGTATTCAGCTCAGCGCGCATTTCTTTAACCATCGCCTCGCGATCCTCCGCTAGATCGTTAGATTCGCTGGGATCTTTCGAAAGATCGTATAATTCAAATCTAAGTCCCTTCGGCGTGTAATACTGCAAGAGCTTCAGGTCTCCTTTTCTGAGAGCAGAAACCGGAGTCGTCCCAGAGTAGTAGTGAGGGTAATGGAAAACCAATGACCGCGACTTTTCATTATTGAAATGCTTCTTGTAGAGCAATGGTTTCAGAGAGGCGCCATCGGATTCGGAATGATTCAATCCGGTCAAATCTAAAAGAGTAGGCAGGATATCGGTTGTAGTGACGGGAACATCCACCTTGCTTGCCTTTTTAATACCTGGAACACGCATGATCCAAGGAATACGAATCCCTCCTTCGTAGAGAGTACCTTTACCCGCCCGAAGCGGGGCATTGCTGTTGACCGTTTCTCCATCCCATTTTCCGGTGTACCCTCCGTTGTCCGAAACAAAAATCACCACGGTATTTTCGTCTTTCCCGGATTGCTCAAGCCAACCGAGTATTCGGCCAACCCCGTCGTCAAGCGACTTAACCATGGCGGCGTATCCAGGATTTCGATGCCGATTGTCAGGACCAATACGGGAAGCAAAGTCTTCCACGTATTCTGCTTTTCCGTCAATCGGTACGTGAGGGATGAAGTAGCAAAGATTAAGGAAGAAGGGTGTGTCGCCCGCGTTCTTCATTAGTTTGATCGCTTCGGTGGTAAGCCGGTCAGGCAGGTATTCCCCTTCTTTCGATCCATGCAGGTCGGGAACATAACGCATCTCATTGTAAACCACACCTTTATAGGGAGCGAAAAAAGTGGGCGGGGCGCCCCAATGATGCCCGCCTATATTGACGTCGAATCCGTGGACTTCAGGAAATGAACTGGCCTCGCCGAGATGCCATTTGCCGACGTGAAAGGTGTGGTAGCCGGCGTCTTTGAATCGTTCTGCCAAAGTGATTTCCTCCAACGGAAGATTGCCTTCACTGTCGGCAGGAATCATGGGCTTATCAAGCTTGGGCCCCCGCAGGGCATGCTCACTCCAGATGGTCATGTGAAGACGGGCTGGGTTCTTGCCGGTCATTATGGAGGCTCGGGTGGGAGTGCAGATCGGTGCGGCCGCATAGGCCCTGGTAAACTCGATTCCCGACGCGGCGAAACCATCCAAGTGAGGCGTTTCGTGCAGATCCGAACCGTGAGTTTTCAAATCGTGGGCGCCCAAGTCATCTGCCACAATGAGAACGACATTAAGCGGGCTAGCTCCTTGTGCCTGTGCCAGGAATACGGATACGCATAAAAAGCTTATTACTGAAAGGAAGGATTTTATCTTCATAGGTATTTTTGAAAATCGATTATCTTGAGAAATTGTGATCCGCAATGCGGTAACTTACAGAATTTAGGATTAGGGTCTATTTTCGAAAGATTTCTTTGCTGGTTCGAGCCCAAATCGAAGCAGCGCAAGGCTGCGAAACCCTTGCGACACAAGTGTCGGATGGCTTTCGCGGACGCCGCGAACTTCGATTTGGGCCGAATCGCGAAGCGAAAGGAGTAATTTCGGGGAGAACTGCGTTTGCCAAATGGGACAGGGGCTCGCTCCAGCCGCCATTTGGCCGCCTTGTTCTCCCCGAAATTACTCTCTTCCAGCTTTGAAAGCTCTCGAAAACAGATCCAAGGCCAAGATTCTGTTCGTTTACTCGGCTCATATTTTTCGCAGTATAACCGACTTAATATCAGCCATTTCTTTGCCTGTTTTACTCTTCACTCGTAATTGTAAAAGGTGCTTCCCTTTCTCTAGGGCAAGCGTCCCTGCCTCCCATTCTTTCCATTCACGAGACAAATACCATCCAGGTTCTTTAGCGCCTTGCTCTGCGGCGGGATGGGGTGCGGACACCCACGGCTCTTCGATTTCGATATCGAGGCTGTTTTCCCCCGCAATCAACTGGAATACCGATCCCACAGAAGTCATATCGCAGGCATATTGAATGGATACCTCATAGGATCCTGCTTCGACCACATCAATGGGACACTCGGCGTATGCCGTTTCGTCCGTCCAATCCTGAATCCACTGATTCGACCACCCGCGGGGCAAACAATAATCGATCCCCTCTCCTGTATCCGGTACCACCTGCCACTCATGCGCATTCAGGGTGACGCGCGGCCATTCACTGTGGCCGACTGAAATCGGCAGACGCTGAGGCGATTCTATAATCGCATCGGCAGCCCATTTTAGATAGTCTGCCTTCAACGCGTTGTGAATCTCCGGCCTCTCCTCTATCAGATTGTTCTCCTGCCCAGGATCTTCGGACATGTCATGCAAAGTCGTTGCGGTGGCGCGGTATCGATCCGAGCGAATTGACCAACCATAGATGAGCCGCCAAGTGTAGTGGTTTCTCTCTGGCAAAGAGAAGTCGCTTGCGCCCAATAGCAGCGGCGAAATATCGACGCCATCGAGCGGCTTCGTCATCTCGCTGGTCAAGGCGATTCCGGCCAAACGAGAAAGTGTGGGAAGCAGATCAATGTGAGCTACATTCGCTTTCACGACGGTTCCGGGCTCAATCATTCCCGGCCAGCGAACGAAGAGAGGAACCCGAACGCCTCCCTCATGGAGACTTCCTTTATGGCCCAACATTCCATCATTGTAGCGCTCTCCATTTGGCCCGTTGTCTGACAGAAAAAGAACAATCGTATTGTCGTCCACCTCCAGCTCTTTCAGCAACGCCATCAGTCTTCCCACATTCGCATCGATGTTTTCGCAAAGCGCATACATCGCACGATCGAAATAGCTCTCCACCTCGGTATTATGCAGCCATCGCTTCCAGTCATCCGCTGGCACGCTTGCAGGAGTGTGAGGAGTATTGAAAGGCACATAGCAGAAGAAGGGCTGCTTTTTCTCGGTGTTTTCGCGGATAAACGTCTCGGCGTGGTCCGTGATGACATCCGCAATGAAGCCCTGCGTTGGATACTCTTCTCCGTTTCTCTCGAGAACCGGATCGTAGTAGTCGTTCCAGTGCCCCGCACAGAACCCGACAAATTCATCAAACCCTTGCGCATTCGGGTGCTGCGGCCACTGCGAGCCGTTGTGCCATTTCCCAAAACCTCCGGTCGCGTAGCCGGCCTCGTCCCTCAGTAATTCGGCGATAGTGACCTCATCACTCCGCAGGTTTTCCTCCCCTCGCGTTACTCCAAAAACTCCACTTCTTGACGGAGCTCTTCCCGTTAGCAAAGCGGCCCGCGTCGGAGCGCAGGATGGTTCGACGAAAAACCGGTCGAATCGCGCGCCTTCCGCCGCCAACCGATCCATATTTGGGGTCTGAACCCAGGGATTGCCGTGGCTGCCCACATCTCCAAATCCCTGATCATCGGTCAGGATCAGAAGAATATTGGGCGGACTAGCCTCAGGCACTTGTGCCAGGACTCCGGATACGAGTACAAACAAGAGACTTATTGCTGAAAGGAGGGGGTTAATCTTCATAGGTATTATTGAATACATCTAAGTTCACAGTCGTTCGAAGATCAATGCCTTGATGTCAGGCATTTCCACTCCAGGCTTCTCCTCCACCCTCAGTTCCAGCGAGTGAGTTCCCTGCTCCAATACCAGTTCGCCCGCGTCCAGGTCCTTCCACTCCCGCGACAAATAGGCGCCTTGAGTTTTAATCACCTGCTCCGCCGCGCCATGCGGCGCGCTTACCCAGGATTCCTGAATACGAATGTCAAGCGACGCGTTTCCCGCGCTGAGCCGAAATACCGAGCCTACTCCGTCCTCGGGACAGGCGTAGCGAATTCGAACCCGATACCGTCCACTCGAAACCACCTTGATCGGTCGGGCCGCGTACGCTTTTGGATCCGACCAGCGCTCAATCCACTGATGCGCAAATCCCTTTTTCCCACTGTAATTGATCCCTTCGCCCATCCCCGGGAATATATCCATTTCGTGCGCCTTTAATGTCACCGTAGGCCACTCCTCATAGCCAATCGGTATCGGCAATAGTGCTGGCTCCTCATCCGTCGCTTCCGCAGCCCAACCCCGGTAAGCCTCGATCAGCTCGCCATGGATTTCCGGCCGCGTCTTAGCCAGATTTTCTTTCTGACCAGGATCCGCAATGAGATCGTGCAACATCGTTTCGGTCGCCCGGTAACGGCTTGTCCGCACCGACCATTTCTGAGGCTTGCTCCAAACAAATAGATTTCGTTCGGGCATTTCGAAATCATCCTGACCAAAGAGAAGCGGAGTCACGTCCATCCCATCCAACGGCAGCGTCTTCTTTTTCAGATTCTCCACCCCCGCAATTCGGGATAGCGTCGGCAGCAAGTCGATATGTGCCACATTCGGTTTTACAACCGTGCCCGCCCGGATTCGCTCCGGCCAACGTACGAAAAGCGGTACGCGCACGCCGCCTTCGTCGACACTGGATTTCCAACCACGCATGCCGTCATTGAAGCGCGAGCCATTCGGGCCGTTATCCGTCAGGAATATAAAAACCGTTTCGTCCAGGATCTCCAACGCTTCCAGCTTAGCGAGCAAACGGCCCATATTCTCATCCACATTTTCGACAAGAGCATACATCGCCCGATCGAAGGGATCTTCCACGTCCGTCCGATCTACCCACTGCCTCCACTTGTCCACGGGCACACTCGCCGGCGTGTGCGGCGTGTTGTAAGGAACATAACAAAAGAAGGGGCCCTCATTCGCCTCGTGCTCGCGCTCGATGAACTCAATCGCGTGATCGGTAATAATATCCGCGATAAATCCATGCGCCTGAAAAGAGGTGCCGTTTCGCTCCAGGATCGGATCGAAATAATCGTTCCAATGCCCGCCGCAGAAACCAACGAATTCATCAAAGCCCTGCGCGTTCGGATGAAAGGGCCAGTTCCCGCCGTTGTGCCACTTGCCAAAACATCCCGTTGCATATCCAGCCTCGCGCAAAAGCTCGGCGATCGTCACTTCCTCGCCCTGCATGAATTCATATCCTCGCGTCACTCCTGTCACTCCGGTTCGGGTCGGGTAGCGGCCGGACAACAATGCGGCCCGCGTTGGGGCGCACGACATTTGCACGAAAAATCGCTCGAACCGCGCTCCCTCATTCGCTATACGGTCCATGTTCGGCGTTTTGATCCATTCGTTCCCGTTTACAGCCACATCTCCATAACCCTGGTCGTCCGTCATCACCAATACGATGTTCGGACCCGCGCCAAACACTCCAGCCATCAGGAGCAAACAGCAGAAAAAGTAATTGTATCTATAATTAAAATACATGCTTGAAATCTATTTGGACTGGTTCAACAGGTTTTCCAATTGGGCCTTCATCTCTTTGAGCCGGGTCTTCTGTTCCGGGTGGTTCACCAGGTTCTTCAACTCTTTCGGATCGGCCTTTAAGTTGTAGAGCTCATCCATTCCCTCGTATTCGGAATAGCGAATGTACTTCCAATCGCGTGTTCGGACTGCTTGCCACGTGGGTGTGCGTCGGGCGACTTTTTCAAGAAAATATTCAGCAAGGAATGCCTCTCTCCACGGTGCTTTAGGATCCTTAAACAGAGGAACGAACGATTTGCCGTGCATAGGAATAACAGATTCTACGCCTGCGAGTTCCAACAACGTGGGAGCCAAATCGATGTTCAGCACCAGGTCTTCGCGAACACTTCCGGGCTTGATCAGCTCGGGATAACGGATGAAGAACGGAACCCTCAGTGCTTCGTCGTAGGGCATGCGCTTGCCGTTGAAACTTCCGTGTTCTCCCATGAAGAAGCCATTATCGCTGGTGTAGATGAAGATCGTATTATCAAGTTCGCCCGTGCTCTCAAGGGCGGCTAAAAGCTGCCCGACGCCTTCATCGACCGAAGCCAGACAGCGTAGTTGGTCGCGCACGATAGACTGAGGATCGCGGCCGCGACCGCGCCTAGGTTCTCCGGGCTCCGGGCCGATACCTTCAAGTTCCAGATGGTTGTTGCTATGTAATTTCCGCGTCAGCACTGGCTTGCCGGCGAGGTCCGCCTCGTCACGCGGCGGAATCTGAAATTCATAATCGGAATAGAGCTCCTCGTGCCGCTTGGCCGGAAGGAATGGGGCATGGACTGCCTTGTGTCCAAGGTACAGGCAGAACGGCTTGTCATGAGGTTGGTTAACAAACTCAACCGCGCGACGATTCAGGTAGTCGGTCATGTTGCCGCGCAACTGCCGCCGAGTACCGTTATCGTTGACGACGCCATCGATATAGATGCCCTGGCCTTTGAAGCTAATCCAACTGTCGAATCCCGGCCGTCGCGAATCGTCCAGTCCCATGTGCCACTTGCCGATGTATGCAGTCTCGTATCCCTGCTCACGAAGCTGTCGCGGAAAGGTCATCAGCGTATGGCTGACCACATCGATTCCAAGCTTGTCGTTGTTGAAGACCCGATGCGTGTGCGGATAGAGACCCGTCAGAAAACTGGCACGACTCGGCGAGCACAACGGGGTAGCCACAAAGAAATTATTGAAGGAAGCGCCTTCGTGGGCAATGCGGTCGATGTTAGGCGTTTTCAAAACCGGATGGCCGGTATAACCCAGCTGGTCCCAGCGCTGGTCGTCGGTGATAACGAACACGATGTTGGGCCGTGAGTCCGCCGCTTCGAGGAAGCAAGCAAGACCATTGAAGCATATGAGGGCTAAAAGAAGGCGACGCATTGAAATGGGACTTGATTGTATCATACATCTCGAGGAACGTACGACAGTATCTATGCTAAATACGACAATCATTAGGCCCAAAATCCTACATCGCAAGCGATCGAAGAGAACTCTCCGCAAGCTCGCTTCCGAACGAGATGCCTGGCTCGCCCAAATCCCTTCCTGGGGGCTGTTCCATCGGATTTTCGACGAGATCCCGGGGTATTATTTCTTCGCCAAAGACCGCGAGGGACGTACCATGATAACCAGTCAATCCGTCTTAGATCGCTATCAAATGGCGAACGAGGAGGAGATGCTCGGCTTTACGGATTACGACATAAACCCGCAGTCAATGGCCGAACGATACGTTCAAGACGACGAACGTCTTCTCAATGGTGAAGTCGATCGAATCGAGCATATGGAGCTCTGGTTCGATAAACAGGGTATGCCTGATTGGTACATCGTAACAAAACTCCCCGTCCTAAATCGAAAGAGGCATCCCATCGGCGTGATGGGCGTTCTCCGTCGGGCTGCGGAACAAGAGAGAAAACTGCCCGTTTTGGAAAGCGTCGCCAAGGCAGTCATTATTATTCGCAAGGAATTTCCTCGAGACATTACCATGCTGGACCTAGCCGACGCTTGCGGACAATCGCTTCGCAGCCTACAGCGTCGGTTCAACGAAGCATTTGGCATTAGCCCACAAGAATTCCTCATAAAAACCCGGGTTTCCGAAGCAATGAAACTCCTCCAAGAGACCAGCTTGACAGCCGCTCAAATAGCAAGCCGTTGCGGATTTGTGGATGCGAGCAGTTTGTCCGATCACTTTAAGAAACGGAGCGGATTGACTCCGATCGAGTATCGTTCGAGCCACCGTCTACAAACTCAGTAGTGCATCGTCTAGAAAGTAATACATTTACGTTTCCCGAATTCGATCCCGCCAGCTTCTGGCAACTACCGATTTGCTAACTATTTGCTAGACTCCCAGCATCTCAGTGCATCTATCTGCATTACATCGAAATTCTAAAAAGCAGCAAAGTGCTGATAGGTAATGCCAAGTGCAACGAAGTGTAATTAGATGAACCGCCAGGGCGGGTTCGACGGAGCGCAGCGGAGATGGGCAATGCGCAGCATTGGGACGCAGTCCTGAATTCGCGAAGCGGATGAATCAATCCCCCCTGGGCACCACTAAAAAACAAGACCGCAAAATGCGGTCTTTTTTGTGCGTGAACAGGAGGAAGGGTGAGTTCCGAACGTCAGCGACAAGACCGGACTCGAAGAGGACTGGGGATTCTGAGGAGCTGGTGGCTGAATACAATGTATTCAAATTTTCCCAGCATCGCGCATTTCGAACAGTCAATCGCCAGGCGTTCGAATACTCATTCCATAAAACTGCTTTCCGAGCCGTCCTTCGAAATCGACTCGATCCAAGGTCAGCAAGTAGTCACTTTTTGCCGCCAGTGCTCCGAGCAAGACCGGCTTGTCCTTTGCCTTCGAGTAGAGGAGAATGCTCTCCGAGGACCAGGCATCGTTCACCCACTTGATTCGCTTGCGAAGCATGCTCGAGAAGTAGGTCTCCGTGTCTTCGCCGATCTTCGGCAGGTTGCGAAGCGTTTCCTCGCGGCAGTAGTTCGAGCTTACGAGCTGCCAGCGCCGCTTTTTGCCTCGTCGATGATAAAGCGGCTAGCGCCTTTCTCGGAGCCAGAAGCGGAGAGCAGTACGCTCGTGTCGAGAAACAACCTCACTTCTTCTTAGCCCTAAATGCATTCATCGCTGTCTCATCCTCGCTGATCCATTTGCGAATGGTCCTCTTTGGAATGTCGCGAACAGGGATGGCGGTCGCAGGTTCAAGCACCAGCTTCCCGTCGATCTCTTCGGCTATGAGCATGGGATTCTCCAGCCCCTCTAGGCCAAGGCTCCGGCGCAGGCTAGGCGGCAAGGTGACCGTGCCTCGTTTGCTGATGGGTATGACAATAGACATGCTGCAATACTGCAATGCAGCATGGTAAAAGTCAAGCAACACGGCAGAACTCCATGTCTTCCAGCCAATTACACGACCCAATCTTCAATTCAAAAATCCACCCAATGGCCATATTAAAGAACACCACCAAAGCCCTAGAGGAATCTCTCAAGCACTCACCCAATGCCGGACAACGAAACGTCTGACTCTACACAGTTGCCAATGGGCAAAGTCACTCGCAGGCAGATGAAAACAGACGAACGATTATCCAGCGTTGCCACTCTAAACGATGCAGCGTCTTCCTGAATCGAAATAATCTACAAACAACTCCAAGCGACTTTAGCGAAATTCTGGCTCGGATTCGCAACCGGTTACCAATCGATTGGGCGCGATTGAATTTCCTATCAACAAGCCTGTTCTACTCTTGTTCAGAACGCATTCTAAAAATACTCAGATGTTATGTCCCGGTGGCCCTCGAGAACACGTACTATTTCAATTCCCCTGTCCGCTAGCCTATAATAGATCAGAAACGAGCTCCTCCAAGCTGATTTCACTACGGGGAAACACAGAACATTTGCCGCAAGTTCCTTTCTTGGCCGGCCAAGCCCAGGACTTCGCGCCAATAGAAGAAACTGATTCCCGATCAAATCCAGCACGCGGTCAGCAGCTTCAGAATCATCGTCGGCAATGAATTCCCAAATACTGAAAAGATCTTGGTCGGCGAGCGGGGAAAGTCGAATCTCAGGACTCGGCATCGCGTTCCTCGGATCGTTTTCGCGCCTCACGCTTTATGTCTTCGATAGAACGACTAGAGAATTCGCCACGATCAAGTTGATCAATGCCAGCCTGTACATCCTTCTTCAGCTTTTCGAGTTTCAGCCTCATGAGGCTTTGATATTCTTCTTCCGAAGTAAGCACTGCCCAAGGCCTGCCATGCTTAGTTATGGCAACCGGAGCCTTCTGAGCCCGATCCATGAGCTGACCAAGAGTCTGCTTCGCCTTCTGCGCGGTTATTTCATCCATTTCAGTCATTATGGATATAAAAGCCAGAATGTACACTTCGAAATTGGGCCCTGATGCACTGAGCCGTGCCAATCGGTCCAAGGGAGCGTTTTTTGCTCTAGAAATCGGTATCGCTATGAAGAATTCCGCGGTAATCGTATTAGGCAGAGATTGAATAGGCTACGCGGCGGGCCGGGACCAGGCGTCCATGCGTCGTTCTGCGAACTATGCAGGACCTGGTCGTCAAAACCAAGCCTGGCACTCCCCGAATCAAATCGGAACAATTGAATTTCCTATCAACCGCATAGGGCCGTGTTCGGGAATAAACTCTTTGCAGGTTCGAGCCCTTAGGTTGACGGCCAATGGATCCCCCCGGACTTAGCAACGTCAGTTTCCCGTCCGAGAACCGAGGCGAGGTCAATCTGTGGCAGAAATGGCGTAGCGGAGACGATTTCTTTCGAACCGTCAGGATGGAGGATAAACGTATCTTCCGACTTTACGCCGACGGCGGAGGGATTCCAGGCGTAGGCCTGACCGAAGGGAGTATCGATACCGCAGATGTCGATTACCTTTTCGGAAATACACAACACCCCGGGACTTGGGGCACATCCATCACAGCAGGCTCATTGCCAAGCTTTCAACCAGTATCCGGACTCTTAACCGTACCGACGCAGTCCGTTATCTTCACTCTCAAAGCGAAGCGAAGAGTTGGACGCGACAATGACGGCTACGCTGACAATCTGTCCTTCGACGTAACCCGGACAAACGTCCCCGAAGGCGGTACGACTCTTTTACTTCTTTGCCTAGGTTTGATTGGCTTACATTTCGCAAAAAAGAAATTGAAACGTTAAAGGCTTCGCATCTTTCAGTCTCCAACTTCGGTTCCCAATCGATCTCCCATCTTCGCGTAAACTTCCGTTTCTCGCGAAGAATGTTCGATCAAATCCGACGCCAAAGTCACTCGCCCTTTTTCGAATACCGTAGCAACGCAAGAACCGCCGAAAGCAAAATACCCCAACTCTTCGCCTCGCTCAACTCGAGTTCCTTTTGCGCGAGTCATGTGAATACGTCCCACGCAAGTCGCTCCGATAGCGACAAAGGCGACAAGACCATAGGCTTCCGTTTGGATAGTAGTTAATACGCGCTTATTCTCCCATAAGTATCCGACTTTTCGACACAGTGCAATCGGACTAACGCTGAACAAAGAGCCGTCAATCTCGCGCTGCTCGACCAAGGTCCCTGCAACCGGAGAATGGAAACGATGATAATCCACCGGACACAAACGCGAGATAACTACCGATCCGCCAGAAAATCGCTCCGCCAATTCTGAGCTTCCCAAAAACTTACCCAACTCGAAGCCCTGACCTTTCACGTAAACCTGATCAACCTGCGACAAATCTGGAATCGCCATATGTCGACCATCAGCAGGTAGATTCACTATCCCTTCGCCCGACGCGATCGGCCGAGCCTCTTCGGTCAGCTTACGATAGAAAAAGCCATTGAACGTTTTAAACGATTCGCCGCTTTCACGACACTCCCCCATATCTATCCCATACTGCTCGATAAATGGCTCCACTTTGCTACGACTCGCCGGACGATCCATTCGCCAGCCATACCAAGCATTGAACAGCGAACGTTTAACCAGAAGATTTAGCGCCAAGCGACCGAAAGGATTCTCGTAGGTCCATCGCAAATACGATTCACCGTAGATGGTTTCCGTCTCCACCTCCCCGGTGTAACGGTTATAAAATTGAATAGATCGACTCATCGCCCAGCTCGGTTACGCGCTGCCTGGCGTGCGTGCAAACGGAATCACATCCCGTATATTCGCCACGCCTGTCACAAACATCAGCAGTCGCTCGAAGCCCAAACCGAAACCTGCATGAGGCACGCTTCCGTAACGTCGCAAGTCCGCGTACCAACTGTAGTCGACTTCGCTAACTCCATGCTTTTTCATATTCTCCAACAAAACTTCCAAACGTTCTTCACGCTGGCTCCCTCCGACGATCTCGCCAATCCCCGGCACCAATACATCCATTGCAGCGACGGTTTTCCCATCGTCGTTTATGCGCATGTAGAACGGTTTAATATCCTTCGGGTAGTCGTAAACCGTCACCGGACTTTTAAAATGCACTTCGGTAAGATAACGTTCATGCTCCGACTGGAGATTCGTCCCCCACTCCACGGGATATTCCCACTTCTGATCCGCAGCCAATAGAATATCTACGGCCTCAGTATAGGAAACGCGATGAAACGGTCGCTCGACGACGAACTTCAAACGCTCTTGGAGTCCCTTATCCACGAAGTTGAAGAATAGCTCCAAATCCTCTTTGCACGTATCCAGAATATCTTTAACAACCCACTTAACAAACTTCTCCGCCCAATCGATATCCTGCTGCAAATCGCAAAAAGCGATCTCCGGCTCCACCATCCAAAACTCGCTCGCGTGTCTCGATGTGTGCGAGTTCTCCGCCCGAAAGGTCGGCCCGAATGTATAGATCTTTCCGAGAGATGTTGCGAATGCCTCGCCTTCCAGTTGACCGCTAACTGTTAGGTAAGTCGGCTGTGCGAAGAAATCCTTCGAAAAGTCCAATGCGCCGTCTTCCGAGCGAGGCGGTTTGTCTACATCCATCGTAGTGACTTTGAACATATCGCCCGCTCCTTCGCAATCGCTCGAAGTAATGATCGGCGTATTCACATAGAAAAAACCATGCTCTTGAAAAAACCGATGGATCGAGAAGGACAATCGACTCCGCACTCTGAAGATCGCTCCAAACAAATTCGCCCGCGGCCTCAGGTGAGAAATCTCGCGCAAAAACTCCATCGAGTGACGTTTCTTCTGTAACGGAAAGCTCTCATCCGCCGCGCCGATAAGCGTCACTTCCGTCGCTTGGATCTCCCACGACTGACCCTTGCCCTGCGACGCTATCAGTTTTCCAACTACAGATACAGACGCACCAGTACTAATAGCCTTGAGCTCCTCGAAGTTTGGCACGTCGCGCGTTACGACCGCTTGCAGGTTCTTCAGACAAGACCCGTCGTTTAATTCGAGAAAGAAGAAATCCTTCGAGTCGCGGCGCGTGCGCACCCAGCCTTGGGCTAGGATACTTTCGCGTTCGCTTTCGCTGGCAAGGAGAGTAACGATTTCCGTTCGATTCATAAGGTAAGGCGCGATTTCGTTGCGTTCGCTTTTCTAGCAGAGGCCATAATCGATCGACCCGTTCACATCACCGCACGCGGCGGATCAGAACGTAGGTCAAGATGACCATGAAAACATTGGGCGTCCACGCCGCCACTTCAGGTGACAATATTTCCTGCTTTCCAAGTGAGTTGAGAATATTAACCAAAATATAGTATCCGAAAAACAATGCTATCGACTTCGAAATGCCCACCGCCGGGTTCACCCGTATCCCGGAAACAGCAAATGGAATAGCCAACCCTGTCACGATAAGGCAACTGGCCGCTCCAGCCATCAAGGCATGCAAACGCACTTGAAAATCAAGAACCTTGGGATGCTCTTCGAGCTCGAAATTCTCGGTTATTTTCTTCAATTCCAAAAACGACAAATCCTTCGGGAGCTCACCAAAAATCAGCATTAAACTAGGATCGTCATCGACCTCCTTCGCTTCCAATTTCTCAAAAGGCAATGTTCTCAACATTTCCCCATCAGCCGCCGCAAAACGACTATCGCGTCCATTCAGAAAAACCCAAAACCCATCGAACTCGCTGTAATACCCTTCGGTAGCTGTAATCCTTCGGACTTCATGACGATCCTCGTCCATCATGGAAACCGATACGCCATATCCCAGATTATTGTACTCGCTGTACCGATTGATAAACCACATCCGGTTTTCCTTACGATTATCGAACGCCAGACTGTACACCAATCCCACCTTTTCCACGCCGATCGTTTTCGCCTGATGGGAATGCTCCAACTGGTCCCACAACTTTCGCGACGCCTCGACTGACCAAGGAATCAAACTTGCATTCAAAAACCACATCGCCGCCGAAAATGCTAAACCGGAAAACCAGAGCGTGCGCGTGATCCTCGAAACGCTCAGGCCCGCAGTTCTGAAAGCTAAGAATTCATTGTTCCGATGAAATAGTCCCAACGCGTATAATATGGATACTAAAATCG
The DNA here is from genome assembly GCA_051275055.1 of Candidatus Pelagisphaera sp. Taxonomy (GTDB): domain Bacteria; phylum Verrucomicrobiota; class Verrucomicrobiia; order Opitutales; family Opitutaceae; genus Pelagisphaera. Next base: position 40,495 of record JBNMOQ010000010.1, read on the forward strand.
CAGCCGGTATTGTTATCGTCAAAAAACTCGGGGCTGTAACGAGGTAATAGAACACGATATTCCCGACTGTTGCGTCGTAGTCCAACAGATCCGTAAAGCTGTCTTGGATCTCGACAATCAACAACACGCCAAACGTTGCCCCAAGAACCAAACAGAAGATCTTGAGCCACTCTAAAAATACGTACCTGTCGACTAATGAAAACATGAGTGTGTGAAGAGAGGATAAAGAAAGCTCCTGACAGCTAAGTCCAGCGTCATGTTCTTTTTCCTGGCCTTCAATCGACGCGGCCCTAAAACCCTCTCCAATGAGTTCCACCAACCCCAAGGAGTCCTGGAATTCCCGAATCGGCATTATCCTAGCCGTTTCCGGAAGCGCTGTTGGACTCGGCAATTTCCTTCGCTTTCCTGGATTAGCGGCAAAGCACGGTGGCGGCGCCTTCATGCTAGCCTACTTCGTCTCCTTCCTAATTATCGGCCTGTCCATCTGTTGGGCAGAATGGGCCATGGGTCGAGCTGGCGGTCAGAAGGGACGTTACTCAAGCCCGGGAATCATCGCTGCCATAACCGGGCGTTCTGAATTTAAGTACCTTGGCGTACTCGGAGTACTGATCCCGATCATGATCTACACCTACTACGTTTATATCGAATCGTGGTGCTTGGGATATTCAGTCAATTTTTTAGCGGGAAATCTCGATTTCCAAACCGGCCAAGAAGCTAGTGATTTCTTCGGGACCTTTGTGGGAGCCGGAGCCGATGGTTCCGCATTCGGCTTTGGAATCAAGCAAGTCGGCTGGTTCTTGATCTGTGTTTTCATCCTCAATTTCATCCTCATCTACCGAGGGCTTTCGCGCGGCATTGAACTCTTTTGCAAATACGCCATGCCGGCTTTGATGATACTGGCTGTCGTCGTCTTGATTCGTGTTCTCACCATAGGAACACCCGACGCTTCCAAGCCCGATTTGAATGTAATGAATGGGCTCGGATACATGTGGAATCCGGTTAAGACGATCGTCGAGTCGCAAGACGCGGACGGAATGTGGAGCAAGATCAACGAAGTCGTAGGAGATCACGCCATCGCCACAGCGACAACCGAAGCGGCCGCAGATAGCTCGCTTCGCGTTCGTCAAGTATCGCTCGGCCAGCAGCTTTTAAATTTCCAACTCTGGCTCGACGCCGCTGGACAAATCTTCTTTTCGCTCAGCATAGGATTCGGAGTCATCATAAACTACGCCAGCTATCTAAAACGAAAAGACGACGTCGTCCTAAGCGGCCTGGCCGCGACATCGGCCAATGAATTCTGTGAGGTCGGACTAGGGGGACTCATCACCATACCAGCTGCGTTCGCCTTCCTTGGGATCGCCGGAACTGCCGGCTCAACTCTCGGACTCGGATTCAATGCCCTGCCCATGGTCTTCGCGTCTATGCCAGCCGGACAGCTGTTTGGGTTTCTATTCTTCTTTCTGCTCTTTCTCGCCGCGGTCACGAGTTCGCTCTCGATGCTTCAACCCGGCATTGCCTTCCTCGAAGAAGCGCTGGACATCGATCGTCATAAATCGGTCACTATCCTAGGGGTCATCACAGCACTGGGTTGTAGTTTCGTCGTTTACTTCAGCAAAGACCTGAAGGCGCTAGACACGATCGATTTCTGGGTGGGGACCTTCCTCATATTTGTTTTGGCGACCATTCAGATCATCATTTTCGGATGGGTCATTGGAATCAAGAAAGGACTCGCGATGGCCAATGAGGGTGCCTTGTTTCGCGTCCCACCAATCTACGGTTTCATAATGAAGTACGTTACCCCGGCCTTCTTGCTCTGCATTTTCGCTCTCTGGTCGGTGCAAAACATTTTCGGCTATAACATCATTACCGGACAGCAAGAATACTCGGCTTACGTAAAAGACCTCTTCATTGAACCAAACAACGTCGCTCGATTCAGCGTTCTCTTTATTATTCTAGTGACCGGATTCATCACGATGCTGACCGCGATTGCGCCAAAATTCAAAACCTCGAACGAAGGAGATAACGCATCATGACATTAGGCGGCTGGATCATAATGATCATTTCTGTAGGAACGGTTACCACTCTTTTTAGTTGGTGCCTCTACAAGGTTCTCACCACCCCAGAGGAGAAAGATAAAATACATGGTTTCGAGATAGAGACCCCTGACGTCGAGAAGGACTAGTCCAGGTGCCAAGCGATTGCGCGATTCTATCGAACGTTATCAACTGACCTAAGATTCAGTCGTCGATTACCCAAGAGAAAGCGCTTAGAGTCTATTTCTCATTAGATTTTAGCGAATTATAGCCATTTCAATCTCAAGTACTGCTTTTTCCTAGTCGTTGATAAGGACGAAACGCCCCTAAACAGGACGTAAATCATATTTTCAACATAGAGACTAATACGAATACAGTATGGCATCGGCAACCAACGTTTCCCCCACTTCAAATCAAGGCTACATTCTCCTCGAGGCTGGAACGAATGAAGTAGAGATCTTCGAATTCAACCTCGGCGGACACCACTACGGCGTAAATGTGGCCAAGGTCAGCCAGATCGTACAACGTGATCAGATAAAGATCACTCGCACCGACCTCTCCCCTCCCGGCGTTCTTGGCTCGATCAGCTACCGCAATAAACCAGTAATGACGCTCGACCTAGGACTGATCCTAGGAGTGGAAAGCAAAATCACCGACCCAAGCCGCGGACTCATACTGGTCACCCAATACAACGACCAAGTTATAGCCTTCACAATCGACGGCGCCGAACGTATCCATCGGGTTTCCTGGAAGAAATTCGAACCGATCAACAACGCTCTAAATCACGAAAACCCATACGTAAACGGGGTCATCCGCTTAGAAGATCACCTCGTTCTCGTTCTCGATCTCGAGTACATCCTGACTACCGTCAATCCAAACCTTGGCATTCGACTAGACGCCGAGAGGATCAAACGCATAGAAAGCCACGGCAAATCACGCGATCACGTAAAAATTCTCTTCGTCGAAGATTCACCAATGATCCGAAAAATGGTCGCAACTCAACTCAAAGACGTAGGCTTCTCCAATATCGAGCTAGCGACCAACGGCCAAGAAGGGCTCGACAGGATCAATGACTACGTGAAGCAGTCCACGGATTCCGGACAGCCTCTTTCGGATTTCGTCAATATAGTGCTCACCGATATCGAAATGCCCGTCATGGACGGACTCACTCTTTGCAGAACCATCAAAAAAGACCTTCAATTGGACATTCCCGTAGTCGTCTTTTCATCGCTCATAAACGATCAAATGATTATAAAATGCAAATCAGTCGGAGCCGATGATTGGGGAAGCAAACCCAAGATCGAACTCATGATGGATTTGATCGACCGCTTCGTGTTAGACAAAACAGAAGTGTCCAAATAACCACTTTTTCCATACCGTACTAACCGCACCACCAACATCTGAAAGCCCGCTCTAACCAGCGGGCTTTCGTATTTTAAAATCGCTTACTCCAACTACTATTTCTCCGAGTAGCCAATCAGGTTCAATCCGATGTGAATATCGTTGGCAACCTTGTCCAACTTCTGACCCTTGTTGATATTGAATGCGTCGCGCTTCACGATAAGCGTGCCGCTAACAACTAATAGATCGCCCTTTTTTCCGGGCAATTTAGCTCCGAGTTTTCCTGCTAAATGCTTGATCGTCACTTCCGTAGTCAACTCCTCGGTAACACCTTTCACTGTCATCGTACCGCTGGCTTGACCTTTGAAAACGCCATCGCCTGCGGCTTTAACTCCCGAAACTCCCGAAAGTTCGAACTTCATTTCTGGATATTTTTTAGCATCCATCCACATGCTACCCATGATGTGATCGCGCATTTTACCCTTCGGCACCATGAGCGAACTCGTCGCCACAGAAATCGTGCCGCTTGTAGCTTCCGGTTTTGCAGGATCAAAATCAATCGATCCGGAAATCCCATCCGCTGATCCGCTGATCGACTCGACCGGAGCAGTCATGTCGAATGAAAGATTGCTCACCCCGCTTGGGTCCGTGAAATCAAAAGTCGCCGAACCGGCGAAAACGTTAACAGCCAAAGAAAGGCCAGCGATAGTTCCTAGAATGCGCTTCATCATATAAATGTACGGTTTAATTAAGATTGTCGTTTGTTCTCGAAAAAAGCTGCTGCGCCGAGCGTAACCGCGAAGCCAAAAAAACCAATCGCCATAAACTCCAATCCCGGAACGAATCCGTCTTCGTATTTCTTGGATTCAATTCCCGTGATCTCGTCGATTTCCACGTATACGATTGAAGTATTGGAAAATCCTGCCCGAGCTCCCCCAGTCATCCAAATAGATATGCCAATAAGAAAAATAACTGGCCCTGCGATTCTAAGAATGGTTTGTGGCATTATTTATCGATTCGATTAAAGAACGTGCTGAACCACGTATCCGTTACACCTAAAGAACGCCTTTTGCCCTAAGCCGAATGCATTCATTTTCCCTTTTTCAAACGATCTCTTTGCCCGATCATGCAAAATTGAACTTGAAGCCAGCGATTTGGTGCATAACGCATCTATCTTTCACTTTTTTCAATCAACACATCTAAAATACAATGAGCACGCAAAACGTCGAAAAACACGAATTCCAGGCAGAGATCAAACAACTCTTGGATATCGTCATCCACTCCCTTTACACCGAGAAAGAAATCTTCGTACGCGAATTGATCTCCAATGCATCCGATGCTCTCGAAAAACTCCGTCATCTAAAGATTACGGAAAAAAACATCTTCGATGATTCAACCGAACTCGAAGTCGCCATCACGACAGACGAAACGGCTAACACCATTACCTTCGAAGACTTCGGGATCGGAATGACTAAGGAAGAGCTCGTCGGCAACCTCGGTACAATCGCCCACTCTGGCTCCAAGCAGTTTCTCGAAGCCCTCAAAGAAGGCGGCGAGAAAAACGCCAACCTAATCGGTCAGTTCGGCGTCGGATTCTACTCCGCATTCATGGTCGGCGACCAAGTCAAAGTCTACTCGCGCTCCTGGAAAGAAGACGAAAAGGGTCACGTCTGGACCAGCGAAGGCGCCGGCAGCTACGAAGTAGAAGAAGCCGACGACCTACGTCGCGGCACAAAAATCGTCATCACTCTCAA